>JAZRLQ010000001.1:0-25898 GCA_045646925.1 Eubacteriales bacterium
TAGAAGGTACCTTCGGGATAAACGATCATGATCGGGCCGAGTGCGCAAAGACCGAAACAACCGGTGGTAACGACCTTGATTTCGTCTGCGATGCCTGCGATCTCAAGCTCTTTTACGAGAGCCTCACGAACGTCCATGGAGTGAGAGGAGGTACAACCGGTACCGCCGCAAATCAGAACGTTTTTGCGGATGCCGTCACCTGCGTCAACGACGTGTCCGTGACCGAGACGCATAGCAACGGTGGGAGCATATTTATTTTTCAATACGTTCAATTGTTCAATGTTGTTGATCATATCTTCGGTTTTCCTTTCCACTTATTTCATATCAAAGATATTTGCGGATGATGCCTTCTACGTCGGCGGGAGTAATTCTGCCGTAAACGTCACCGTTAACAGTCATAACGGGAGCGAGACCGCAAGCACCGATGCAACGGGTTGCATCGTAAGAGAATCTGCCGTCGGGAGAGATGTCGCCCGCGCCGATTCCGGTGATTTCCATGCATTTTTCGTGAAGCTTGCCGGAGCCCTTAACGTAGCAAGCGGTACCGAGACAAACGGCGATGGAAACCTTACCCTTGGGATTGAGGGTGAACTGGGAGTAGAAGGAAGCTACGCCGTATACTTCGGAAACGGATACGTCGAGACCGATCGCGATGGTCTTCATAACTTCGAGGGGAAGATAACCGTAGATATCTTGAGCGCCCTGCAGAACGGGCATCAGATTGCCTTCCGTGTTTTTGTAAGAAGCAATCAACGCATTCAGTTTTTCTGCCTGTTCGGGCGTATCAGAGAATGCGACGGTTGTCATTTTCTTTTTCATGGATGTGTCCTCCTTAAAATAAACCTCCGACAAACAACAGGGGTATTTGTCTTCGTGAGTATACAAATTTTTTAATACCCAAGTAGTATACACGATATTTTCAAAAATTTCTATAGTTTTCGGAAAGTTTTTGGAGAAGTTTTTTCTTGATTTATGGATATTTTGCACAAATCATAGCTGAAAGCCAAAAAGAAAAAATCCATTTTCTCTGTGAGAAAATGGATTTTTACGCACATAATATTATTTCTGGATAAGATGGAATGCGAAGCCGCCGATGTCGTCCTTCATGTAAACGACCTTCAGCTTGCCCTTTTCATCGTAGGTTGCGGTGGATTCGTCGAATTCAACGCCGAGTCTTTCGAGATAGGAGCGAGCGCGGTCGGGGAAGTTACAACCGATAGCGATGTGACCGTTTTTGCCACGGAAGGGAAGGTGCATGACCTCGAACTTGGTGCCTGCGAAGGTTGCTTTGGAGCGAACGTCGGGATCGAGGAGGAAGAGCTTGCAGAGAAGAGCAGCGGTCTTTTCGCCTTCTTCTTTGTTTTCGCTGTTGATACCAACGTGAACGATCTCGAAGCCGTGCATGAGCGCAACCGCCTTTTTCGCGAGCTTTTCGATCTCGTCGAATTTGCCTTCGTTGATCAGAGAATCCTTAACCATGAAGCTACCGCCGCACGCAAGGATCTTGGGGTTCTTGAGGTAGGAGAGGATGTTGTCCTCGTTGATGCCGCCGGTGGGCATGAATTTGAGCTTGGGATAAGGACCGGAAACGGATTTGATCACGTTGAGACCGCCGATTGCTTCTGCGGGGAAGAATTTGACGACGTCAAGTCCGAGCTCCATCGCCTGTTCCATTTCGCCGCAGGTCGTGCAGCCGGGGCATACGGGGATGCCTTTTTCCACGCAGTATTTTACAACCTTCGGATTGAATCCGGGAGAAACGATGAATTTGGAGCCGGCAGCGACCGCCTGGTCAACCTGCTCGGTGGTGAGAATGGTGCCTGCGCCGACGAGCATATCGGGCATAGCTTCTGTGATGTTCTTGATAGCCTGAGCTGCGGCAGCGGTACGGAAAGTTACCTCTGCGAGGGGAAGACCTCCGTTTGCGAGAGCCTTTGCGAGCGGGACCGCTTTTTCCGCATCTTCGATTTTGATAACGGGCACGATGCCGTAATCGCCGATTTGTTTCAAAATATCGTTCATGGGATTCATACCTCCGATTTTTAATTGCGTCAAAGACGCTGAATTTTTGAACTGGACGGATATTTCCTTTAAATAATAGGGTAAATTTAAAAAATTTAAAAATATCCATCTATAATTATACAATAATGTGTTGCATTTGTAAAGTGTTTGGTATATAATTTAAGTTAGATTATCGGAATTTTTTAAAATTCCTCAAAATACATTGAGAAAAGGACGGTAAACACAATGAAACCATTTATGGACACCAATTTTTTGCTTGATACCAAGACGGCAGAAATTCTGTATCATCATTATGCAGCGGAAATGCCCATTATTGACTACCATTGCCATGTGAATCCGAAAGAAATTGCCGAAAATAAAAAATATAAGAACATCACGGAAATCTGGCTCGGCGCTGACCATTACAAATGGCGCGCTATGCGTTCCTGCGGACTTCCCGAACGCGTGATCACCGGGGACGCTGACGATTATGAAAAATTCGAGGCGTTTGCAAGCGCTCTTCCTTCTCTGATCGGCAACCCTCTCTATCACTGGTCCCATCTTGAGCTGAAGCGTTATTTCGGTTATGAAGGAATTCTTTCCCCCGAAACCTGCGAGGAAGTATGGAATCTCGCAAACGAAAAGCTCGCAGGCGACGATATGAGCGTTCGTGAGATCATCAAAAAGTCCAACGTCAAGCTGCTTTGCACCACGGACGATCCCATCGACTCTCTTGAATATCACAAGATCATTGCAGAAGACGATACCTTCGACGTGCAGGTTCTGCCTGCGTTCCGTCCCGACCGCGTCATGAATCTGGACAAGCCCGATTTCTGCGACTATATCGCAAAGCTTTCCGCGGTCTGCGGCATGGAGATTAGTGACATCGATTCTCTCTGCGCGGCGCTTGCGACGAGAACGGCTTTCTTTGAAGAAAACGGTTGTCGTACGGCTGACCACGGCTTCGACGATGCCGTCGTATTCGACGATACGAAGACCGCAGAGGAAGCAAAGCTTGCGGCTGACGAGGCTTTCAAAAAGGTTCTTTCGGGTGAAAAGGCAACTGCGGAAATGACTACCGTGTACAAGAGCGCGATGATCCGTTTCTTCGGCGCGGAATACGTCAAGTACGGCTGGATCATGCAGATCCATTTCGGCGCTATGCGTTCTCCCAACACCATCATGAAGAATCTGCTCGGACCCGACACCGGCTACGATACCATCAACGGCGCAAATTGCATTCAGGCGCTCGCAAGACTTCTTGACGCGCTCAATACGGATGGCGCGCTTCCCAAGACGATCCTCTACTCGCTGAATCCCGCAGACAACGCGGCTCTCGGTACGCTGATCGGAAGCTTCCAGTACACGAGCGAGGAAGCAGAGGGACTTTGTTGTCTGCCTCCCATGCAGCACGGCAGCGCATGGTGGTTCAACGACCATATCCGCGGCATGAGAGATCAGCTTCAGAATCTCGCGAGCCTTTCCGCTCTCGGCATATTCGTCGGTATGCTGACGGACTCCCGCAGCTTCCTTTCTTATACGCGCCATGAATACTTCAGACGTATTCTTTGCAGCGTGATCGGCGGCTACGTGGAAAGAGGAGAATATCCTTTCGATATTGATACGCTTGCGCAGATGACCTGCGATATCTGCTACAACAATACGAAGGACTTCTTTGAATTTAAGCTTATATAATATTTAGGAAGATTTCGCCCGTCGGTCGTACGGCCGACGGAGCGGTTTGAAAAAGAACAAAGCATAAGGAGATTAATGAAAATGGCAAATGAAAAAGAAATGCAGGCGAACGAAGCTCCTGCTGAATGCACCCACAACTGTTCCACCTGTTCCGCAAACTGCGGTTCCAAGAAGCAGTCTATGTTTGAAGCAATCAACCCCATGAGCATGGTTGGCAAGGTTATCGGCGTTGTCAGCGGCAAGGGCGGTGTTGGTAAATCCATGGTAACGAGCCTCAGCGCAGTTGAGCTCCGCCGCCGTGGCTATAAGGTAGGTATCATGGACGCGGATATTACCGGTCCTTCTATCCCGAAGGCATTCGGTCTCACCGGTATTTGCGATGCGGCTCCTCTCGGCGGCATCCTTCCCATGGAAACTTCTACCGGTATTGAAGTCATGAGCGTAAACGTTCTTCTCGAAGACGTAACTTCTCCCGTTGTATGGAGAGGTCCCGTTATCGCAGGCACCGTAAAGCAGTTCTGGACCGACGTTGTCTGGGGTGATCTTGACTGCATGCTCATCGACTGCCCTCCCGGCACCGGCGACGTTCCGCTGACTGTATTCCAGTCCATTCCGCTTGATGGTATCGTTATCGTTACCAGCCCTCAGGATCTCGTATCTCTGATCGTTGAAAAGGCTGTCAAGATGGCAAAGCTTATGAACATTCCGATCGTGGGCCTCGTTGAAAATATGAGCTACGTGAAGTGCCCCGATTGCGGCAAGGAAATTCACATTTTCGGTGAAAGCAAGATCGACGAGATCGCCGCTAAATTCGATATCCCCGTTCTCGCGAAGCTCCCCATCGATCCCAAGCTTGCGGCTATGTGCGACGCAGGTACGATCGAGCTTTGCGAAAACGATACTGCTGCTTCCATCGCTGACGCGATCGAAAATCAGCCCACCAGAGTGATCTGATGAGAAAGAAAATTCTGTTTGTTTGTTCCGCCAATACTTGTCGGAGCGCAGTTGCAGAGGCGATCCTGTTCGAATACGGACGGGATCGCTACGACGTTTCCTCCGCGGGTATCTATGCTCACGAGGATGCGCCGATGATGAGCGAGTGCGCCGCGGCGCTTGAAAAAATGTTCGGACACGGTTTTTCCGCGCGCTCCCATAGCGCAAAGAAGCTGACGCCGCATCATATGATCCATAACGATCTTGTCGTGGCGGTCACACCGTATCATGAAGCAATCATCAGAGCGTACTATCCGCATTTGTCGGATAAGATCGTCTGCTTTCAAGGTGGCGGAATTTACGATATTTCCATGCTTTCGGGCGATGCCTTGGAAAAAGCGATCGAACGGATCCGTGACGGAATTTTCGAGATGTTTTTAAACGATGAGCAATAAGATTGAAATCATGCCGATGACGAAAGAATCGGCGTTGTACGTCGCGGAATTGGAAAAGCTCTGCTTTTCTGCTCCGTGGAGCTATGAAATGCTTTGCTCGGAGGGGATTCGCGGAGAAAGTGAATTTCTCTGTGCTTTCGTAGACGGTGAATTTGCCGGATACGCGGGTATGATTTGTGTTTTGGACGAGGGACAGATCTGCAACGTAGCGGTGTGTCCCCCTTTCCGTCATATGGGTGTCGGTGAGGCATTGATGACGGCGCAAAGAAACGCGGGGATCGCCCGAGGTCTTTCCGTTATGATGCTGGAGGTTCGCGCAAGCAATGCGGCGGCGCAGCGTCTCTATGAAAAGCTCGGATGGGAAAACGTCGGCGTACGCCGTAATTTCTATTCGGCGCCCCGTGAAGACGGTGTTTTATATAATTTGTATTTGTAAGATTGAATCGAAAAGTAGGATTTTATTTGTGCCGCCGGCGGCGGCTGAATGGAGATTATCATGCGTATTCTTGCTTTTGAAAGTTCCTGTGACGAAACGGCTGCTGCCGTTTTGGAAAGAAAGGACGGGAAGATCACCGTTCTTTCCAATATCGTCGCTTCGCAGATCGCGATCCACGCGAAATTCGGCGGCGTTGTTCCGGAGATCGCCAGCCGCGCGCATAGCGAAGCGATTTCCGGTATTACTTACGAAGCGCTTGAAACTGCAGGCGTTACGATGGACGATATTGATGCTGTTGCCGTTACGAACAATCCCGGATTGATCGGCGCGCTTCTCGTTGCCGTTAATTTCGCGAAATCGTTGGCATACAGCTACGGGAAGCCCTTGATTCCCGTTAATCATATCAAGGGACATATCGCGGCGAATTATATCTGCCATCCCGAGCTGAAGCCGCCCTTTATCGGCATGGTCGCTTCGGGCGGACATACCTCGATCGTTCGCGTGGAGGATTACCGCACGCATACCTTGATCGGCGGTACGAGAGACGACGCGATGGGCGAAAGCTTCGACAAGGTCGCGCGCGTCATGGGTATGCCTTATCCCGGCGGCGCGGCAATGGACAAGCTTGCATACGAGGGAAAGAACCCGATGAAGTTCCCGTCTGCCGCCATTCGTGACGATTCTCTCGATTTTTCGTTCTCGGGAATCAAAACTGCCGTTCTGAACACGCTCAACCAGATGGCGCAGAAGGGCGAGGAGATTCCGCGCGCGGATATTGCGGCGGGATTTACCAAGGCTGCCGTTTCCAGCGTGACACTCAAGCTCGGCATGGCGTTTGACCGCAATCCCGATATGAAGGCGCTTGTGCTCGCGGGCGGTGTTGCGGCAAACTCTCATTTGCGTACCGCTCTGGAGGAATTCACGAAGTCCAGAGGCCTTTCTCTCTATATGCCTGAGCTTCGTTATTGCGGCGATAATGCGGCGATGATCGGCGCGGCGGCATTTTTTGAATGGGACGTTGGAAATTGCGCGGACGTTTCGCTCAACGCTTATGCCTATTCGGTATGATGTCAAGATGCGAAAATGACAAAATTTGCGGACCGATTTTTGTGTGATTTGTGAATCATTTCTCGTTTTTTTCTTGATTTTTCTGTGGAAAACAAATCGTTTTTCACACATGGTTTTCCACAACCTGTGGAAAGAAAAAATGGTAATTTGGGAACAAAAATCCAAAAAAGTCTGTAAATACAAGGGTTTTTTAAAACGATATGTGGAAAACCATGTTGGAAATGTGGATAAAAAACCCGATATTTTTCCACAAAAATCTGTGGAAAATAAAAATGAAGAGGGAATCTCCTTTTTTGGAGATTTATGGAAACCTATTGGTTGGAAATTTTGATACAGCTATGGATATCATTTTCGGAAAGGGATCGTGAATGGATTTTGAATTTCTTTTTGGGAACGCCGTTTTGAATTTGCCCGGTTCGTGCGTGTCTTTTCTTGCTTCCGCGTCTGCGGAACAGCTCAGGGTTCTGATCGCTCTTTCGAGTGAAAAGGGTAAAACGGCTGAGGGGCTTTGCTCGGTGGCGGACGTCTCCGAGGATCGCCTTGCGGAAGCGATTCTTTTTTGGGAAAAAGCGGGCGTTCTTTCCGTTCGTACACCGTTTGCCCCCGTGGAGAAGGATCCGTACGAGGATGCCTTCACACCGACCTATACGGGCGAGGATATGCTTCGCATCAGCAATTCGAGCGACGTCAGAGAATTGATCGACGTTTGTTCCGCAATTCTCGGAAAAACCTTTACGCCGACGGAAACGGAGGCGTTGTTCTATCTGTACGATGGATTGCGTCTGGACTTTGAATATATCGTCCGACTCTGCAAATATTGCCACGATATCGGAAAACCGTCTGTGCGTTATCTGAAAAAGACGGCGATCTCGCTTTATGATAGCGGTACGGTGACGGCGGGCGCGTTGGAGGCCTTCATTGAAAAGGAAGAGCGCAAAAACGATATGGAATACAAGATCCGCTTGCTTTACGGTATTGGCGAGCGCGCGCTGACACCCGTGGAAAAGCAATGCGTTTCCCGTTGGGTCATTGATTGGAATTTTCCGTACGAGGTCATTGAGCTCGGCTACTATCAGATGATGTCATCGATCCCTTCGCCGAAGATGTCGTACGAGAACAAGATCCTCAACACATGGTTTAACGAGGGCTGTCGCACGAAGGAGGACGTTGAAAACTATCTCCCGAAGGGTAAGGCGCAGTACGACAAGAAGAAGCAGAAGGAAGCAACGCAAAACGTCGGATTTGATCTGGATGAATTTTTTGCGGCGGCAACGCTCCGCGGAGACGAATCCGAAGGCGCGTAAAAGCGCGGAATACGAAAGGCAGTGCCGCGAGGCGATTGCAGGACAGGAGTTACTATGGCATACAATGCTGAAAATTACAAGCGCATAGCGGCGCAGTTCAAGGATAAAAATATGCACGCCAAGCAAGCGGCGGAAGCGAGAAAGGATGAGCTTCACCGGAAGCTTCCTCAGATCGCGGAGATCGATCGCGCGCTTTCGACGACGGGACTCCGTATCATGCGCGAGGCGCTGAACGGAAGAGTGGGTCTTGACGAAAGGATTCGCCGTTTGGAAGAGGACAACAATATGCTTCTGGAGGCAAGAGCGGAATTGCTTCGCGCCAACGGCTACCCGGCGGATTACAGCGACGTGCATTACGAGTGCGACGAATGCATGGATACGGGCTTTGTAAACGGCAAGATGTGCAAATGTCTGCGCAGCGCGTTGAATCATGCCGGTTATGAAAGCTCCGGCGTTCTTCGATTGATCGAAAAGCAAAACTTCGACACCTTCGATCTCAGATATTACGAAGGTCAGGAGAGGGTGAATATGGAGCGCGTTCTGAACCGCGCAAAAGCCTACGCGGCGCAGTTTGACGGCAACGTTATGCGGAATCTAATGTTCGTCGGTACGACGGGTCTCGGAAAGACGCATCTTTCCAGCGCGATCGCGAAGGTTCTCATCGAGAATGGTTACGACGTCGTTTATGAAAGCGCGCAGAAGATATTTGCCGATTTTGAGGCGGAGCGCTTCGGAAGAGTACCTGCGGGCGAAAACAGAACGGCTCGTTATATGGATTGCGATCTGCTGATCATCGACGATCTTGGCACGGAAATGCAAACGCAGTTTACCGTTCCGTGTCTGTATAACCTCGTCAACTCCCGCCTGATCGCGGAAAAGAGCATGATCATTTCCACGAACGTGCGAAAAGAGGAGCTTCTCGCGAAATATTCCGACCGCATTACCTCCCGTTTGTTCGGTGAATTTGAGGTCTGTGTTTTCGCGGGCAAGGATATCCGCAGTCAGAAACTCATGAGAAGAAGATAATAATATAAAATAAAAGCACCTGCTATCCGTTGGGACAGCAGGTGTTTTTTTGCGTTTGTGAAGTTTTTGCTATCGCAAAGGTGAAGCAGCGCAATACGCGCAGTGAAGTTTGGGTATTCACCCAAGTGAAGTTAAGCCTGCTCGGGCAAACTTAGTTCGATCTTGTTCTGTAAACAAGATCAAGCCTTCGGGCCGTATTCTTTGAGGTATGCTCTGATGCGGTCGATGTGGTCGGGGCTGGGGAGTCTTTCGGGATGTGCTTCGAGGTAGTCGATGATATCGTAAATGGTTACGATGGAGTAAACGGGGAAGCCGTATTCCTTGGTGATCTCTTCCATAGCGCCCATATCGGTTTTACCTCTTTCCATGCGGTTTACCATGATGATAACGCCGGAAACCTTTGCGCCCTCGAGGGTCTGCATGGTAGCGAGGCTTTCGCGGATCGCGGTGCCTGCGGTGATAACGTCTTCAACGATGATGATCTCTTCGCCGTTCTTCGGAACGAAGCCAACGAATACGCCGCCTTCACCGTGGTCCTTTGCTTCCTTGCGGTTGAAGAAGAAGGGAACGTCGATGTCGTGCTTTGCGAGCGCTGCTGCAGCGGCTACTGCGATCGGAATACCCTTGTAAGCAGGACCGTAGAGGACGGTGTTCTTGTCAGCGCCGATCTTGTCGAGGTAGCACTGCGCGTAGAATTCGCCGAGTCTTTCGATCTGTTTGCCGGTCTTGATGTCGCCTGCATTGATGAAGTAGGGAAGCTTTCTTCCGCTCTTTGCGATGAAATCGCCGAATTTCAGTACGCCTGCGTCAAGAAGGAATTCAATAAATTCCGTTTTGTAGTTTTGAGAAATCATGGTGATGATCTCCTTTCTTATTATATAATTTTTTTGATAACGAGTTTGTTATGTGAAGTTTGATAAATTTGAAAGTACTGTCAGCGTACAATTTTCAAAATTATCGAACCGCGTATGGCTCCTTTGTGTAAAGGGAGCTCCGACGTGAGTCGGTGAGGGATTGTACACGAACCATCCCCGACAGAATCTGTTTTTTACAACTTCGTGCTTTCTATCGGATAAGAAATATCAAGAGAAATATTTTCTGTCGAGAGAGCGGAACTGGATCGCTTCCGCGATGTGAGCGCCTTTGATCTCCTCGCTTCCGTCGAGGTCGGCGATCGTTCTTGCTACACGGAGAATTCTGTCGTAGCCTCGCGCGGAAAGACCGAGACGGTCGAAAGCTTTTTTCAGAATGTTTTCTGCCGCGCCGTCAAGCTTGCAGTATTTTCGTATTTGTGAGGACGAAAGCGCCGCGTTGCAGTAAAGCTTGGTTTCTCCGCTATATCGCTTTTGTGCGAATGCGCGCGCACGATTGACCTTTTCGAGAATCATGGCGGAGGTTTCCACGGTGGCATCGGGCTTGTCGGACGCGATCTCCTCGTAAGAGAGCGAGGGCATTTCCACCTGAATATCGATACGGTCGAGAAGCGGTCCGCTGATACGGGAAAGGTATTTTTTGATATCCGCGGGAGAACAGGTGCATTTCTGCGAGGAATGACCGTAATAACCGCATTTACAGGGGTTCATAGCGCATACGAGCATGAAATCGGCGGGAAACGTGACTTTTCCGCTGACACGCGTGATGGTCACGCTCCGGTCTTCGATAGGCTGACGGAGGACCTCCATCGCTTGCGTGGAGAATTCGGGAAGCTCGTCCAGAAAGAGAACGCCGTTGTGAGAAAGCGAGATCTCTCCGGGGGACGGGAATTTACCGCCTCCCGCAAGTCCTGCGGCAGACATGGTGTGGTGCGGCGAACGGAAGGGGCGCTGTGTCAGAAGAGAAACGTTGTCGGGCAAGCATCCGGAAACGGAATGGATCTTGGTCGTTTCGATGGCTTCCTCCAATGTCAATTTCGGAAGAATGCTCGGCAATCGTTTCGCAAGCATACTTTTCCCCGTGCCGGGAGGTCCGATGAGTAATACGTTGTGACCGCCGGCTGCTGCGATCTCCAGAGCGCGCTTGGCGCGAGCCTGTCCTTTTACGTCAGCAAAGTCGAGAGAGGCGTTTGCGGATTGGTCTTCAAATACGCTGATATCAAATTTCGTTGCGGATAAGACGGAATCTCCCTTCAGATGAGCGATCAGCTCGCGGACGTTTCGTACTGCGTAAACGGTCGCGCCTTCTGCAATGGAGGCTTCTTTGGCGTTTTCCGCCGCAATGAAGATCTCTTTCTTTCCGTCTTTTCGTGCGGCAAGACACATGGTGAGCGCGCCTCTGACACTGCGGATCTCGCCGGAAAGGGAGATCTCGCCGATGAAGCATTTTTCATCCATGGAAATGTGTTCGGGAACGATTCCCGCGCATATCAGAATCGAAATCAGGATCGCGAGGTCGTAGGAGGAGCCTTCCTTCTTTTTATCAGCGGGAGCCAGATTAACGGTGATTTCCGCGTCGGGAAAGAAAAATCCACTGTTGGTAATGGCGGCGCGGATTCTTTCTTTCGATTCCTTGATCGCCGCGTCGGGAAGTCCGACGATATTGAAAGCAGGTAGTCTGTCGTTTGCGTTACATTCTACAGTGACGGAATAACCTTCGATGCCAAAAAATCCCGCACCAAATACTTTTGATAGCATTTTACGCCTCCATTCTGGATATAATGATACTGTATATTCATTATATACCAAAATCGGAAAAAACGCAAGATACTTTTCGGAAACTCCTGAAAGGAAATCGTGCATATGGAGGAATTGCGATTTGATACAGAATAAATTTACGCCGACGGCGAAAAATGCGCTCAAGAGCGCTTCTTCGGAAGCGGGCTTGCTTGGGCATACCTATATCGGTACGGAGCATTTGCTCCTTGCTATGACGAAGGACAATGAAAGTGTGGGCGGGGGCATTTTGCTGGCGCGCGGAATCGAGTACGAGCCGTTGAAAAGGCTGATCCGTGAAATTTCGGGCTCCGGCGCGCAAACGCATCCGGATTCTGCGGATATGACGCCCGCGCTCAGAAGAGTGATCGAGCTTTCCTCGGGAATGGCGGAAAAATACGGACATTCGTTGATCGGCACGGAGGATCTTCTGCTCGCAATGCTTCAGGAAAAGGAATCGGTGGCGGTGAAGCTTCTGATCGCGCAGAATATCAGCATAAACGAGCTGCAGACCGATATCATTTCCTTTTTCGGTGACATCGGTGGTGAGGCGGATGTGATGACGAAAAAGCCGAAGACCTCGCTTTCCGCGATCGGACAGTTTGGAAGAGATCTGACGGCGTACGCTTCGATGGGGCTTCTCGATCCCATCATCGGCAGAGCGGCAGAGACTGAGCGGGTGATCCAGATCCTTTCGCGCAGAACGAAAAACAACCCCTGCTTGATTGGAGAGCCGGGCGTTGGAAAAACGGCGGTCGTGGAGGGACTTGCCGAAAGGATCGCTTCGGGAACGGTTCCGGATAATCTCTCGGAGAAGACGGTGATCGCGCTGGATATCAGCGCAATGATCGCGGGCGCAAAATATCGCGGCGAATTCGAAGACCGATTGAAGAAGGTCATGGAAGAGGTGATGAAAAACAGAAACATCATTCTTTTTATCGACGAGATCCATACGATCGTGGGAGCGGGCGCGGCGGAAGGCGCCGTGGATGCCGCCAATATTTTGAAGCCTGCACTTGCCAGAGGCGAATTGCAGGTGATCGGCGCGACGACGACCGCGGAATTCCGAAGACACATCGAAAAGGACGCCGCGTTGGAACGGCGCTTTCAGTCCGTTCTGGTCGCAGAACCGACTCACGAGGAGACATTCGAAATTCTGCGTGGCTTACGCTTCAAGTATGAAAATCACCACAAGATCGTGATTCCCGACGAGGCGCTGGAGGCTGCAGTTCGATATTCCGTGCGATATATTCCGGAGAGATTTTTGCCCGACAAGGCGATCGATCTGATCGACGAGGCCGC
Organism: Eubacteriales bacterium; assembly: GCA_045646925.1. GTDB lineage: Bacteria > Bacillota > Clostridia > Oscillospirales > CAG-272 > QALR01. Next base: position 12,869 of record JAZRLQ010000001.1, read on the forward strand.
GTCAAAAAAGCGGCTGGACAGCTATTCCGTATCTCCGGGCATTTCCGCATATGAAACGGAGATACGGGAATTGACGGAGGAAAAGGAAAATGCGATCCGTGAACAAAAATTCGATCTGGCGATGAAATACAGAGAGCGTCTGGGAGAGACGGAACGGGCGTTGAAGGCGGAAAAGGAAAAGCTTCGAAGAGAGAAGGAGAGCCGTCGGATCGCGATCAGCGCGGATGACGTTGCCGAGGTCGTGACCGCCTGGACGAAGATCCCCGTGAAGAAGCTCGTGGATTCGGCGAGCGAAAGGCTTTTGCATTTGGAGGATCTGCTCGGGAACCGTATCGTCGGGCAGGACAAAGCGGTTTCTGCCGTGGCAAGAGCGATCCGCAGAGGAAGAGTGGGGCTCGGGGATCCCGTAAGACCCATATGCTCACTGCTTTTTATGGGACCCACGGGAGTGGGGAAGACGGAGCTTGCTTCCTCCGTTGCGACAATCGTTTTCGGCTCGGAGAAGGCGCTCATTCGTCTGGATATGAGCGAATATATGGAAAAGCACAGCGTTTCCAAGCTGATCGGGTCGCCGCCCGGCTACGTTGGTTACGACGAAGGCGGCGGTCTGACGGAAAAGGTTCGTCGGTCTCCGTATTCCGTGATCCTTTTCGACGAGATCGAAAAAGCGCATCCCGATATATTCGGATTGCTTCTGCAGATTTTGGATAACGGCGCTTTGACGGATTCCTCGGGACATACGGCGAATTTTAAAAATACCATCATCATTCTGACGACCAATATCGGAAGCGGTGAGCATGAGCATAGCGGCATACTTGGATTTTCCACGCAAAACGGAAGCGCTGGTGAACGAGAGCAACGCATGAAATCGCTACGGGAATGCTTTCGTCCGGAATTGATCAATCGTATCGACGAGATCGTCATTTTTGATACGCTTTCGCGTGAAAGCGTGCTTGCCATTGCCGAAAAAATGCTCGTGGACGTAAGTGAACGGATCCGTTCGCTCGGAGTGGATGCGGAATTCGATAAGAGCGTTTCGGAAATGCTCGCGGATTGCGCGGACGTCGCAAGATACGGCGCAAGACCGCTTCGAAGGGAGATCTTTTCGAAGATCGAGGATGCCTTTTCTCTTTGGATGCTCGACGGCAAGCTTCTTCCCGGAGATCGCGTTACCGTTTTTGCGAAAAACGGCGCGATCGCTTTTGAAAAGCAAAGCTCGGACAAAGATATTTCGCGCTTGTAGAAAAAGGGGCGTTGTATTTGTTTACAACGCCTTAATTTTTTTGTCACAAAGTTCCGAAATGAATGAAATTATATTGACAATACGATCGTTTGGGTGTATAATACAATACAAATGTCTTATTTTGGGAGTGAAAATAAATTCCTTCCCGGAAGACGTTGATTGCAAAACAGTTATAAAAATTACATTTGGAGGTTTGAACAATGGTATCGCTTATTTTACTTTGCGTATTCCTTTTTTTCGTAGCATTCAGCGCTTTCGTTGGATTGATCCGCGGCATGAACAAAGCCCTGATCCGTCTGATCACGTTTGCCTTTGCTATGGTTCTCACGTTTTTCGTGTCCGCACTCGCGACCAATCTGATTGCGGAAAAAGTTTTGATCGAGGGTCAGACTCTCGGAAACTACGTTCTCGAGATGATCGAAAGCTCGGACGAGATGGTTGCAGATTTTCTGGCATCCGCGCCTCTTCTTGCTGAGGCTATTCTCGTTGCTCCCGCATTCGCAATCGGAATCGTTGCTTTCCCCGTGATCTTCTTCCTTCTCAGCTTCATTTCCTGGATCGTATTCCGTTGCATCCAGAAGCCCTTGCGTAAGAGAATGTTCAACGAACAGTTCCCCAAGACCAAGGAAGAAAAGAAGGAAATGAAAAAGAACAGAAAACCCTTCCTTGTACGTATGGGCAAAAGATTTGCAGGTATGGGTATCGGCGCTGTGACCGGTGCTTTGATCTTCGGTATGCTTTTCGTTCCCGTTCTCGGTCTCATCAGCGTTCTTCCCGAAAACAACGCTTTGTATGAAGTGATCGACACGATGGTAGATCAGGATATCCTGGATGCAGATACCGCAAAAATGATCAAAGACGAAATCGCCGTCAGAGATCAGGCTCTTCTCAAATCCTACAGACTTCTCGGCTTCGGACTTGCCGGCAAGCTTTATCTGTCCTCTGTTTCCAGAATTGAATACGAAGGTCAGAAGACCAACATTCCCGCAGAATTCGATTCTGTTTTCTCTGTTGCACAGGTTGCGATCGAGGGCGGACTTCTGAAAGCCGTTCTTGATACTGAAAATCCCAAGGCGATCTTCGCCGTTCTTTCCAATCAGGAATTCGTTGACGAATTGATCGGTGAAATGTTCAAATCCAGACTTTTCTGTGCGGCGATCCCCGAGGTTATGGCGATCGCAATGGAAAGCGTTGCGATCAGTCTTAATGTTCCCGCAGACAAAAACGCAGTTTATAACAACATGATGGACGATATCGCCGTCAGCGTGAAGGAAGCAGACATCGACTACGCAGGCATCAAGGCGTATGAAGACGCGCAGGTTGCCGCAGATTACGTTGCCGCTGACAGCGCAGAAGAACCCGCTATCATGACGAAGGAAGAATATGAAGCTGAAATTCAGAAGCTCGTAGATCTTACCTTGAAGATTTCCAAGATCATCAATACCGCCGTTTCCGGCAGTAACGAAGAGATCGCAAGTACTCTTGCTGACAAGATCGTTCAGAACGTCAAAAACGACGTTGTGGAAAACGGCACCGACCTCTCCGGATTTGACGTTGAATCCGTTGTGACCGCCATTTCCGAAATTTCTGCTGACGATGTTTCCTCTCAGGAAATTCTCGATCAGCTTACTGACCCCAACAAATTCGAAACCGACGTAACCACCGTCGAAACCATTACCCAGTCTATCCGCGAATCCGTAGAGAGCGCGGTTGCTGACAAGTCCAAGGCAAGCGAAACCGCAAGCACACTCGCAAGCGTTGTTTCCAACCTCGCAAGCGCAGTTGACGGCATGATCGATGAAAACGGCAATATCGCAACCGATGAAAACGGTAACGTAGATATTGGCAGCCTCGATTTCTCCAAGATCGCTGACGCAGTTACCACTCTCCAGAATTCCAACTTGAAGGACGTCGGCTCCTCCATGCTCGACCTCGTCGTTTCCGGCGACCTTGCTGAAAACGAAATCGTTTCCGACGCGATCGGCGCGATCAAGGAAAGCTACGATAACGGTGAAGACCTCGGCGGTACTATCAACTCCGCAGGCGCGTTGATCGTTATCGGTACCACGATGGGCAATAACAACGGCGAAGCATCCAAGGAAAATATCGCAAACTCCTTCAAGGATCTTGTTCAGAATCTCAACGAAACGACGCTGAAGCTTCTGTCCTCCGTTCTTTCCGAAGAAACCCTTCTTTCCATGGGCGTTGACAAAGAATTCGCTGCAATTGCTTTCGACGTTGTTGACGCGCTTCTCCGTGAATTGATGGAACTCAAGAATTCCGCAAATTACGAAGAAGAAGTAAACACCGTTCTTGAAATCTACGACATTATTTCCGCAGGCAATATCGAAGACGAACAGGTTGAAAATCTCGTTCGCCAGATGTTGAAATCCCGCGTTATCATGAATACGCTCGAAAGAGTATCCACGGATATTCTCTCCGCAGAGCTTCTGATCTCTCTCGACGTTCCCGCAGAATACGCAGATGAAATCTATACTGCTATCTCCGCTTCCATCAACGAAATGATCGCGATCAGAAACGCAAATGCAGAAGCGTATAACGCAGAGATCGATACCTTGGTTTCCGTTTACGGCATTCTTGTAAAGGGCGACATGACGGAAGAACAGATCGTAGAGCTTGTTGGCAAAATGATGAAGTCCAACGTCGTTATGAATATTCTCGACAGAGTATCCGAAGATATCCTCACTGCAGATCTTCTGATCTCCATGGACGTATCCGAAAAATATGCGGAAGATATCTGCACCGCCATCACCGCTTGCATTGACGAAATGCTTGCGATCAGAAACGAAAATGCAGAAAAATACAATGCGGAAATCGATGCGATGGCATCCATGCTGATCACCCTGAAGGACAAGGAACTTACAGATAAGGAACTTGCAAAGGAATTGATCGACTTCGCAAAGAACTCCGATATGCTCTATAACGTTTTGATGAAGGTTTCCGATTCTATCGTAATTGAGATCGCTGAAGATGATCTTGACGATATCAAGCAGGGTATCGAAGAATACTACGGTGAAACCGATAAGACTGAAAAGGACCGCGCGATCTTCAATGCAGTTGCAAAGATCTTCGCAGTAGAAGTTACCCTGCAGTAATTCATTGTTTCATCAAAAACTCTTGACGTAAGCTTGAGAGCCGACTTGGTTCTGTGTTATGCAGAACGAGGTCGGCTCTCTTTTTGCATACGAAAATGTCTTGCAAAAAAATATATTTCTGTTATAATGGAAATAAGAAAGCTTTTCTCTCTTGAAAGGAGAGTGTCATTATGAAAACGATCCATATCGATTTTTCATCTCATAACGGAAAAATCAAGCCGATGAATGCGGTCAATAACGGTCCCACGGGTATGAGCGAGAGGGGAACCTCCAATTTCCTCGATTACAAGGCGCTCGAGATCCCATACGCGCGCAATCACGATGCTTCCTTCTATTACGGCTACGGCGGTGAGCATACGGTCGACGTACACCGCATTTTCAAAAATTTTGACGCCGATGAAAACGATCCGGCATCCTACGTTTTTGAACCGACCGATATGTATACGAGAAATACGTTTGCGGCAGGAACGAAGGTCTTTTACCGACTCGGCGCATCCATCGAGCACGGTTATAAATTCGGTACGTATCCGCCCCGCGATTATGCGAAATGGGCGCGTATCTGCGAGCATATCATCCGCCATTACAACGAGGGCTGGGCAAACGGATTTCATTACGGGATCGAATACTGGGAGATATGGAACGAGCCCGATTGCCGCAACCACGACGGATCGAATCCTTGCTGGCAGGGAACGATGGACGAGTTTATCGATCTGTACGACGTGGCGGCAAATCATCTGAAAAAATGCTTCCCGAATCTCAAGATCGGCGGTCCTGCATTCACATCGCCCTTTCTGAATGAAGACAGAGAGGCGTTTATGATTGCGGTCAAGGAGAGAAAAATGCCGCTTGATTTCTATTCGTTCCACAGATATACGAAAAAGCCGGAGGGCATTGCGGCGGCGGTGCAGGCGGCAAAGGAGACCGTGGAGCGACTCGGACTCGGCAACGTCGAATTGATTCTGAACGAATGGAACTACATCCGCGGATGGATGGAGGAGGATTGGCAGTATTCTCTTCGTATGGAAACCTCGTTGAAGGGTTCGTCCTTCGTTGCGGGCTCAATGTTTATGGGGCAGGCAAGCGAGCTGGATATGCTTATGTATTACGACGCACGTCCGTGCGGTATGTGCGGTCTTTTCGATACCGATTCACTTGCGAGAAGAAAGGGCTACTACGTTTTCGATCAGTTCAAGGAGCTGCGCCGATTGGGAACGGCGGTGAATATCTGCGCGCAGACGGAGAATATTTACGCTTGCGCGGCGACCGACGGCAAAAACGGCGCCGTTATGCTGACACATTTCGATGACGTGGACGAGGCGCCTGCAGAAGACGTATGCTTGCAGATCGAGGGACTCGGCGCGGATGGCGCCGTTCGCGTGCAATTCTGTCTTTTGGACGGAACACACGATAGCGAGCTTGTGAGAGAGGAGGTCCTGACCGCGAAGGAATTTTCGCTCTATCTTTCCATGAAGCTATTTGACACTTGTCTTATTCGCTTTGTAAGAGAGGAAGGGCTGTGATGTTCGTGCTTTTGTTTGCCGGAGCTCTTGTCCTTTTCACGATCGTCATCGTTTGGCTATCCGTGGAATTGAAGAGTGTCGGAGGATCGACGGAGGTTACGTTTTCCTGGGATAAGGGATTGAAGTTTAAAAAGAAATAAAAACAGAAGAGCTTCTTCCGTGAACGGAAGAAGCTCTTTTTTGTATGTTATTTAACGGAAATGCGAACGGTCTTGATTTCGAACGCTCTGAAAGTGAGGTCAACGGCATTGCCGGTGACGTCCAGATCATTCTTCACGTTTTCAAGCATATCGCACGCATACGCCTTGAAATCCTTTGCGAAAGCGACGTTCAGCTTGGTGGAAACGGCTGCTTTCTTGGATTCGTAGAGACGAACGATGATATCGCCGCTACCGTCTTCTGCCATCTTTACGGTATCAATGATGATATTGTCGTTGTCGATAGAAAGATAGCTTGCATCCAATGCGCCGCCTGCAACGACTGCGGGCTTGATTCCGAGCTCGTAGCCCTGCTTCACAACGTCTGCGGAAGCGAAATCGCCTTCCCAAGCGGTGAACGCATAGGTGAAGTTGTGTACGCGGTTATCGGTACGGAGGTCAGGGCAAGCGCCGGAACGGAGAAGTGTCAATTCCATGCTGTTGCCGTTGACGGAGATACCGTATTTGCAATCGTTCAGAACTGCCGCGCCGTGCGCATTGTCACGGAGAGCGGAGTAACGATGGTTGCATACCTCGAATCTTTCCTTGTCGTAGAGTCTGGAGCGGTGCGTGGGACGTTCAACATAGCCGAACTGCATTTCGTTGATTGCATTTTCTGCGTAAACGTCAACGGGGAAGCCGACCTTGAGAAGTCTGTGGAGTTCCTTCCAGTCAACTTCGGTTTCGAAGTCGATTCTCTTGGAATCCTTTGCGAGACGGATGTACTGCGTGTAGGTGGAATCGAGAAGCTTGCCGGTAACCTTCAGCACGCCTTCAATGCCATCGGCAATGGCTTCGACCTGAATATCGTAAGCGCCTTCGATTTCCTGATATACGTAGTTGGAGTCGATATCCCAGCAGTCCCATCTTCTCGGAATATCCTTAAAGAGACGGAAGCGGTTCATCGCGCCTGCGGCAAATTCTCTGCCGCTTTCCTTGAGAATGAAGGAGGTTACTTCGCCGCGGTTGTTGATCACAGCCTTGACGAGCGCGTTTTCGAGCGCGTAGCCGTTTTCAAACTTGGTAACGGCAACGTTACCTGCTTCGACGGTCTGCGCCACCGTTGCGGGAACGAGGGAGATCGCGCCGCAGCTCGGGATGGTAACGAGCGCCTTCAGGCCTTCCGCGGTCTTTTCTACTGCAACGTAGGTGCCGTCTGCCATAACAGCGCCGTTTTCAAAGCCTTCGGGAAGAGTAACGAGAGTCTTTCTTTCGAAGCCGAGGGAGTTGAATACGGTAACGGCGGTTGCGTTTGCATTGCCTTCGAGAAGCTTGTTCTGCGCGGTCTTGAGGAGCGCGCCGGCTTCGGCAATGACCTTGTTATGCAATTTTTCGGCTTCTACGTATACTCTTGCGATGGAGGAGCCGGGAAGAATGTCGTGGAACTGGTTGAGAAGAACGTCTTTCCAGAGCGCTTCTGCTTCTGCTGCGGGGTATTCACCACCCGCGAGAGCAGCGGGAACTGCCCAGAATTCGAGCTCGCGGAGCGCTTCCTCGCTCTTTCTGTTGCCCTTCTTCACGGAAGCCTGAACGGTATAGGTACCTCTGTGCGCAGTGAAGTAAAGCTCGCCTGTGTAGGTGTTTTTGGGATCGCCCTTCTGCTGCTGCATATCCTCGAAGAACTCTACGGGATCGGCGATCTTGATCTTTACGCCGCCTTCGAGGTCTTTCTGACGGATCGCGTATTCGACGTGATCTCTGGTAGGACCGCCGCCGCCGTCACCGTAACCGAAGGGATAGAGGAAGGCATCGAGATCTCTCGCCTGGCTTCTGTTCTTCCATACGCCGTTGATCTCGATCGGATGCGTGGGATATTCGTACTTGGTGGGAAGGAAGGATACGATCTTCGATCCGTCCATACCCTGCCAGTTGAAGTAGTGATAGGGGAAGGGTTCGCCCTTGTTGTAAGACCAGAAAATCTTCTGGGTAACGAGATATTTTACGCCGCATTCGTTCAGAATCTGAGGAAGAGCGGCGGTATAACCGAAGGTGTCGGGGAGCCAGAGAAGCTCGCTGTCAACGTCGAAGACTTCCTAGTAGTAGCGCTTACCGTAAACGAGCTGACGTACGAGCGCTTCGCCGCCTGCCATATTGGTGTCGGGCTCTACCCACATGGCGCCGTCTGCGATCCAGCGGCCTTCCTTTGCGGCAGCCTTAATGCGTTCGAAAAGCTCGGGATAATGTTCGCGAACCATTTCGTAGCAAGCGGGCTGGCTGACGAGGAATTTATAATCGGGATATTCTTCGAGAAGACGGAGCTGCGCAGCAAAGGTACGAGCAGTCTTGCGGTAGGTTTCCGCGAGAGGCCAGCACCAAGCAAGGTCGAGGTGCGCGTTACCGATCGCATAGAATACGGGAGTGGACGTACCGTTGATGGCTTCCATTGCGGAACGGAGAGCCTTGCGCGCTTCCACATAAGAAGCGTTTCTCTTTTCTCTGTCCAATTCGAAGTCAACGATCAGAGTGAATTCTTCGAGCGCATCGCAGATCTTGGAAGCGCGAAGAGAAGTGTCGTCGAGCGTTTCGAGCAATTTGAAGAGCGTATCCACGTCCATATAGAGCTGATATGCGTCTTCGTTCCAAATACCGTAGGTGCATTTGCCGAGAGTTCTGCGCGCGCCTTCCTTCAAAGGATCGATAAACTGTGTTCCTTCGGGAAGCACGGGGCCCGTGTAACAGCCGCCGCCTGCGGTTGCATAGTAATGACCTGCGTACGTTTCCATCATGATTTCGAAACGATCGCCTGCTTTTGCGTCTCTGGTCAGATAGTTGTCGACCATATAATGATGATCGTCACTGATCCAGTCAGCGCGGTAGGTACCGAACGCCTGTCCGTTTACGAAGAGAGTGGATTCGCCGCCGGGCTTCAGATCCATGACGATTCTCTTTCCGTCTACGCCCTCGGGAATGGTGACGGTTCCCTTGAACCAGCAGTATTCCCAGGTTTCGCCCCAGGTATAGCCGGGAGTGACGGGTTCGAATTCAGTCTGAAGAGCCTGTTCGGGAGTGAGATATTCTTTGGTTTTGTGAGCGGTCCAGGTGATCTCGCCGATCGGCTGATACAGTTCCTGTTTCAGTACGTTGATCCAGTTTTGGATACGGACTTTCCACTCAGAATGCATAATATCCATGTGTGTTCCTCCTTAAAATTATTCATATTATTGAAAAGTCGTTTTCGACGGTGAAAAAACAAAGCGCCGTTCGTTTTTATACCGTGTATTCACTCAATCTGTTTTTATTATATCGTAGAATGAGGGGATTGTCAACATGATATCAAAAGATAGCGGAATATGAATGTTCCATACAACAAAAAAAGCCCTTCAGGGCTTTTTTATGCCGACAGAGCTGTCATTTTTGAACGGTATACGCGGAAAATCCGTTGGAATATCGTTTTTCGCCGTTTGGCAATATCCACATCGCTTCCACGCCGTCCAGCGATTCGACAAGTGAAAGACCTTCTTCAAAGGACATACAGAAGAGCGCTGTGGAGAGCGCGTCTCCCTCCGCGGAGTTTTTGCAGATCACGGAGACGGAAAGATAAGCTTCCGATGGAAAAAGCGTTTCGGGATCGATGATGTGATGATAACGCTTTCCGTCGACGATATAATATCTTTGGTATGAGCCGCTTGTGACGATGGATTCACCCGAAGCACTGATATATGCGGCGTAGGTCTCTTCCGAAGATTCGTCCGGATGCTCGATGCCGACGGTCCATTTTTCACCGCCGGCTTTTGCGCCGATCGTGCGGACGTTGCCGCCGACGTTGATCACGTAACCGCTGATCCCTTTTTCCTCAAGCGCTCTTGCGATCATTTCCACGGCGTATCCCTTTGCGATCGCGCCGACGTCCAACGACATATCGGGATCCGCCAGTGTGACGGTCAGATTCTCTTGATCGATCAGCACGTCTTCGATATTCGTATGAGCGGCGGCTTCGATCAGTAGATCCTGCGGAGGAAGCGAAGCATTCCATGGCTCGTCGGTGCCTGCCTTACGATAGTCATGCCAGAGAGAAAGCACGCTTCCCATGGCGATATTGACTTTTCCGTCGGTTTTCTCGTACATCTCTTTCGCGTAGAGAAGAAGGTCGATCGTGCTTTGGTCTACCCGAACCGTTGGATGTACACCGTTTTCAAGCGAATTTACGGTAAATAGATTGTTCATGCCCTCGTAACGCTCGTAAATGGTAAAAAGCTTGTGATATTCGTCGAGCATATCAAAAATTTCCGTGCAGACTTCGTCGAATGCTTCCTTGCTTTCTGCGTATCCCGTGACGGTTGTGACCGTGTCAAAGTAATCAAAGGCATTGCGGGAATATTTTTCTTGCCGTTTACCGCAGGAGGAGAAGATGAGGGTGCAGAAGATCGCGCTTATGCAAAATAGCCATAAAATAATCGTTCTTTTTTTCATTGTGTAAGTCCTTTATTGAAAAACGGGAGGTTTTCCTCCCATTTTTCAGATGTTTTTATCCGATTTTGGAGGCGGCTTTTATGAATCCGCTCACAGAGATCGTACATCCGGAAGCGGTAAGCTCCGACGAACCGTAGCCGTCACTGCCGAGCAGAGAAGATATATTGCTAGCGGTTTTTCCGATACAGGCGTTGTCGAATACCCTTGCCTGCTCGTACCATTCAAGCGCGGCTCCGCCGTATAATTTCATACCGTACGCGTCACCCGCGTCCTTTTTGCTGGAAACGATCCATTTCCCTTCGTTCTGTGAAACGCCATTGATGTCAAATGCAAATTCGATCTCCGCGCAATCGCTGCAAGCGGAGGTGATCTTTCCGTTTTTATCCGTTGTTGCCGCGAAGAACGTCGTTTCGAGCTGATTTGTGCCGTTGGTGCTTGCGGTGGCGTCCCCCATCTTTTGAATGGTGGCGGCGCCGAGCCTCAGTGTATCCTTTGCCGCCGCTTCGGTCGGGGCGGCGTTGGCGGCGGCTTTTTCAATCGCTTTGACAAAGTCGGAGACGGAAATGGTACACCCTGCGCGGATAACTTCGTCCGTGCCTTTGCCGTCGGAAGAAACGAGCGCTTTGACTTCCTCGATCGTTTTTCCTTTGACAAGCATACAAAATGCATCCGCTTGTTCATACCATTCAAGCAAAGCGCCTCCATGGGCTTTCATGCCGTAGGAGTCACCTTGCTCGCGCTTTGTGAGAAAGCTATCGTTTACCGACGTTTTTCCGTCGGCGGTATAGGATATTTGATGTTCCGCGCAATCCAAAACGCAGGAAACGATCTTATTTTTTCCGTCCAGAAGAACGGCGGCGCCGGTGACGGCGACATCACCGAGGCCGTTTCTGTCTTCGGTGGCGTTTGTTGCTTCGGCGGAGGTATAAAGTCCGAGACCGAGTCGGAGCGCTTCGTTTTTTCGGGAAGCGCAACCGGTGAGAGTGGAAGAAAAGAGCAGCAGAGCGACACTGAGAAGGAAGCAAGAGAATCTTTTCATGAGAAAATCTCCTTACGAAACGCAGCGCAAAATAGCGTTAGCGAATATTATTGATCTGCTGACGTTATTTTCGGAATCCGATATACGAGAAGCGCGCTGCAAAGTCCGACGAAAAGACCGGAGATCGTTCCCGTTATGCTGAGCACGATCATATAATATCCGATCTGCGCCGTTTTCAAAAGAAGCATTGCCGCGAGGATCTGTCCGACGTTGTGGAAGATCCCACCTGCCACGCTTACGCCGACGGCGGAAAGGAAATTCATTTTTTTGAGAAGCACCATGACGGCTATACTGAAAAGCGCGCCCGCAAGGCTATAGAGAAAGGAAATCGGATTTCCGAAAAGAAGAGAAGAAAGACTGATCCTTAGCAAAGCGACCGATATTGCCGAAGAGATTCCCATACGATAGAGGACGAAGATGATAACGATGTTTGGAAGTCCGATCTTGACGCCCGGAACGGCGGAGAAGATGGGCGGGAGGACGGCTTCCACGTAGGAAAGGATCAGCGCTACGGCGGTGAGAAGACTGAGTTGCGTCAGCTTGTGAATCTGTTTTTTAGTATTTCTCATAAAAGCTACCTTTATGCAATGATGTCGGGGGCATTTTCATCATTTGCCGAAACGGAGATGACGACCTTGTTCGGCAGACAGATGATGCTTTCTCCGTCGCGGAAGATTGGTCTGTGAGAGGCGCAGATCCCGTCGGGACAATCCGCGCTTTCTACGAATGCTCGTCCGTTTTCGATAACGAGAACGTTCAGATGATCGCCGACGCGGATCTCCACGACGGTATCCCGATTAAGTGGATATTCTCCGAACACAGCTTCGTCGACGGTGACGGTGATGGTATCGCCGGTCTCACCCGTGAGCATGACTGTCAGACCGACACTTGAAAATATGAGCAGGAGTGACAGAATAAAAATAACGTCGTTTTTAAGCTTTTTGTTTTTTGGATTTGGCGCGCGGTTTTGCAAGGATATCGCCTCTTTTCAAGATCGACCACTGTGGGAACAGTGGTCGATCGTCAGTTTTATACGATGGGGTATTGGTTCAAGTGATGGAGTCAACTTTTTGGAAGCTTACGGATTTCAAACAACCGGTGGGACAAGCGCTTACGCAAGCGCCGCAACCCGTGCATTTTTCGTAATGGATCGACGCAAGGTTGTTTTGAACGGATATTGCGCCGTTCGGACAGGTCTTTTCGCATTTCTTGCATCCGATGCAAGCGTTTTTGCACGCCTTGCGCGCATCGGCGCCTTTGTCTTTGTTGTTGCACATGACTGCCGCGCGGGTGTGCTTCGGAACTATGGAAATGACGCTCTTCGGGCAAACGGTAGCGCACAAGCCGCAACCGATACAACGGTCCGTATCAACGTGCGCAATGCCGTCCTTCACGCAGATCGCGTTCGCGGGGCAAGCGTTGGCGCAATCGCCGAGACCGAGACAACCGAAACGGCAGGCTTCGGGACCGCCGAACAGCATAGACGCGGCGCGGCAAGAGGAGAT
>JAZRLQ010000002.1:0-3043 GCA_045646925.1 Eubacteriales bacterium
CGAAATGCCGCAGTCTGCGGCGGGAAAGACCGTCATGACCACCGTGCCGAAATTCATTCCCGACGAGGCTGTGGAGATCACGTTGGACGGCGGCGCGGCGCTCTCCGTCAAGATGATCGACTGCGTCGGCTATATCGTTCCCGAGGCGCTCGGCAATTTTGTGGGCGATAAGCCCCGCACGGTTCTGACGCCGTGGTCGGAGGAAAGTATGCCCTTCGATCAGGCGGCGGAGATCGGTACGAGAAAGGTCATCCGCGACCATTCCACCATCGGCGTTCTCATCACCTGTGACGGAAGCTTCGGTGAGCTTTCCCGCGAAAATTACGTTGACAGCGAGGCGCGCATTGCGGCGGAGCTTCACGAGATCCACAAGCCCTTCGTGATCGTGCTCAATTCCGCGCATCCCGAAAGCACGGAGGCGGTGACCTTGGCGCTTTCTCTGGAGGAGAAATACCACGCGCCCGTGGCTCTCGTCAACTGTCTCGAGCTTGACAAGAACGATATCCGCCATATTCTCGAGCTGGTTCTGCTCGAATTTCCCGTGACGGAGATCTCGGTGGAGCTTCCCGACTTTATGAATGCGCTCGACCGATCCCATCCCATCTACAGAAGCGTTCACGAAACCATTTCCGCTTGCGCTTGCGAGATCACGAAGACGGGCGATATCGCAAAAAGCTTTGCAAAGGCTGCCGAAAATACGTATATCAAGGACGTTCGGATCTCCCGTATTGATCTTGGCTCCGGCAGAGCGACGGTCGCGATGGAGCTTGCGGACGGACTTTTCTACGGACTCATTGGCGAACTGACCGGATTTTCTATCGAGGACGATGAAGCGCTTCTGAAGCTTCTTCTCGAGCTTTCCGATGTGAAAAAGCAGTATGACAAGGTGAAAAAGGCGCTTGACGACGTCAATACCTCGGGTTACGGCATCGTCGTTCCCGATATCTACGATATGAAGCTCGAAGAACCGCAGATGGTCAAGCAGACGGGCGGCTACGGCGTGAAGCTTCACGCGTCCGCGCCCAGCATCCATATGATCAAGGCGGATATCGAAGCGGAGGTTTCTCCCATCGTCGGCACGGAACAACAGTCCGAGGAGCTCGTGAACTTCCTTCTTCGCGAATTCGAGACCGATCCCCGCAAGATCTGGGACACCAATATGTTTGGCAAATCGCTCTACGAGCTGATCAACGAAGGTCTTCATAGCAAGCTTTCGCATATCCCCGACGATGCGCGCACAAAGCTCTCCGAAACGCTCAGCCGTATCATCAACGAGGGCAGTGGGGGACTTATTTGTATTATTCTTTAAAATAAACAGAACGGACGGATACTTGCGATCCGTCCGTTTGGTTTTTTACGTATGTTTGATTGAAAGCTTTTGCAGAAATTTGGCAACGTCGAACTTCGGCACGCGGAAATCCGCGATGAACAGGAAGCCGATCAGAATCGGCAACACATGATAGATTATGTGCATGACGTTCCCGGGCACGAGCAAGCCGACAAGATAGAAGAAAGGGAAAATGATCGCCGCGCTCGTTACGGGCAGACCGCGGAAGCTTTTCGCGCAACCGTCCTCGTTTTTTTGGCGGTTCATTTCCAGCACGTTGAAGAACGCGAGTCGGATGACGGCGCAAAGCACGAAGAAGACGAGCGACGCTATGCCAAGGGTGGTTCGTACTCCGCTGAAATAGAGAAATACGGCGGGTTCCACGCCGAAGCAGACCACGTCTGAAAGAGAGTCGAGCTGTATGCCGAAATTCTTTTCATCTGCCGTTCTGTTCTTTTTCGTGCGGGCGACTGCGCCGTCGAACATATCGCAAACACCCGAAAAAGCAAGACAGCAGATAGCGAGTCCGAGTTGTCCGCAGGCGGCAAATCTCATTCCCAAAACGCCGGAAATCAAACTCATATAAGTCAGAATCACTGTGTAATTATAAAAACCGATCAGTTTCATATCCAAAGCCTTTCTTGATAGATGATTTTGCGTGCGATTTCGTACTATCTACTAAATAGTATATACCAAAATTTGTTTTTGTCAATAAGTATCGGGAGTGTCAATGATAATAAATCATGGCAAAAAGAAAAAACTTGCGCCGGAAAGATCCTTTGCAAGTCTTTTCTTGGTTCAATGACAAACCTTATTTATGCTGCTCGTAGAGCCAATCGACGAGTCCTTCGGTCTTGTAAGCCTTGATCCAGCTGTCGTGCCATACGCCGGGGAGCTCGGTGTATTTGACCTTCGTGCCGCCTGCCGCCTTGATAGCCTCGTACATATCGCGCGAGCCGCTTGCGGGAACGGTATCGTCGCGGTCGCCGTGGAACGCCCAGACGGCGATATCGGTCAGACGGTGCGCAAGGCTCGGAACGCCCGCGCCGCAAACGGGAATACAAGCGGCGAACAGCTCGGGGCGTCTTGTGATCAGCTCCCAAATGCCGTAACCGCCCATGGAGATGCCGCCGCAATATACGCGGGAAAGGTCGATCTTTCCGCTCTCGAGGAAGCGGAGAAGAAGCTCCTCTGCCGCCGCGAGTCCGAGCGTGGGCTCCTCCGTCAGCGCTTCGCGCGAGCCGGTCATCCATGCGTGGCGGAGCGGTACCCATTCGTGCATGGGACTGCAGGGGCACTGAGGCGCGACGATCACGGTATCGTCTCTTTCCATGATCATGTTGATCAGACGGTGCTCCTTGCCGAGCACGCGGATCTGCTGTTCATTGTCTACGCCGCATTCGCCGTGTCCGTGGAGAAAGAAGAAGATGGGGTACTTTTTTTCACTTGCCGCATCGTAATCCGAAGGATAATAGACGCGGTACGGAATGTCGAAGGCTTCTCCCGTTTTTCCGTTTTTATATGCGTAGATCTTCTTACGCATAACATCTACGTTAACTGCCATAGTCTGTTCTCCTTGATTTCAGATCAGTTGGTTGCGAGCTTCATGAATCTTGCGATCACGTCGTCGAGCGCGAGAGTTTCGTGACCGATGAGATAGGTCTTGACGGTGTTGTTGAAGTTTTCGTACCAGTAGGAGGGGATCGCTTCGATGCC
>JAZRLQ010000003.1:0-8146 GCA_045646925.1 Eubacteriales bacterium
ACGGTCTGATCCCCGAGCTTGTCGGCCGTCTCCCCGTGATCGTCGGACTGGAAAATCTCGACAAGGACGCGCTCGCGCGCATTTTGAAGGAGCCGAAAAACGCGATCACGAAGCAGTATCAGAAGCTCTTCGGTCTCGACGGCAAGGAGCTTGTCTTCACGGATGACGCCATCGAAACCATCGCGGCGCTCGCGATCGAACGCGGCACCGGCGCGAGAGGCCTCCGCTCGATCATGGAGGAGGTCATGCTCCCCATCTCCTACGAAGCGCCCTCTATGGACGACGTGGACACGATCGTCGTAAACGGCAAGGTCGTTTCCGAGCATTGCGAACCGGAATACAGAAAGAAAGCATAAATATCGGATGAGCCGATGGCGAGAGCCATCGGCTTTTTTGACGCTTCGTCTGCGAACGATCGCCTCTTTGCTTTCCCGAACGAATATAATCGGGTTTTCTTTTCCCGAAATCCATTCCCTTTGAAAAGGGGAACGATCAACTTTTTTCTTTGCCAAAAAGAAAAAAGCTTGCAAAAAAGAAGTTGGTAAGGTGCCCATCAATTGTTTCGCGCGGAGTCTTCTTCTCCCGGATATACGGTGTCTCGGAATCGATTTCATCTACACCCGAAGCTACGAGGTTGGAATTTCTCGGTTCACGAACGAATGGCTTCGATTTGATGGGCGCGGTGCGTATCGAGACTCGTCACGCGAACCGCGGAACACGAATCGTGTGGATTCGTGTTCCACAACTTCGTGGAAATCGAGAGCTTGCCGCTGCAGAGTGCCTCTGTCGAGCTTCAATTCCCCCACGCGCAGATCCTTTCCCGCCGTGTGCGGAGGCGCACGAAACCGATTCGTAGGGCGGTGGCTTGCTGCCGCCGTTAGTCTTAGCGAAGCTGAGCGAGGGTGTCGAATGAAAGTCTGCTTTTCGGGAAGGCAAAGGGGTATATTGCTTTTTGACCGAAAAAGTTTTGGCATATATTTCGGAAAAATGGTGAAAGATGATTTACAAGAAATCATTTATGTGCTATAATATTTTAAAATAAAAATGATAAGGAGATTGTCAATTTGGAAAACAATCAACTCAATAAACGTTACGGACTTTTCACTGCGATCTGCATGGTCGTCGGTATCGTTATCGGCTCCGGCGTTTTCTTCAAGGCGCAGGATATTTTGAATTACACGAACGGTAATATGCTGCTCGGTACGCT
The DNA here is from genome assembly GCA_045646925.1 of Eubacteriales bacterium. Taxonomy (GTDB): domain Bacteria; phylum Bacillota; class Clostridia; order Oscillospirales; family CAG-272; genus QALR01. Next base: position 1,208 of record JAZRLQ010000003.1, read on the forward strand.
CGCGTGGATCATCGGCGGTGTCGTCATGATCATCTGCGCGTTCAACTTCGCGAACTTTGCGACGAGATACGTGAAGGTCAACGGTATCGTTGACTACGCGGAGGCGGTCGTCGGCAAAAAATACGCCTATCTGACGGGATGGTTTCTCGCGATCATCTATTTCCCCGCGATGACCTCCGTGCTCGCGTGGGTCTCCGCAAGATATACGCTCGTGCTTTTCGATCCGTCCGCGGATATTACGAGCGGTCTTTGCATGGCGCTCGGCGCATTCTATCTCTGCCTTTTCTACGCGATCAACGTGCTTTCCCCGAAGCTTGCGGGTAAGTTCGAGGTCAGCGCGACCGTCATCAAGCTGATTCCGCTTGCGGTCATCGTTCTCGCCGGCACGATCATCGGTCTTGTCAACGGCAACACCGTGGACGCATTCACGGGTACCGCGCAGGCAGTGGAAGGCGATTTCCTCAGCGTGATTTCCGGTATCGCGGCGGCGGCATTCGCATACGAGGGCTGGAGCATTGCGACATCCATCAACGCCGAGCTGAAGAACCCGAAGAGAAATCTGCCCATCGCGCTCGTCGTCGGTACCGCCATCATCATGGCGGTCTATATCCTTTACTCCATCGGTCTGACGGGTGGCGCGAGCGTGGACGTTCTGCGCGAGGAAGGCTCTCCCGCGGCGTTCAGAAATCTGTTCGGCAACGTCGGCGGCGCGGTCATGAACGCGTTCATCGTCGTTTCCTGTCTCGGTACGCTCAACGGACTTATGCTCGCCTGCACGCGTTCGGTCTATTCCATCGCGGTGCGCGGTCAAGGCCCGAAGCCCGATACGTTCGCTGCCGTTGACGTGAAAACGAATATGCCCTCCAACTCGGGCGTGCTTGCGCTCCTTTGCTGCGGCGCTTGGTATTTCTATTTTTACGCGGCAAATCTCACGAAGCCCGTGTTCGGCGTGTTCAGCTTCGACTCCTCCGAGCTTCCGATCATCACGATCTACGCGATCTATATTCCGATTTTCGTGATGTTCATCGTCAAGGAAGGGAAGAAGGATATTTTCAAAAATACCGTTATGCCCCTTCTCGGACTTCTCGCCTCGCTGTTCATGATGTTCGTCGCGGTCTACGCGCACGGCGTGAAGCCTTGTCTCGACGCGGCAGAAAAGGGTGAATTCGCGTTCCCCGTGCTTTTCTACCTCATTGTCTTCGCGGTCATCATGGCGATCGGCGCGTGCTTCTATAAGAAGCGAGAGAATCAATAAATATCATTGCAAACAGATTTCGGCAGAGAATGGAGTTCTCTGCCGATTTTTTGCTATCCAAGAGGAAGGCAGGGAAAGTGAAGAGTGAAGAGTGAAGAGTGAAGAGTGAAGAGGTATGTCGCTTCGTGACGCGGAGGGGAAGGATCTGCGAGTGGGGGAGTTGAAACTCGGTAGAGGTCCCCAGCATAGACAAGCTCTCGATTTCCACGAAGCTGTGGAATACGAACCCATACGGTTCGAATTCCGCGATCGCCTGCACGGCTTCGTGCGCGGGCGCACACTCTTTTTTGTAATAAAAAAGAAAAAATTTTGAATAAAGGTATTCCATTTTCGCGGAGTTCGTGGTATGATATAATAAAGGTATTTTGAAAAGTATACTTTGAAGAAAGGTTTGGAGATAAATTAACAATGAAACTTTACAACACACTTTCCAAAACCGTCGAGGAATTCATTCCCAACGAACCCGGCAAGGTAAAAATGTATACCTGCGGTCCGACGGTTTATCATTTTGCTCATATCGGCAACCTCCGTACTTATATCATGGAGGACGTTCTGGAGAAATCCTTCCGTTACTGCGGATATGACGTAACTCGCGTTATGAACATCACCGACGTCGGCCATCTGACGAGCGACGGCGACACGGGCGAGGATAAGATGCTCAAGGGTGCGAAAAGAGAAAAGAAGACGGTCATGGAGATCGCCGAATTCTACAAGAACGCATTCTTCGCTGATTGCGCGAAGCTGAACATCAAGACCCCCGACATCGTTCAGCCCGCAACGGGTTGCATTGCGGAATTCATCGAGATGGTCGAAGCTCTTCTCGCAAAGGATTACGCGTACTTCGCAGAAGGCAACGTTTATTTCGACACCTCCAAGGCGAAGGATTACTACGCGCTCTCCGGTCACAACACCGACGAGCTGATGGTCGGCGTTCGCGACGACGTTTCCGAGGACACCAACAAGCGCAACAAGAGCGACTTCGTTCTCTGGTTCACCAAATCCAAATTCGACGATCAGGAGCTGAAATGGGAAAGCCCCTGGGGCGTTGGTTATCCCGGTTGGCACATCGAATGCTCCGGCATCTGCATGAAATATCTCGGCGACCGTCTCGACATCCACTGCGGCGGCGTTGACAACATCTTCCCCCACCACACCAACGAGATCGCGCACAGCGAGGCTTACACCGGTCACAAGTGGTGCAACTACTGGTTCCACGTTCAGCACCTCAACGACGAGCGCGGTAAGATGAGCAAATCCAGCGGTGAATTTCTCACCGTATCCCTTCTTCTCGAAAAGGGCTACGATCCGCTCGCATACAGACTCTTCTGCTTGCAGAGCCATTACCGCAAGCCTCTCACCTTCAGCTATCCGAACATGGATAACGCCGCCGCTTCCTACGCGAAGCTCATCAAGCGTGTGAACGGTCTTCCGAAGGACGGCGCGGTCGACGCGGACGCAGTGAAGGCTTATCACGAGAAATTCGCGGAAGCGCTTGCGCAGGACATGAACACCGCGCAGGGCCTCACCGTTCTTTACGATATGCTCAAGGACAGAAACATTTCCGGCATGACCAAGCGCGCGATCGTCGCTGATTTCGATACCGTTCTCTCTCTGAACCTCATCCGCGAGGAGCCCGAGGTGAAGGAGGAAGCTCCCGTCATCGATCCCGCAGATATGTGGATCGTCGAAAAGATCGAACAGCGCGCCGCTGCAAAGAAGGCGAAGGACTACGCGCTCGCTGACGCGATCCGCGCAGAGCTGCTCGAACAGGGAATCACTCTCGTCGATACCAAGGCGGGAACCACCTTCAAAAAAGCGTAACGCATTTCCGAATATACATTTACGAAAGGAATCAAGCCAATGAACAGAAGTAAAGTAAAAGTAGGCTTCGTCTCCCTCGGTTGCTCCAAAAACCTGATGGACACGGAAGTCATGCTTGCGAAATTGGTGAAGGCGGGCTACCAGATCGTGCCCGAGGATATTGACGCGGATATCATCATCGTCAATACCTGCGCTTTCATTGAGAGCGCGAAAAAGGAAGCCATCGACAACATTCTCGACGTCGCATGGCTGAAGGAACACCGCAAGCTGAGAGGTATCGTCGTTACCGGCTGTCTCGCGGAACGCTATCAGACCGAGATCTTCAAGGAGATCCCCGAGGTCGACGCCGTTCTCGGCGTAGGCAGCATCCACCGCATCGTAAAGGCGGTCGACGCCGTTGCGAAGGGCTTGAAGTACAGCGCGTTCGACGACAAGAACACTTGTGAGCTTGGCGGCGACCGTATCGTCACGACTCCCGAATATATGGCTTACATGAAGATCGCCGAGGGCTGCGACAACCGTTGCACCTACTGCGCGATCCCCTCGATCAGAGGTAAATTCCGCAGCCGTCCCATCGAGGATCTCGTTGCGGAAGCGAAGGATATGGAAGCGCTCGGCGTAAAGGAACTGAACATCATCGCGCAGGACACGACGAGATACGGTCAGGACCTCTACGGCGAATACAAGCTCGCTGAGCTGATCCGCGCGATCTGCAAGGAAACGAGCATTCCGTGGATTCGTCTTCTTTACTGCTACCCCGACAAGATCACGGACGAGCTGATCGCGGAGATCCGCGACAACGATCGCGTGGTCAAGTACATCGACCTCCCGATCCAGCATATCAGCGACAAGGTGCTCCGCAGAATGAACCGTCACGGCGATTCCGCGATGATCAAATCCGTCATCGGAAAGCTCCGCGCGGAGATTCCGGAGATCGTCATCCGCACGACCGTCATCGTCGGCTTCCCCGGCGAAACGGAGGCAGATTTCGAGGAGCTTTGCGAATACGTAAAAGAGGCCGAATTTGACCGTCTGGGCGCATTTACCTACTCCAGAGAGGAAGATACCCCCGCGTACAATTTCGACGATCAGATCGACGAAGACGTAAAGCAGGAGCGCTACGATATCATCATGCGCGAACAGCTCCACATCTCCGAGGCGAAGAACGAAACGATGGTTGGCAAGCGCCTTCAGGTGCTTTGCGAAGCGTTCGACCCCGCCGCAGAGATCTACTACGGCAGAACCCCCTTCGATGCTCCCGATATCGACGGCAAGGTTTATTTCAAAAACGGACTCGGCAAGAAGAAGATCGCGCCCGGCTCCTTCGTCACCGTTGAGGTCGAAGAGGTCTACGATTACGATCTCATCGGCAAGACCGTTTAACGACGTTCCCAAAATCTAATATTGATGTTGAAAGAGAGGCTTTCCTTATGAAACTCAATTTACCCAACAAGCTCACACTCGCGAGAATGTGCATGGTTCCTTTTCTCATGATCTTCATTACCTTCGACTTCGGTCTCGGTACGTGGTCCCGCTTGATCGCTGCTTTCTTCTTTGCGCTGGCTTCCGCCACCGACTTCCTCGACGGATATCTCGCGAGACGCGATAATCTCGTTACGAACTTCGGCAAATTCATGGACCCTCTCGCAGACAAGCTGATGGTCTTTGTTGCGCTCATCTCCCTTTGCTACGTAACCGGCAGAGATACGCTTTACGTGGAATCGCTCGGTAAATACGGTGTAGATACCCCCGAGGTCGTTTACGGCGTATGCTTGCTCGCGGCAACCGTTATCGTTATTTTCCGTGAGCTTGCCGTTACCTCCATGCGTATGGTCGTTACCAACACTGACGGCGTTGTTATCGCTGCAAACTGGCTCGGCAAGGTAAAGACTTGCGTACAGATCGCTTTCATTCTCTCCGCGATCATCGAGCCCATGTTCGACTACGAATTTCTCGGCGGTCACGTCGTTTCCTATCTGACGATGGCGGCAATGGTCGTTCTGACCCTTTGGTCCGGCTTCGAATATTTCAAGGGATATTGGAAGTACATCAACCCCTCCGTCTGATTTTTGACGGTTTCAAAAAAAGACCTTGACAAAATACCGATTTTGGTATACAATATAAACAGAGAGTTGCGAAGGAGATTTCCCCTTTGCACGAACCATTTCCGTTTGGAAATTTGAAAGGAATGATACCCATGGCAGAAGAAATGTTTGAATCGACTGACGTGATCACTCTTACGGATGAAGACGGCGTAGAAACCGATTTCGAAGTCGTTGCGTCCCTCGAGATCAACGGTCAGCTCTACTACGCGCTCATGCCCGTTGAAAACAACGAAAACGGCGATTGCGTAATTCTGAAGCTTGAAAAGGATGAAAACGGCGAAGATATCCTCTCCACCATTGACGACGATGACGAATACGACAGCGTTGCCGATGCGTTCGAAGACGTATTTTTCTCCGAAATCGACTACGATTGATCCAAAAGCACAGATATCCTCATAAAATTTAATAGGCAAAAATCCTGCCCCTCTCGTGATATGTCAAAATTAAACCTACAACAATTTCTTGGAGTCTTATACTCGCCAAGGGGATGCAGACCTCCCGAATCTTTCCTGCTTTGCCACGATCGGTTCGGACGTTGGGAGCACAAACTAGCGATGCGGACACCCACCTTGCTTTCTGCAGGGCGTTAATTATGACGTACACGGCCGGGTGGGTTTTGTTTTTTGCGGAAAAACGTCGGCAGAGAACTGAGGTTCTCTGCCGATTTTTTGTGCGGTGCTCTTTATTTATAAGCTGATATTCTGAAAGGACTTCACCTGTGGGAAGAGTTTAAATACCATGGATCGCGGAAAAATACGTTTATTTTCGGAAAAAGACGCTCGATTTGCGGCTCTGTATTGCGATGAAAACGAATAAATGGGAGAATGTGACGGCGATGGATTCGTCGCAACAGAGCGCGTTATTTTGTCTTATACGCGACTCGGCTTATTTTCGCTGAAAATGGGCGGTTTTTACGGCAGGGAAGCACGTTTTACAGAAAAGCCTCGGCAGAGAAGGATCTGCCAAGGCTTTTTTTACTATAGGAGGGCGATGGGAAGATGCACATTAACCCCAAGGCAAAATTGCCTTGGGGTTGAAATGCTTAGATTACTTCAAATCTGATCGAGAGACGAAAATTAGATTTCGTTGTCGTCGATACCTGCGATGAAGTCAGTGATCCACTTGTTAGCGTTAGCTGCTTTCTTGTTAGCGAACTGAGTGATCTTGTTACCGTTGTTGGTAATCATGTTGGAGATTTCAGCTTCGAGAGAAGCAGAGAGGTAACCGGGGTCATAGGTCATGGTGCTGAGGATGATATCGAGCATTTCGTAGGAATCGGGGTCTGCGCAGTAGTCGTATGCGTATACGTTGATGTATGCGGGACGAACGATACCGGTGGAGTGGAATGCATAGATAGTGAGGAAGTCAGCAACAGAGTCGGGATGGTCGCAGGATACGGGGATGGAGTAGGAGTAGAAGTGGTTATCTACGTAGTGAGCGTAGTTTTCCTGAGTTTCGCTGTAAAGCGGGTAAGGAAGAAGACCGATTTCAGCATCGTAGTCCTTGAGGTTGCCGAGAGAGGAACCGAGGATTTCAGAAGCGAAGAGAGCATAACCACCTGCGAGAGCGCCGGGGATGGAGGAGTAACCGATGGTCTGACCTTCAGGGAGAGCCCAAAGAGCGCAAGCTTTGTCCATAACGGTGGTCCAAGCAGCAGCGTTCTTGTCTACTTCGAAGGAGAATACGCCATCAGTGGTCTTCATGATGGAGAGACCGGAAGCGGTGTGCAAACCGTGAGTAGCGTGACCGGTTCTGATC
>JAZRLQ010000004.1:0-10157 GCA_045646925.1 Eubacteriales bacterium
CCCGCTCTTTTTACGCGGCAGATCAGTTTTTCCGCCTCCTTTTGCAAACGCAGAAACGCCGTCTCGCTCCCGTATTCCGAAAGCGTGGAAACAAAGGTCGAAAGAAAGACCGCGATCCCGATCCCTACCGTCTCGAAAATATTATGTGTATGGAACATCAGAAGCACGTTGACCGCAAGAGCCGCCAGCAAGATTTTTATAATAGGATCGCCGAAGCTTTCCAGATATTTGATCAAAAACGATTTTCTTTTTCTCCTCGTAAACAGATTGCTCCCGTATTTTTTTCGGGAGCTGATAACCTCCTCGGACGTAAGCCCCATCAAAGAGTACTTTTTGGCATTTTTCGTTGACTGCGTCATAACACCGATTCCTTTCGCTTTTTTAATCAATGTATTCAAGCTCGTGTATTTCTATGACTTCCGAGCCGAGATTGTACCATTCCCTCTCAAATTGATCGATATTCAGTCGAATAAATCTTTCCAAAAAACAAAAACCCGACACACGCGCCCGCCAAATTGACGATCAGATCGTCGATATCGGGAACTCCCACGCGCAAAACGCCTTGCATGATCTCCGCGGAAAGAACCATCAGAAAGATCACTCGGAAAACGCCCCCGAATTTTCTCATATCAGAAAACAAAGCAGGGAGCAGAAACCCCATCGGCATGAAAAGAAGAAAATTGCCCCCGATATTCCGTATCGCAAGTAAAAAGCTTTCCTCGTCCTTCCGTTTCAGAAAAAATCCGATATAACGAGAAAGCGTTTGAAACGGCACAACGTTTGCGCGACAGGCGAAATATTCACTCAAAGGAACCGACAAATCCGCCGTTCTTCCCGCAAAAAGAATTCCCGCGAGCACAATGCCGTATAGCCCGAACAAACAAAAAAGCATTTTTCTCATATCCACGCTCCAAAGAAAATTTATAGAAAATTCATATTAAAAGACAAAAAGATATTGAATTATCCGTCTCTTTATGGTATTATATGAAAATGAATAATAATTATCATTCGGAAAGGAAATTGTTTTGAAACGTTATCAGAATCAAAAATATGTGACGATTGCCGCGTATACGGTCATCGTTCTGTTATTGACGATATCTATCGTTTTTTTCTTTTTGAACCTGGACATCATCAGTGTCTTTTTTAAAAAACTGTTCAAAATCACCGCTCCATTGCTCTATGGCGCTTGTATTGCTTACGCTCTGAATCCTTTGATGAAGGTTTTCGAGGAAAAGGTTTTTCGTCCCAGAAGAAGGAGATCCACGCTTTCGCGTTCCACACGAAGAGGTCTTGCGGTAGCTTGCTCTATTTTGTCGGTCATCGCTTTTCTGACGCTCTTCGTCGCAATGATCATCCCTCAGCTGAAGGTCAGTGTGAAGGATCTCATTGACAAGCTTCCGGAATACATCGCTTCGCTCGAGGATCTCGCGAACACCCTCGCGCAAAGCAACGAGACCATCGCAGGCATCGTGAATTCGGCGCTTGAATATCTTGACGATCTGATGTCGCGCTCGTACGAATTGCTTCAGGAATATCTTCCCATGCTCAAGGATATCCTTCAATCCGTCGCAACCGCAGTGCTTGATATCGTCCTCGGCTTCGTCTTCGCCGTATATTTTCTTTGCGCAAAGGAATACATTCTCGCGCAGACGAAAAAGATCATGCTGGCGCTTTTCAGCGAAAAATATTACAAGAAGATCGCTTATTTCGTATCCCTTACGGATAAGACGTTCGGAAAATACTTCGTCGCGGCGATCCTCGACTCGATCCTCGTCGGCTTTATTTGTTTCTTGCTCGTGCAGATCGCGGGAATGCCGTACGCGCCGCTGATCGGCGTGGTCATTGCGATCACCAACATCATCCCTATCTTCGGTCCTTTCATCGGAGCGATCCCCTGCGCAATCATTCTCTTCGTATGTAAGCCCTCTTACGCTATCATCTTCGGTATTATGATCCTGATCGTGCAACAGATCGACGGTAACATCATCGTTCCCCGTATCCACGGCGCTTCCACGGGATTGCCTCCCGTTTGGATCATCGTATCCATCACGATCATGTCCGGTCTCTTCGGCTTCATCGGTATGTTCATCGGCGTACCTTGCTTCTCCGTTATCTATATGTCTGTCAAGCAGTACGTGGAATCCAAATTGGAAAACAAGTCCTTTTCGACAGACACCGTTGCCTATATGAACGCGGAAGAACGAAAGCGCTTCCTCGTCGATGACGAAGGAAAAACCAAACCGTCCTTCAAGGAGAGATTCGAAAAGATCTTCAAGCGGACGAAAAAAGGAACCTGATCCCATAAAAATACCCCGACAGATTTTCAATATCTGTCGGGGTTTTATCTTTAATATATAAAGCGCTTTTTACACGCCCAAAAGAATATCCGCGATCCGTTTGCACGCAAAGCCGTCTCCGTAAGGATGAGAAACTGAGGTCATTGCGCGATAGGCGGCTTCGTCCTCCAGAAGCAATTTTATGCTCTGATACACATTCTCTTCATCCGTTCCGACGAGCTTTAGCGTTCCCGCACGCACACCTTCGGGGCGTTCCGTCGTATCGCGCATAACGAGAACGGGCTTGCCGAGAGAGGAAGCCTCCTCCTGTATTCCTCCGGAATCCGTAAGGATCAAAAAGCTTCTCGCCATGATATTGTGACATTCCACCACGTCCAACGGCTCCGTCATGCGAAGATTTTCGCAATAAGAAAGCTCTTCCCGCGCGATCTTCCGCACGGCAGGATTTTTATGCATGGGATAGATCGCCTTCACGTCGGAATATTCCGACAATATACGGCGAAGCGCCCGAAACATTCTCCGCATGGGTTCACCGAGATTTTCTCTTCTGTGCGCAGTAAAAAAGATCAGTCGGCTTCCCTTTCCCCAGTCCAGAAGCGAATGGGAGAAATCCGCGCGTACGGTATATCTCATTGCGTCCACAACGGTATTTCCCGTAACGAAGACGCACTCCCGCTGCTTCCCCTCCCGCAAAAGATTTTCACTTGCAAGCGGTGTCGGCGCAAAATGATAATCCGCCATCACGGAAACGGCTTGTCTGTTAAATTCCTCGGGATACGGGCTTTTCGCGCAATACGTGCGCAACCCCGCCTCAACGTGACCGACGGGGATTTGCTTATAAAAGCAAGCGAGCGCCGCCGCGAACGCCGTCGTCGTGTCTCCGTGTACCAAAACGGCATCCGGCTTTTCTTTCTCCAAAGCAAAATGAATATCGTTCAAAATTTTCGTCGTAATGTCAAAAAGAGTCTGTCCTTCTTTCATAACCGAGAGGTCGTACTGCGGTTCAACGTTGAAGATCTTCAACACCGAATCGAGCATTTCCCGATGCTGTCCCGTTACGCAGACGATCGTCTCCACGCCTCCTCTTTCTTTCAGCTCATTGACAAGAGGACACATTTTGACTGCTTCGGGTCTGGTCCCGAAAACAAGCATGATTTTTTTCATTCCGATTCCTTTCGTTCTCTCTTATTCCATGAAAAATATCACAATGTTCTTTTGGTTCAAGCAAGCCGAAGCACCTCTATTTTTCCACAAAAAGGGAAAAAGCCTCTTCTTGCTCAGGATTTTCGTTTGTTTTATTATATCGCGTGGGACAGTATATGTCAACAGAAAAAAGTTTTCATATATTGATAAAAAACGACAAATTTTCTCTTTACAAGACAATTTGAATATGATATAATAAACAAACGCCGTGAGCGGAGCTCTTCTCTTTCTCAACACGGCACCGATAAAATCGTCATCAAATTCTTACTCGTCCGCACGGACAGATCGGAGTTATTTGTGTATAAAATCATCAGAAAACGTTATTTGAATCCGGCGCAGAACACGGTGGAAATGGTCGTGGAAGCGCCTCTCGTCGCAAGAAAATGTCTTGCAGGTCAGTTCATCATTTTCAGAACCCACGAATTCGGCGAACGAATCCCTCTCACCATCGCCGATTACGACAGAAAAGCGGGAACCGTCACGATCATGTTCCAGCCAATCGGCGCTTCCACGGCAAAGCTCGCTGAATTGAACGAAGGAGAATACATTCTCGACTTCGCAGGTCCTCTCGGAAAGCCCTCCGAGGTCGAAGGCTTCAAAAAGGTCGCCGTTGTCGGCGGCGGTGTCGGCTGCGCCATTGCTTACCCCATCGCGAAAGCGATCCACGAGACAGGTGCCGAAGTCGATATTATCGCAGGTTTCAGAAATAAAGATATCGTTATGCTCGAAGAAGAAATGAAAGCCGCGTGCAAAAATCTCTACATCACCACAGACGACGGCTCTTACGGTGAAAAGGGATTCACGACCACGAAGCTGAAAGCGCTCATAGATGACGGCAACGCTTACGACGAAGTCATCGCCATCGGACCCGCCATGATGATGAAATTCGTTTGCGACGTCACCAAGCCCTACGGCGTAAAGACCGTCGTCTCCCTCAACCCCATCATGATCGACGGAACGGGTATGTGCGGCGGTTGCCGCGTGACCGTCGGAGGAAAAACCCGATTCGCTTGCGTAGACGGACCCGAATTCGACGGACACGAGGTCGATTGGGACGAATTGATCAAGAGAAACGCATTCTATAAAGAAGAAGAACACGCTTGCCGTATGACAGGAGGAAAACGCCATGGCTAATATGAGTCTCAAAAAAACACCCATGCCTCAGCAGGACCCTGTCGAAAGAGCGAAAAATTTTGACGAGGTCACGCTCGGCTACACAGAGGAGCAGGCGATCGAAGAAGCAAACCGTTGTCTGAATTGCAAAAACCCGATCTGCCGTACGGGTTGCCCCGTAAACGTTCCGATCCCCGGCTTCATCAAAAAGGTTGCCGAAGGCGATTTTGAAGGCGCTTACGCGGTTCTCACCTCCGCAAACCTTCTGCCCGCCGTCTGCGGCAGAGTTTGTCCGCAGGAAAAACAATGCGAGAGCAAATGCATTCGCGGAATCAAGGGCGAGCCGGTCTCCATCGGCGCATTGGAGCGCTTCGTCGCGGACTACCACAGAACACATAAAACCGAAGAAGCAAACGAGCCCGTTTCCAACGGTCACAAGGTCGCCGTTATCGGATCGGGTCCCAGCGGTCTTGCCTGCGCGGGCAGTCTTGCGCAGATGGGCTACGAAGTGACCGTTTTTGAAGCCTTTCACAAGGCGGGCGGCGTTCTCGTTTACGGAATCCCCGAATTCCGTCTGCCGAAGGCGATCGTTCAGGCAGAGGTCGAGCATCTGCAGGCGCTCGGCGTTCAGATCGTGACCAACGCCATCGTCGGAAGATCCTTCTCCGTCGGAGAGCTTTTTGAAGAAGGCTATGAAGCTGTCTTCATCGGAAGCGGCGCGGGACTTCCCCAGTTTATGAACATCCCCGGAGAAAGCCTCCTCGGCGTATACTCCGCCAACGAATATCTGACCAGAATCAATCTGATGAAGGCTTATCTCGACGAATATGACACGCCGATCAAAAAAGCGAAGAACGTTGCCGTTGTCGGCGGCGGCAACGTCGCAATGGATGCGGCGCGTTGCGCAAAGCGTATGGGCGCGGAGCACGTCTACGTCGTATACAGAAGAGGTCTCGAGGAGCTTCCCGCTCGCCGCGAGGAAGTTCATCACGCAATGGAAGAGGGCATCGAATTCCGTCTTCTGAACAATCCCCGTCAGATCATCGGTGACGAAAACGGCAAGGTTTGCGCCATCGAATGCGTGGAAATGACGCTCGGTGAACCCGATGCTTCCGGCCGCCGCCGTCCCATCGAGAAAAAGGATTCCGAATTTCTCCTCAACGTCGATGCCGTCATCATCTCCATCGGTACGATCCCGAATCCTTTGATCAAATCCACTACCGAAGGTCTCGACGTCACGCAAAAGGGCTGTATCGTCGCGGACGATAACGGCGCGACCTCCATTTCCGGCGTATTTGCGGGCGGCGATGCCGTAACGGGCGCCGCTACCGTTATTCTCGCCATGGGTGCAGGAAAAAAATCAGCCGCAGCGATCCACGAATACATCCAGAGCAAAAATAATTGATATAAGCGGTCCCCCTCTCCCTCAATCACGGGGAGCAGGGGGCTTATCATTTAAAACATCCACTGCTGAAAGAGCCTCCCTTTTTCTACCCACTTGACAAAATGGAAAAAATGCGGTATTCTATCAGTATAACATTTCCTCGAAAGGATGATTTCACATGATCACCATCAAAAATGAATTCCTTTCCGTATCCGTTAATTCCATGGGCGCAGAGCTTGCGTCTCTGAAGGACAACGGTACGCAGAAAGAATATATCTGGCAGGGCAACCCCTCCGTGTGGAGCGGTCAGGCGCCCTTGCTCTTCCCGATCACAGGAAGACTTTTGAATGACACCTATACCTATAATGGAAATACCCACTCCCTCCCCAAGCACGGCTTCGCCAGAAAGAGCGAATTCTCCCTTATGCGCTCCAAGCCGAATCTCGCCGTTTTCGGACTTTTCGACAATGAAAAAACGCGCGAGGCTTATCCCTTCCGCTTCTACCTCGGCGCGGAATACCGCCTGGAGGGCAGAAAGCTCATCGTCACCAACACCATTCAGAATAAAGACGTTTCCACCATGTACTTCTCCTTCGGCGCACACCCCGCCTTCAATATCGACATCGGCGACCGCGTCGTTTTCTCCGAAAAAGAGAAGCTCACCACGCTTCTGACCAACGAATACGGCTACGTCGTGGGCGAAAAAACGCTTGACGAAAGCAGTGACACCGTCGTGATCGACGCGCACATCTTCGACGACGACGCGCTGTTCTTCCCCGCGATGAAAAGCACCTCCGCGAAGATCGTTTCCGCGGACGGCACAGAGGTTCTGAAGATGACCTACGGCAAGATTCCTTACCTCGGTCTCTGGGCAAAGCCCGGCGCGCCCTACGTCTGCATCGAGCCCTGGTTCGGTATTTGCGACAACGAAAACGTTTCGGGCAAGCTGGAAGAAAAGCCCGCCATCATCGGACTCGAGCCGCAGAGAGAATTCGTATTCACCTACGAGATCGAGATCCTCGATTGAACGAAACCCAAATAACGCCGCACGAGCGGCAGAAACGGAGCTTATCATGAATTTGTTTGAATTTGCCGATTACGCCAAAGCCGAATGCGACCGCGTGCGCGGACGACTCCCCGTGAAAAAGGCGGGCGATCTTCGTTTCGCATTCCTCTCCGACTTGCATTACAAAGCGATGGATTCCATGCGCGCCGCCGTCTCCAATATCGTTCACACCTTAAACGAGCTGAACAAGGCCGAGAAGATCGATTTCGTCTGCCTCGGCGGTGACAACGTGGGCAACTACCCCGGCACGCCCGAGGATCACATCCGCATGATGACCGAGCTTGCCGAGCTTCTCTCCCATCTCGATATGCCCTGGTTCCTCGTGCACGGCAACCACGACGACAACTCCATCCATGGCAGAATTGCTCCCGACGCAGAGATCTCCAAAACGGGCTTCGAGATCCGTCCCGAAGCACAGTACGACGTTCTCTTTGCTCACGCGGAGGCTTACGGAAATTATCACCCCGCCGGCAGAGGTAAGCTCTACGGCTATCTCGATATCCCCGAAGCCGATACGCGCGCGCTTTTCCTCAACACCTCCGATATTCCTTATATCGCAAACGAGGAAGGCGTTCTGAAATACACGGGTCAGTGGAATTTCGCATACTCCGGCGAACAGATCGACTTCATTTGCGAGGCGCTGAAGAGCGCGCCGAAAAACCTTTTCATCTTCCAGCACGGAAGCGCCCCCAACAAATTCTTCACCATGGAATTCGTTGAGAACTTCTCCGCCGTGAACGATATTCTGAAAGCGTTTGAAAACGGCTCTTACGTCTGCGCCAAGAGAGATCACGAGGATTTCGGCTTCGACATCGACGTCGATTTCAAGGGAAAAGCGCACCGCATTCCCGCCAAGATCACGGGACATTGTCACGCCGACCTCTCCTTTATGGATAACGCAGGCTTCCGCTACATCACCACAATGCTCGCGGGACGTAAAAATTCCGGTTGGAAGCCGAACGCAGACGGCGTTTTCTTCGAGAGAGAGCCCCTCTCCGATAAGGAAACCTCCGTCGATATCTTCACCTTCGATCCCGAAGCGTATACCCTCTCCGCTACCCGCTACGGCTCCGGCGAGGACAGAAAATTCGATATTTGAACAAGGTTCAATTAAATTCGGCAAAGAATTTTTTCCTTTGCCGTTTTTTTATTTTAAAAGGACGCTCCGTATTGAATCGTCATCAAACAAATTGATTATTACCTTATTTTGCTTTTCGGCGTATTTCATGGCGGTAAACGCGCCGCCCTTGCTACGCTCCACGTTGACGATCACAAGATCCGATTGCTCAACCATCCATTTGTTTTTCAACGTGATCGCAGACTTGGGGTGCTTCCCCACGATGTCGTCGGGAATAATGATATTGTCATAATAATTTTCATAATATTCAAGATCGGCTACCGTATACGGAAGCACGAGCGTCATTTCATTATTCTCCTTGCCGACCTCCTTTTG
This sequence comes from Eubacteriales bacterium, assembly GCA_045646925.1. Taxonomy (GTDB): domain Bacteria; phylum Bacillota; class Clostridia; order Oscillospirales; family CAG-272; genus QALR01. Next base: position 8,517 of record JAZRLQ010000004.1, read on the forward strand.
CACACGCTTGATCACCGACGCGGCGTATGAATCGAACTCGCCGTGCCGCCCAATCAGAAACGACACATAGGGCTTCGTCCGTATCAGCTCCTTCAGTATCGGCACAAGACGTTCATCCACGCGGCGCAGATCGTATAACTCACGGTGTCCGAAAAGGCTGACCGTATAAATCTCCATGAATTTATCCATTTTCTTTCCGTTGCACTCCATTTAAAGCATTTGATTATAATATCATACCATTGCTCACTCTTACAGTCAAGTGCTTACTAATGGATACAGAAATTTTGCATTAAAAAGGGTATAATATAAGTAGCATAAACACGCGGCGGAAAGGAAAGTTTGGAATGAGCAAGGAAGTATCTTTTAAAAACCGAGATCGTTTTATACAGTTAGGCGTTGCCATTTCCGCCTTGCGGAAGTTAAAAGGAATGTCTCAGGAAAAATTAGCCGAAAAAGCAGGCATCAGCCGTTCACTCGTCAGTACGATAGAAGCACCCGGTATTGCAAACGGTTTTTCATTGGAGGTGTTTTTCGATATCGCTGACGCTTTGGAAATAGACCCCGCCGATCTGATTAACGCATCCGTGTTTCCCGATCAAATCAAAAACAAGAAAAAATGAATGAATCCTTCGTCGCGCAATTAGCGCACGAGGGATTTTTTATATGGAAAATATACACAGCAATCGAACCGTGCAAGGATCCTTTGTGTAAAGGGAGCCTATCGACTCTGTGCCTCGTTCCGTCTGCGTAGGTAATTTCTCCCCATTAACGCAAAACGCAGATTTTTCTTCTCAATCCAGAAAAATTGCATCCTGCCCTCTTGACAAAAGGTTGTTTTTGTAATAAAATGATATAGAATAAAATAAATCTGAAAGGCAATGACGAAGAGAGTAGCTTTTCCGAAAAATCCCAGCGAGCCGAAGGTGGTGTGAGTTCGGCATGGAGTAGGAACTGTCGAAGATCACTTCCGAGCCGCGTCGGTGAACACGATTTTACGCCTGCCGCAGAATCATCTGTAATCGACGACGCGAGTTCCGCGTAACGGAACGGCATATGTCTGTATGTTTGATAGGTGGTTAAACGAAGTCTGCATCTTCGTCCTATATACGGACGAAGATTTTTTTATTCTTTTTTTGCGGCGCGTCGCCGTTGCCCTTTTCTCGCCCGTTTCCAAGCAGTGCAAAACGGCGAGGCAGGATTTGCGAAAACGCGCAATTTCTTTTGGAATAATTAAATTAAGGAGGCTTTTCTCATGTACGAAAAGGTATCGACGAATCTGAATTTCGTTGAAAGAGAAAAAAAGATCGAAGCGTTCTGGAAAGAAAACAAGATCTTTGAAAAGAGCATCGAAGACAGATGCAATTGCGAAAGCTACACGTTCTTTGACGGTCCCCCTACCGCAAACGGTAAGCCCCACATCGGTCACGTTCTGACCCGTGTTATCAAGGATATGATTCCCCGTTACCGCACCATGAAGGGTTATAAGGTTGACCGTAAAGCAGGCTGGGATACCCACGGTCTTCCCGTAGAGCTGGAGGTTGAAAAGCTTCTGGGTCTGGACGGCAAGGAGCAGATCGAGGAATACGGTCTGGATCCCTTCATTCAGAAGTGCAAGGAAAGCGTTTGGAAGTACAAGGGTAT
>JAZRLQ010000005.1:0-2686 GCA_045646925.1 Eubacteriales bacterium
GCAACCGCTTTGTCGGTCACGCTCGTATGTCCAAGCTCCTTCACATGATTTCCGGTATAACTGTGACCGCAAGAGCAGGTGTATGTCGTATAACCGCCATCCGTGCAGGTAGGCGCAGTCACGACGGATTTATAATCATGCTCCTTCGCCGCCGTCAATTCCGATCCGCAGACAGTACAGATTTGTGCCGTTGTACACGTCGCCTCCGCACCGGGCGTATGAGGTTTGGCTTCGATCGTCATTCTGGCGATTTCGCCGCACGAACAGACCTGAACCTGCTCACCCGCGCTCGAACACGTTGCCTCCTTCGTTACGATCCATTCACTAAACTTGTGCGTATGCTTTTTTTTGCAAGAAGTCAAAAACAAAAGACAGCACAAAACAACGATAAAAAGTCCAATGAAAACTCTGATTATTCTTTTCATCACGTTCTCCTTTTCTATAGAACTTTTCAGATTCATGCAATACAGTAAAATTGCATCATATAAATTCAATTATATCATTTTGTCGCTTCAAATGTCAAGTCCACAGATCGTTTTTACACGCCTTTTGAGCAGATATCATGATTTTTACAGCAAAAGGGACCGCCTTTGATCAGGCAGTCCCTTTTGAAAAATATAAATAACCATTCGTCCTCTTTCCGAAGGGCGCCTCACGCCTTCGGCTTACGGATCTTATTGAGCTTGGCGTTGATTGCGAGAAGCTCTTCCTTTGTGAAGTAGACGTTGCGCATAGCGAGCATACCCGTGAAGCGCAGAACGCTGAAGCCGCCGATCATATTCATGACGCCGCTCGACATTTCGGGGTTTTTCGACTTCTTCTTTTTCTTCGTTTTGTCCTTGGAGTCGGGCTTGCTTGCGCTCATTTTTCGCGCCATCGTGACGAAAAGTCCCATCATCCAGAGCTTGCCGCGCACGGTCTTCGTGATATCGCCGATCTTGTCGTTGAGAGAGAATCTGCCCTCGATCTCGGTGATATCGAACCAGTTCAGAACCGCGCCCTGCTCACGCAGAATATAGTCGGGATTCATTTTCTCGACCTTGCGGATCGTGCTTTCGTCCGTATATTCGCCTGCAACGGCGGTGATCTTCGTTTCCGTGACGTTCGGAACGTCGAAATAGAAGAAATGATCGGTAGCGGTCTTTTTGCCAAGGCTTACGCCGTTTGCGAAAAGCTCGACCTCGGGGAGATTGGAGTAAACGGTCACCTTCGTTACGTCCTCCACTCTGTCGACGTAACGCTTGCCGCAGATATGCACGAAGGGATCGTCGGACAGCCAAGCCTTATATGCGTAGAACGCGTCCTTCTTATATTTGCGGTCGATGGTGATGAGTCCCTTGTGGTTCTGACCGTTTTCACCGCCCTCGGCTCTCGCGTCCGCGCCGAAGTCGAACATATTCCAAACGTGCGTGGACCAGATATATTTTCTCGTGAAGAGCTGACGGATGAGCGATTCGTGGTAGATCGCCTGATATTCCTCGGTGTAGTCACCGCTTTCGGGGCTCGAGTTGTGCCAATTCAGCGCTTCACAGCCGTACTCGGAGCAACCGATGGGGGTGTTCGGGTATTTCTCGTGGAATTTATCGAACCACGCGCCGTATTCGTCGAGCTTGCCGCCGTACCAGCCGAAATAGTGGTTGTAGGAAACGACGTCGGAGATGTGAACGTATTTCTCGTCCATATCGCACATGGAAATGCAAGCGACGGTGGTCGGTCGCGTTTTGTCCATCTCGTGAACGAGATCGTTGAGTTTGACGTGGTTCTGAATGAGGTCGGGATCCTTCGCGCCGTCCATCGTGATCTCGTTGGAAAGTCCCCATACGCAGATGGAGGGGTGGTTGTAGTTCTGAACGATCAGCTCGCGCATTTGGAGCATGGTGTTTTCGTTGCCGTCGCTCATGTGACGGGAAATATAGGGGATCTCCGCCCAGATGATCATACCGCGCTCGTCGCAGAGGTCGTAAAAATATTGATCGTGCTGATAGTGCGCGAGACGGATGGTGTTCGCGCCGACCTCGCAGATGAGATCCATGTCCTCGAGATGATGTTCGGGGAGAAGCGCGTTGCCGATCTGCCATCTGTCTTGATGACGGCTGACGCCGTGGAGAGGGTATTCCCTGCCGTTGAGAATGAAGCCGTTTTCGGGATCGATACGGAAGGTGCGGCAACCGAAGCGGGAGCTGACCTTATCGATCTCCTCGCCGCCGCGAACGATCGCAACCTCCGCCGTGTAGAGATAGGGGTCCTTTCTGCCGTTCCAGAGGTGTACGTTTTCAATTTTGAGGGAGACGGAGGTTTCCGCGCTCTGCGCCTTCGCCACGGTGTTTCCCTCCATGTCGGTCAGAAGGTAAACGATCTCGTCGCCCGCTTTCATACCGTTTACGTAGGTGTCGATCGTTACGTTTGCCGTTTCACCTGCGATCTCGGGGGTGATGACGAGCCCCTTGCCGCCGTAATATTCGAGATCGAAATGCGTGTCCTCCACGCAAATGATATTCACGTCGCGGTAAAGTCCGCCGTAGAAGGTGAAGTCCGCCACCTGCGGATAGACCTCCTCGTTCGGCGCGTTGTCAACGAGGATCGCAAGCGTATTCTCCTCGCGGAGAGCGCCCGTGATATTCATGCGAAAGGTCGAATAACCGCCATCGTGGTGCTCGAGACGTTCACCGTTCAGATAAACGTCGGC
>JAZRLQ010000006.1:0-26921 GCA_045646925.1 Eubacteriales bacterium
TTGTTCTTTTCACCGTGAGCCAAGCAGCCTGCACCACCGATACAACCGCCGACGCACGCCATGCCTTCGATGAAGTTGTTGGGAAGCGCGTTCTTGCTCTTCTTGAGGAGAGCCATGCGGCATTCTTCGATGCCGTCGCAAACAACGGGGTTGACCTTGAAGTCGATGTTCTGTTCCTTCAAGCTCTGTGCAACTGCGTCGCAAAGACCGCCGGAGCGAGCGAAGATTCTGCCGAAGTAGGAAGCGTTATCCAATACGTCTTCACCGAGAGTGGTGATATCAACGTCTTTACTGTCGTAAAGTGCCTGCAGTTCTTCGAAGGTGAGAACAACGTCAACGTAGGGCTTCGCGTGATCAAGCTGAGCTTCTGCTTTCTTCGCAGTGCAAGGTCCGATGAATACGACTTTTGCGTTTTCGTCGGTGGACTTGATGTACTGCGCGAGCGCTACCATCGGGGAAGGATTGTGAGATACGAGGGGAAGAAGCTTGGGGAATGCGCTCTTGATGTACTGAACGAATGCAGGGCAGCAGGAGCTGGTGAGGAAGCCTTTTTCTGCGAGTTCCTGAGATTCTGCCTGAGCAACCATATCTGCGCCGAGAGCTGCTTCGATAACGGTGTGGAAGCCGAGTTCCTTCAAGCCCTTGATGACTTGACCGAGCTTCGCATAGGTGAACTGGCTGGAGATGGAGGGAGCAACGATAGCGTATACCTTGTATTTGGTGTTGTTTTCGCTCTTCTTGATGAGGTCGATCGCGTCCAGAATGTAGGACTTATCGGTGATCGCACCGAAAGGACACTGGTAAACGCAAGCGCCGCAAGAGATACACTTGCTGTTGTCGATAGCGGCAGCGTTATCGTCATTGATGTAGATTGCTTTTACCTTACAAGCGTTCTGACAAGGACGCTTGCGGTTTACGATCGCTGCGAAAGGACATACCTTTGCGCACTGACCGCATTCCACACATTTGGATTTGTCGATGTGAGCAACGTGGTTGTGGTCGAAGGAGATCGCGCCTCTCTTACATACGTCTTCACATCTGTGAGCGAGACAGCCGCGGCAGGAATCGGTAACTTCGTAGCCTGCGGAGGGGCATTCATCGCAAGCGATGTCGATGACCTGGATCACGTTGGGGTTATCCTTGTCACCGCCCATAACCATCTTTACGCGTTCGCCGAGGATGGCTCTTTCTTTGTAAACGCAGCAACGCATGGTGGGAGTTTTTCCGGGAACGATCATCTGAGGAATATCCAGAACTTTTTCAAGCAAAGTGTCATTCCATGCGCATCTTGCAACTTCACGAAGAACTTTATATTTCAAGTGCTGAACTTTTGTGTCAAATTTTCTCATGAATCTTCTCTCCTTAAAAATAACTTACTTTGATTTTTTTACCCATTTGCTTCAAGCATTTTGAAAGCTCATCGACCAGATTCATCTTGATGCTGAAGTTGATCGGAAGATCCGGATTCTGATGAGCGGGATTGATGGCTTTTCCAACGTAGAAGTTGATATCCGTCGCTTCTTCGAACAGCATTCTGCTGATGAGCGAAGCGCCGTCCTTCTGGAAACTCCAATGCTCGTAGTTTTTATTTTCTCCGAGATAATCTCTGGCATACTCGAGAACTCTGTTTACGGTGATGACACCTTCCGTCACAAGATCCACGCCTTCGATCTTGGCGATCGGGGGCAGATCGGAGTTCGCAAAATCCAGACTTGCCTCGATCGGCTTGCCGAGATATTTTGCGGCAATGGAAGACGTTGTGCCGCCGCATACGATGTGCTTGCCTCTCTTGGAGAAGAACAGCGCCATCATTCTGTCGGCGTCATCGCGGTTGGAAGGAGGTCCGAAGAGTATGTTCATAGGTTCTCTTCTTCTGACGCGCACCACGCAGGCGGTCGCATCATCGCCGGGTTTATTTCCATAAAGTTCGTTACATTCGTCCACGAGCATGGTGGACAGTGTTTTTGCGGTATATCCTATGGGAGCGAGCATTTCCATGAAGCTTGCGATCTCTTCGCGCTTCCAACCGAAATTATAGGTGGAGCCGATGCCTGCGTGAGGACATCCGTCACTCATGGCAACGAAAATGTCGTTTTCCTGTAAGGTAATAACGGATTTATAGATGTTTTTTCCACCGATCATCATTTCTGTTTTGGGATAATCCCAAACTTGTTCATCACGGATCACGATGATGTGGGGGTTATCGTACTGGATCAATTCGGCGGTTTCGTTATTGATCAGATGAATAATGGTGAAGGTCGCGTATGCCACGCCGCGAACGGAGCAAACGGGCAACGTTGCCGCGATGGTTTCTACGCAGTCTTCCAGCGGAATTCCTTCCGCCATCATTGTGGAAATAATTTTGGAAGTAAGCGTGGAAAGAATACACGCTTTTACGCCGCTGCCAAGACCATCAGACAAAACGATGACTGTCGAATTATCATTGGGCTCCACGATGTCGACGTGGTCGCCGCAGAGTTGTTCTCCGTAATGATTTATACTTTTGTATCCGATATCAGCACATAAATCATTCATTTGTGATCGACTCCTTCAGTTTGGACAGCGCGATTTTCGTTTCTGCCGCGGTTTCACCGAGCAGAGAAGCAATTTCCTGAACGATTCGCATTTGTTTATCGACGACTTTGTTGGCAACGTCAACCGTGTGACGGCTGATCTGTTCCTTCTTTTTGCGTTCCAGCTCTGCGTCCGTAACGTCACGCATGATGCAGATGAGCAATCTTGCGTCAATGTCGTGAACAATCGTCTGCTCTACGTAGCGTCTGTATTCAGCGAGGTAGATACGTTCGTTGCGAATGCTTCTGCCGGTATTGAGAACGTTGATGAAGGCGGTGGGGTCAAGAATTCGGATGACCTGATCGCCCAGAATGTCGTTTGCAGAGCGGATATTCATGATTTCTCGCGCAGCATTGTTGATCTGCTGTACCTCAAGCGATTCGTTCAGTACGATCAGACCGTCGGGAGAATGCTGTACGATCGTATCGGAGAAGTTCTCCGCCTTGTCTTTCAGGAAGGGCAGACACATTGCGATCTCTGCTTTACCCTGACAAACGGCGATTGCTTTATCACGGCAGGTGTTATAGCCGCAGGATCCGCAATCGAGCATATGAGAGGGGTGCGTCTTTCCCATCTGACGAAGCACGTTGTTGATCGCGATCTCCGAGGGCATATGTGCCTGACGATCGATATAATTGAATTGTTTTTTCAGATCCATGGGCTTCGGTTGGGAAACCTCGAAGTCCTTTTTGCCCGCGTAATGGGCAATCGTAAGATAATCGCTTACCATATCGGAGCGATGATATTTTTCCATAACGGGTCCGCCCATACAGCTACCTGCACAAGCAGACATTTCGATAAAGCATTTATGTACTTTACCGGATTCGATATCTTTGAGCGCTGCCATACAGTTTTCGACACCGTCGAAAGCAAGATAGGTATAACCGGAAATTTCCTGCGCCATCGTTTTCAGTACGCCACCTGTGGTCGGGAAGAAGCGTGCGCGAGAGTTCGCGGAAGTGTCTGCTTCGGAATCCATGGTATGTTCAAGCGAGATATGCTCTGCTTTCAACCAGTTGGTGAGATCTTCAAAGGTAAGCACGGCATCCACGATACCGCCCGAACGCTGAGCCTCGTCCTTTTTTGCAACGCAAGGTCCGATAAAGACGGTCTTTGCATTGGGATATCTTTTTTTGATATCCATGCAGTGCGCCTGCATGGGAGAGACGACGTCCGCGAGATATTCGAGAGCGCGGGGGAAGTATTTCTGAATATACAAATTGATGGAATGACAGCACGAAGTGATGATAATGTCCCGATCCTCTTCGCGGAGGATTCGTTCATATTCGTTTTTCACGATGGTTGCGCCGATTGCGGTTTCTTCAACGTCGTAGAAGCCGAGTTTTTTCAGCGCGCGGCGCATGGATTCGATGCCGACGTCGTCGTAATTGGCGATGAAGGAGGGCGCAAGGCTGACGATAACGGGATCTCCGCTTTGCATAAGAACCTTAACTTTTTCAATCTCGTCTACGATTTGTTTGGCATCCTGCGGACAAACGACGAAGCACTGACCGCAAAGAATACATTCATCTTCGATAATATGCGCCTGATTCCCCGAGAAACGAATAGCTTTAACGGGGCAATGTCGAATGCATTTATAGCAGTTTTTGCAGTTCGATTTTTTTAAAGTCAAACAGTTCGGCATATCCCTTTACATCCTTTCGTTCTGAATCACTGATAATACGTGTTCGTTGAAGAAGTCCTTGAAATTTTCGGGTGTAATTCCCGTATGGATATCATCGTCAACTTGTACGGTGACACCAACGGGATTGCAACGGCCGATACAAAAACTGCCGGCGAGAGTGATCTCGTCCTGCAGTCCGTAGTCGGCAACCGCTTTGTTCATCAATTCGACAATGCGGTACGATCCCTTGATATGACAAGCGCTTCCAACGCATATTTGAATAATCATTCGATGACCATTCCTTTCTGCTTGGTATGAGTCTTCGCGTACTTTGCGAGACTCTCTCTTGAAAACGATCGTTTTTCAGAGATTATACCTTTGCCATTACCTCATTTTTGAAGAATTCTTCTACGTTGGCGGGGGTAACGGAATAGAAATTGTCGTCGAGGGTAACGCAAACGCCCTGCTGGCATTTGCCCATGCAGAAGGCACCGCTGAGAGTAACCTTGTCAGCGACGTTGTTTTCGTTGATCATACGCTGGAGCTGTTCTACTACCTGACGGGAGCCTTTGATGTGGCAGGAGCTGCCGATGCATACTGTTAATTTCATGGTTGATTCAATCCTTCCTAAAACAGATAAAATTTGCGGTTAAAATAAGACCGCATAGATATACGGTAAAATTATATCATACAAAGTTGGAAATTTCAATATATAAGCGAAAAAATGTTGTTCCCGATGCGATGTTTTTTATGGATAGAGATGTTATTTTTGCAAATTTGCATGAAATGGAGAAATTCTTCATGCGCGGCTATCGGATATAGAAAAGATCCCCGATGGATTGGTTCCATCGGGGAAGATCTGGTTGATTATTCGTTTTCTTTTTTCTGTGATTCGAGGAATTCTTTGTCTGCCCATCGGCTGAAGTGCTGGATCGTGCGGATCTCCTTGGGGTCGTAGGGATGGTGGCTCGGTCTGTAGAGATCGTGGAACCATTTCGTAAAATCGACGTCCTTGAGATTGCCCGCGTCATAATTCTGCCACGTGGTTTCCCAAGGCTCGTAGGTTTGATATTTGCCTGCGACAAATCCCCAGTTGTAGCAACCGATCTTTTCCATATAAAAGAGCGGGAACAGGCTGAATACGTCGTTGTGGAAAATTCTGCCGAGCCATTCGGTGTTGATGATCGGGCGGTCTTCTTTCTTCAGACGTTTGATGATGCGCACGTGCGTGTTATAGTCGCCGTAGAAGTGGTAGGAGATCAGATCCGAATTTTCAAATATGATTTTTTCAATTTGCGCGTGGGGATTTTCTTGTCCGGGATCGAGAAGCTTATGGCACATAAAGAAACCGGCTGTCAAGGGCTGAGATGGGCCGCAAGCGCGGACGGTATCGAACATTTTTTGAAGAATGGGCGGAGTCGTCAATGCGCGGTTGCTTGCACCGGGCTCGTTATATACGTCCCAAATGCAGATTCGGGGATCGTCCTTATATTTTGTAACGATTTCGCGAACCATTTCAAAATAATTTTCGCATTCTTCCGGATCGTCAAAATAAAAGTGAGGCGCTACGGTTTTGAATGCGGAATGCTGCGCGCTCTTTTTGCCGCCGTGATATCCCCAGACGTAGCTCTGTTCACCGACGAAGGGCTTTTGCCAAAGCTCGTTTTTGGGAGGCATACAGTCATTTGCAAGCACGATCATGCAAGAAATGCCGTATTTTTCGCAAAGGGAGAGATAACGATCGAATCGTTCCATGAATCCGTCGTGTTCTTCCTTCCAGACAACGTATTCGAGAATCAGACGCACGGTGTTGAATCCCGTTTCCTGCATAAGAGCCAACTCGGTTTCTGTGGTGCGGAAGCGTTCTTCAAAGCCGAGCTCTTGCCATTGGTCGATACGGTTGGCACAATCTGCGCTCATATAATTGCATCCGCGTAACCACGGACGGGAATCATACCATTCCCAGATTTTTTCTTTACTCCATCTCATCGTTGAATTCCTTTCGGTTTCGATTTTTTGAGGTTTTACCAATTAGTATTTTACATGGAAAAGCGCGTTTTGTCAATTAATTCACCACAAATGAGGCGTTATTTTTGCCGCCGATCCGGAATGATTCTAAAAATCAAAAAAATTTTCCGAAAGGTCTTGACAATTATATCGCAGTGCGATATAATAGAATCACGATAGATCGCACTGCGATATAAAGGAGGATGCTATGGACGCGCATACGAGAAAGGTATACGTGCCGATGACGGAAACGGGATTTTATATCCTCTATTGTCTGAGAAATGAAAATCACGGATACGGCATCGTGCAGATGGTGGAAGATCTGACAGATGGAGAAATTCGTCTTGCGCCCGGAACGATGTACGGGAGTCTTTCCAAAATGGAAAAGGACGGATTGATCCAATTCATCAAGGAAGAAGAGAAGCGGAAAATATATTGTATCACGGAGCTTGGCGCCGAGGTTCTGGAGCTTGAGCTAAAACGGATACGCAGACTTTACAGAACGATTACGGAGGAGAGAACATGATGAAAACGAAAAAAGAATTCAAGTATTTTACGATCATGGACCACAAAAAAGAGGAGATCTACCTCAGAGAAATGCATAAGAGCGGTTGGAAATTCGTTCGTGTCAGCGGATTCGGCGTTTATCACTTCGAAGAATGTGCGCCGGCGGATGTCATCTATCAGCTCGATTACAGACCGAAGGGCAAGGAATCCGACGATGAGTATTTGCAGATGTTCAGCGATTGCGGTTGGTCGTACATTCAGGAATACGCGGGTTTTCGCTATTTCAAAAAATCCGCGGAAAACATGAGCGGAGAAGAGAACATCTTCAGCGATGACGAATCCCGCATGGCAATGATGGACCGTGTATATACGCACAGATTCCTTCCGATTCTGTGGATATTTTTCCTTTGTCTGATTCCGCAGTTCGTGATCAATTTGTTGAATCAGAGATATGGCGCGACAGTCATTTACGGCATTATTTTGACTATCTACGTTGCATTGCTTATGCATTGCGGAATCAAATATCGAAAGATGAAGAAGAAATGAAAAAAGCCGATGAGGGTATTCCTCATCGGCTTTTTATATGCCGTAGGTAGCGGTCAACGGATCTTTGAAGATATTGAGCTCGGGTGTGAAAAACGTGAAGAGAATGAAAAGAGCGGCGATTCCGCAAAGGGTGGCAAAGGCGATTTTCGGAGATGAACACGAAGCTTTTTCTTTGCCGAATTGACGCGCTTCGTAAATATAAGAGACCGCCGCCGAAACAAAGAAAACGCTGATATTGATCCAATCGGGAGATTTTCCGATCACGCCGTTGTAGGTGTAAAAAAGAACGGGTATCCATATCAAGCCGATCAGAATCCCGCGAAGCTTTATGCACCAGAAATTTTCTCTTTTCCGAAAGAAAAAGCTTTGAACGATCGCATAGATGAAGGCGGGCCAGAAGAGTAGCTTCATGTGTTCCCACGTGGATTCGTTGACGGCTGAAAACGGCGCCGCCAGCACGGAATTGCCGCTCCAATCGTATAGAAAATGCAATAAGGTTCCTGCAAGCGAGGTCACTGCAAAGCCTGCAAGCTGCCATAATCCAACGGACTTTTTCATAATGATTTCGAATTCCTTTCCCAGTGAACGTATTTGTTTTCAGTTTATTCGAAATCTGTGTTGGCTATACCGTTGATTTGCGGAAAATTCTTGCAAAAGAAAGGATTTTATGATATAATTTCTGAAAATATAAGAGAATCGGAGATAGAGAAATGAACGAATACAGTGAACATTGCATGACGGAATCGAGAGATCTTTCGGAGGCAAAACGTCTATATCGGACGGCGTTCCCGAAGGAAGAGCAGATGCCTTTTTGGACGTTACGCTTTTTGACGCTCATAAAAGGAATCGAGCTTACTTGTTATCGGGAGGATGATTGTTTTTGCGGATTTACTTATACGGTAACGGAAGGAAGCGTGGTGTTCGTTCTGTTTTTTGCGGTAAGCGCCGACCTGCGCGGAAAAGGCTACGGCTCGTCGATATTGGCTGAATTGAAGAAAAGAAATCCGAATCGTAGCATTATTCTGAACGTGGAGCCTTTGGATGCCGATGCGGAAAATGCGGAGGAACGCGTGAGAAGAATGCGATTCTATGAAAAGAACGGATTTTTTGATACGGGATACGATATTGAAGAGATCGGCGGCACGTTCCGCGTGCTTGCTACGGAGAAGGAAATCGATATGAACGCGTATTTGCGCGTATTCGGAAGAATGTCGTTCGGCTTATGGAAGCCGAAATGGACGAAAGCAGAGAACAAAAATTGAAATCGAACAGAAATAAAAAAGCCGATGGGGAAGGGCGTGTCTCCATCGGCTTTTTGAATTTAATTGTAATACAAAGAAATGCGTTCCTGCTTGTTGACGTCGACCAATCCCTGCGTCGTCATTTTGATAGACGGAATGACGGGGAGGCTGACGAACGCCATGTTCATGAAAGGCTCGATTCCTTCGGCAACGCCAAGGCTGAAGACGGCTTCGCGGACGGCTTCGTTTGCTTGCGCGATTTCTCCGCCGGAGGCTTCCGTCATCAGACCTGCGACGGGAAGCTTCATTTGCGCGACGATCTTTCCATCTGCGACGACGACGTTTCCGCCGGTTTCGCGAATGCAGTTGGCGGCAAGCGCCATGTCTGCTTCGTTTGTTCCGATGACGATCAGGTTATGGGAGTCATGCGAAACGGAGGAAGCAATCGCTCCTTTTTTCAATCCGATTCCCGTGATGAAGCCGAGGCCTCGGTGTCCCGTATTTTTGTGACGCTCCAGAACGGCCAATTTCAGAATATCTTTTTGTGTATCAACGCCGTTTTCCACATCCCAGTGGATATCACAGATCTGCTCGTCGGTTACGAGTTGGCCTGCGAGAACCTTGATCACGCGGCATTTCGCGCTGTTTTCGTCAATATGGAAATCGGACGGCTTCAAAGGTTCGATATGGAAGGAGTTTTTCACGATGCTTAGCAGATTTTCGTCGATTTTAGGATCGGCAAAACGGCATACCTTCTTGTGATCGACGACTTTTTTGCCGCCGGTATATACGTCGCATACGTTCACGGAATCTAAATCGTCGAGAATCAGAATATCCGCGCGATAAGCGGGCGCGATGGCTCCGACGTAAGATAAGCCGAAGCATTGCGCGGCTTGAATGGTCGCCATCTGGATGGCGGTTACGGCGTTTTTGCTGTTTTGAACGGCGAGTCGGATGATATGATCGATATGTCCCTCGTTGTCGATATCTGCAGGATGGCGGTCATCTGTTACCAGAACGCATCTGTGATTGTAGGGTGCCTCGAACAAAGGCAATAATTCCGCGAGATTGCGCGCGGCAGTACCTTGTCGGATCATGACCCACTGACCTTTGCGGATCTTTTCGATTGCTTCATCGGCGCAGGCGCATTCGTGATCGCTTTGGATTCCTGTGGCAACGTATCGATCCAGTGCCTTTCCCGAAAGAGACGGCGCGTGTCCGTCCACGACCTTGCCGAAGCTACGTGCATCCTCGATTTTCTTGATTACGCTCTCGTCGCGCATGAGAACGCCGGGATAATTCATCATTTCCGCAAGGCCGACCACGCGGGGACTGCTGTAAAGAGGGCGCAGATCGGCTGCCGTCAGATTTGCGCCGGATTCGTCAAACGGAGTCGCGGGAACGCAGGAGGGCAGAGCAAAGTATACGTGCATGGGGATTCCGTCGCTGGCTTCCATCATATAGCGTATACCGTCAACGCCGCAGACGTTGGCAATTTCATGCGGATCGGCAACGATAGCGGTCGTTCCGTGGGGCAAGCACATTTTTGCAAGCTCGGAGGGGGTCAGCATGGTGCTTTCTATGTGAATATGGCCGTCGATAAATCCGGGACAGATAAATTTTCCGTCCGCATTTTCGATCACGTCGGCGTCTTCGTCATCATATGCTCCGACGCCAATGATGATTTCATCTTCGATCAGAACGTTTGCTTTTTCCAATTCGCCCGTAAAAACATTGACGACCGTACCGCCTTTTAATAAAGTTTTCATTGTTCAGACCAGGCCTTTCATGTAAACTTGAATTTTATCTTTTGAATTCGAAACGAAAACGCAAAGGGGAGAAGGCAAAGACCTTCTCCCCGTAAGGAGCATTAGATTCTGTAAACCTCGGCAGGATTGATATCGCTGTAGCCGTTGAGACGGAGGATATCGTCAGTGAGATCAAGGTTATCGGTGCGGATGACCATGATCGCCTTGCCGCTCAGCTTGCCTACGCAAGCGTACATATATTCGATGTTCAGACCTGCGTTGGAGAGATGGTGCAAAACCTCGCCTGCGCCGCCGGGCGCATCATCCATTGCGATGGCGATGACCTTGGAAATACGAACGACAACGCCGCTTGCGGTCAGTACGTCGCGCGCGCGTTCGGGCTGATCCACGATCATACGGAGAATACCGAATTCGGAGGTGTCTGCAACTGTGAGAGCGCTGATGTTGATACCTTCTTTTGCAAGCGTGTCAATAGCGGCGCACAGATGGCCGGGTTTGTTTTCAAGAAAAACAGAGAGTTGGCGAATAATCATAATTATATATCTCCCTTTCGTTAAATTTTGCCTTTACGGTTGTCGATAACGCGTTTTGCTTTGCCTTCGGAGCGAACGATGGAATTCGGGTTGACAAGGTGAACCTTGGCCGAAATACCGAGCATGGAGCGGAGCTGTTCGGTAATGGTGCGTTCCAGCTTTTCCATGGATTTTACATCGTCGGAGAAGAAGGATTCGCTCATTTCGACGTTGACGTCGAAGGTGTCGTTATTGTTGACACGGTCAAGTACGATCTGATAGTTGGGCGTGATCTGGTCGCCGCTGACCTTCAGAAGAACTTCTTCGATCTGAGAGGGGAATACGTTGACACCGCGAATGATAAGCATATCGTCGGTACGTCCGGAGGGCTTGCACATACGGATGTGCGTTCTGCCGCATGCACAAGGCTCGTCGGTCAAAGAACAGATGTCACGGGTGCGGTAACGGAGAATGGGGAAGCCTTCCTTGGTGATGGCAGAGAAAACAAGCTCGCCTGTTGCGCCGATGGGCAGTACTTCGCCGGTATCGGGGTCGATGATCTCGGGGATGAAGTTATCTTCCCAAACGTGCATACCGCACTGGCATTCACATTCACCGGATACACCGGGACCGAGGATCTCGGAGAGACCGTAGATATCGTACGCCTTGATGCCGAGCGCTTCTTCAATCTTGAGGCGCATATCTTCAGACCAGGGTTCAGCGCCGAAAATACCAACCTTCAGCTTGAGCTGATCCTTCACGCCGAGCTTTTGTACTTCTTCGCCGAGATACATTGCGTAGGAGGGGGTGCAGCAAAGAACGGTGGATTCAAAGTCGATCATCGTCTGGATTTGAAGTGCGGTGTTGCCGGAGGAGATCGGAATAACGGTAGCGTTGATTTTTTCTGCGCCGCCGTGCGCGCCGAGACCGCCGGTGAAGAGACCGTATCCGTATGCGATCTGGACGATGGAGGTGTCATCCATTCCGAGTCCGTTCATCATACGCGCAACGCATTCCGCCCACATATCAAGGTCGTTCTGGGTATAACCAACGACGATACGTTTTCCCGTCGTGCCGGAGGAAGCGTGAACGCGGACGATATTTTTGAGAGGTTCAGCAAAGAGGCCGTAGGGATAATAATCGCGGAGATCGCTCTTATAGGAGAAGGGGATTTTGTGAAGATCTTCAACGCCGTGAATATCAGAGGGCTTCAGACCTTTTGCGTCCATACGGTTGCGGAAGCATTCAACTTTTTCATACATACGTGCAACTTGGGCGACGAGGCGCTCGGATTGCAGTTGTTTAAGCTGCTCGCGAGGCATACATTCAATTTCGGGATTGCGGATAGGCATAGCGGGGGAAGTCCTTTCATAATATTATAATATAGTTATTGGGGAATTACGCGGGTTTTTTCTTGAGATTCAGAATAATGCCCAATGCGACGGATAAGAGCGCGGCAAGCATTACCTGATATTCAGAAGGAAGCAGGAACGTGACGGTGTGTGCAGGGATCCAAAAGATCGGCACGGTTTTGAAGAGAGTGAACGAAACGAAGCGTTTCCAATCCACAGAGTCGATGACTTCAGCGAGCTTGACGCCTTTTCCGCGTTGCGCGCGGAGCGCCAGATAAGTATCCGAGCATTTGTGAACTGCCATGAAGGTCGGACCGAACGTCAGATTCATCGTTGCGGCGGTCGCGAAGGCGCGGACCAATTTATACCAGACGGGAGAAAGCTTGGCGCCGGGAAGAAGTCCCGAAGCGATCATTGCGCCTGCGCCGAGGAAGAAGATCTTCATCATATAGGTGATCCAGATACCGATGAGGCCCCAGATGACGATGCGCGCGATCAGGTAACGAGGCTTGCTGAACGTTCCCGTTGCCATTTTGATGGCGATCAGTTCGCCTGCCGTTGCCAGCAGGGCGAACTTGACAAATCCCATCAGATAAGGATGATTGCCGGAAAGCTTTTCGAAAATTTCGCGCGATGAAGGAATGATGAGTACGGCGGCAAATAATGCGAACACGGCGATGACGAAGCCGAGCATAGCGCCGCCATAAGTTTTTTTCGTATCAGTCACGATGATCCACCTCAACGTACATGGTAACCAAGCTCAAATGCCTTGAGGTTGATGTCGAGGAATTTGGGCGGAACCGTTGTGCGAATGGTGTCGATCCAGACTTCGTAGGGAATATTGGTGTTTTTTGCCATAACGCCGATCAGAACGACGTTGACTGCCTTGATGCTGCCCGCTTCGGTCGCGAGAGCGAGGGCGTCAACGGTGGTGGTGTTGACTTTAGCGGAGAGCTTTTCAAGAATGTTTTCGGGGTATTGTGCAGCGCCGGTAATGACGGGCATGGGATTGATACGCTGATCGTTGACGATGAGCTGACCGCCCGTTTTGAGAGCGGGGAGCGCGCGGTATGCTTCGAGCAGCTCGAAAGCGAGAACGATATCCGCTTCGCCGTTATCAATGACGGGGGAGTAGACCTTTTCACCGTATTTGACGTAAGTTACTACGCTTCCTCCGCGCTGGCTCATACCGTGTACCTCGGATACCTTGACGTCGTAACCCATACGAATAACGGCGTTGCCGAGAATGCGGCTTGCGAGGAGCGTGCCTTGACCGCCGACGCCGACGATCATGATATTGGTTGTGTTGTTCATAGTCAGAATCCTCCCTTTAGTTTACCTTGTGAATCGCGCTGAACGGGCAAACGCCTACGCACAGACCGCAGCCGTTGCACTGCGTTGCATCGATGCGTACCGTGCCGTCGGCCTGTACGCTGATGGCGGGACAACCGAGCTTCATGCAGAGCTTGCACTTGCGGCAAGCGTCGGTGATTTCGCAATGACCTTCATATTTGACGGATTTGAGCAAAGCGCAGGGACGCTGTGCGATGATGACGGAAACGTCGTCTCGAGCGGTTTCTTCGCGAACGACCTTTTCAAACGCTTTGACGTCGAAGGGATCGCAGACGGTGACGTGTTCAATGCCGAGCGCGTTGCAGAGCTTGATGAGGTTGACCTGGCGGGTTGCTTCGCCACGAATGGTTTTGCCAGTGGTGGGGTTATCCTGGTGGCCCGTCATACCCGTGATGGAGTTATCGAGAATGATGACGGTGTTGGTGCCCTTGTTGTAAACGATGTCGGAAAGCGCGGTGATGCCGGAGTGCATGAAGGTCGAGTCACCGATGACGGAGACCAATTTTTTGTTGAATTCGGGACCCTGAACCTTCGCCATACCGTGCGCAGCGCTGATGGAAGCGCCCATGCAGATGGTGGTGTCGACCGAAGCGAGCGGAGCAACGGCGCCGAGTGTGTAACAACCAATGTCACCCGATACGGTCAAACCGAGCTTTTTGAGTACGTAGAAGGTACCTCTATGAGGGCAACCGGGACAAAGCACGGGAGGACGGTTGGGAATGGTTTCCTCGGGCTTGATGGATTCGGGTTCACCTTCGCCCAATACAACGGAGCGGATCATGGAGGGAGTATATTCACCCAGCATGGTGAAGAGCTCCTTGCCGCATACGTTCAATCCGAGTGCGCGGCATTCGTTTTCGATGAAGGGATCAAGCTCTTCGATCACGTAGATCTTTTCGCAGGTGTCTGCAAAGCTGCGGAGGAGGTTGGCGGAAATCGGCCATACCATACCGAGCTTCAGATAATTGACCTTGTCACCCAAAGCTTCCTTGGCGTATTCGTAAGCAATACCTGCGGTAATGACACCGATTTTTGAGCCGTTATCCTCACGGACGTTGAGAGGGGAGGTTTCAGCATATTCAATGAGCTTCTTGGTTCTTTCTTCAACCAATACGTGACGCGCTTTTGCCATTGCGGGCATCATAACGTGCTTGGGAATGTTTTTTTCGTAAGGCTTGACGGCGTGTTCTTCTCTTTCGCCGATCTCAACCAAGGACTGAGAGTGGGAAACACGGGTGGAGAGACGAACGAAAACGGGTGTGTCAAACTGTTCGCTCAGATCGAAGGCGAGCTTGGTGAAGTTCAAACACTCAGAGGAATCGGAAGGCTCCAGCATAGCGATCTTAGCCGCGCGCGCATAATGACGGGAGTCCTGCTCGTTCTGGGAGGAATGCATGCCGGGGTCGTCTGCTACGCAGAATACTGCGCCGCCGTTAACGCCGATATAACTGTCGGTGAAGATGGCATCTGCCATGACGTTCAAGCCGACGTGCTTGCAGCAGGACATGGCGCGTCCGCCGGCGATAGCGGCGCCGACAACTGCTTCGGCAGCGACTTTTTCATTGGGAGCCCATTCGACGAATACGTCTTCTGCGGGGTAGGTTGCCATACATTCGGTGATTTCCGTGCTGGGAGTGCCGGGGTAGGAGGAGACGAATTTTACGCCCGCCTCGTATGCGCCTTGCGCAACCGCAGCGTTACCGAGTAACAATTTTTTCATAGATATATCCTTCTTTCGTTGATGTGACTTACTTGATTTGTTGTGCGACTAAGCTTTCGCCACAGTAAATTTCGCGCAGACGGGGTTTTTCGATCTTTCCCGTAGCGTTTCGGGGAACTTCGGCAAAAATAATCTTGCGGGGACGCTTGTAGCGAGGCATTCCGATGCAGAATTCGTTGATCTCTTCTTCGGTTGCCGTATATCCCGCCTTGATTTCAATGATCGCAGCGGCGATCTCGCCGAGACGTTCGTGCGGAAGACCGATGACGGCAACGTCCTTGACGGCATCGTAACGGCGGATGAAGTTTTCGATCTCAACGGGGTAGAGGTTTTCGCCGCCCGTGATGATAACGTCCTTTTTACGATCGACGAGATAAATAAATCCGTCTTCGTCTTCCATTGCCATATCGCCTGTGAGCAACCATTCGCCGTGCAATACGTCGGCGGTCGATTTGGGATCGTTGTAGTAGCATTTCATGACGCCGGGACCTTTTGCGCAAAGCTCTCCGACTTCACCCTGCTTAACGGGCTTGCCGTTTTCGTCGGCGATCATGATTTCCCAGCCGTAGCCTGCTTTTCCGATGGCGCCTACTTTTTCAATGTTTTCTACGCCGAGATGGACCGTGCCGGGGCCGATGGATTCGGAAAGACCGTAGTTGGTATCGTATTGATGATGAGGGAATACGGAGATCCATCTGCGGATGAGAGAGGGAGGAACGGGCTGTGCGCCGATGTGCATAAGACGCCACTGGTCAAGCTCGTAGTTTTCGAGCTTGATTTCTCCTCGGTCGATGGAATCCAGCATATCCTGCGCCCACGGAACGAGCAACCATACGATGGAGCAATGCTCCTCAGAAACTGCACGGAAGATCCATTCGGGCTGCGTACCTTTAAGCAATACGGCGCGTCCGCCTACAAGGAAGGAACCAAACCAGTGCATTTTGGCGCCCGTATGATAAAGGGGAGGAATGCAGAGGAAAACATCTTCGTGCGTCTGACCGTGGTGCGCCTGCTCGCATTTTGCCGCGTGCATGAGGGCGCGGTGCGCATGGAGGATCGCTTTGGGAAAGCCCGTGGTACCGGACGAGAAATAGATGGCTGCGTCATCGTCTTCGGACACGGTGATATCAGGCTTCTTGGACGTGCAGTGGCGGATCATTCCGTCGTAGCTGTCGGCAAATGCGGGACAATCCTCGCCGACGTAAAACATATCGGTCACGCGAGGCAAGCGGTCGCAGATCTGCTCCATACGGCCGATAAATTCGGGGCCGAATACGAGTCGGGAGCAATCCGCTTTTTCCAAGCAATATTTGATTTCGTCGGCGGTATATCGATAGTTGAGCGGAACTACGATCGCGCCGGCGCGCAGTACACCGAAATAAATGGGCAACCATTCGAGCGAATTCATCAGCAGAATGGCGACCTTATCACCTTTTTTGCAGCCGCGCGTAAGCAAAAGATTGGCGAATCGGTTTGCTTTACGTTCGAAATTTATCCAGTTGATCTCGCGGCGGAAGGGCTGTCCGGGTTCCGGTTGCATCAGCGCATATTCACGCCAGGTGATGCGCCCTTCGGGGTCGAATTTGGGGTTGATCTCAACGAGCGCCGTTTCATTGGGATATTTTTCGGCGTTTTGAGAAAGAATGTCAATGATAGTCATTAGGGCTCCTTTGTATTTTGACAAATAAACTCTGTATTTAAATCAAAATTATAGTTATATATAACATACAAGATGGGATTTATTATAGCATAAGGCTTGGGATGTGTCAAGCGGTGAAACGAACAATTTATGCTTATGAGCGCAGTATTAAGACGAATTTTGATTGAAAAATAAGAACCTGATTTCTTTCGGTGCTCCGATTTGTGTCAGAATCGAGAGAAGAGAAGCATAAAACCCGATTTTCGTCGAACGCAGCCTTCTTTTTGAGATGTTTTTAAAACAAAAAATCCGCACCTCAAAAGTGCGGAAAACCCTTGTAAAATAAAGAAAAATCGGAAGATTTATCATCTTCCGATTCCTGGTCTGAGTGACTGGACTTGAACCAGCGGCCTCTACCACCCCAACCAAAGGTCGGTAGTTTTTTGCGTGATATAGCGTCCAATACATGCTTTTTTGTCCGAAAAAATTGATACAAAGTCCGCTGTGTGCTACCGTCTCCGGGTAGTCCAGTTCTGAAAGTGGTCAAATATGTGGTCATAAAATCCGCTCCCGATTTGATGTGGTCTGGCATTAGGGGAGCGGATTGTTTTATGTAGGGCGTTTGTGGTCAGAGCATGTGGTCGGTTTCTTGAAGGATTCGTGTGCTCGAGGGTGTTGTATTGTAACTCTTATGAAGGAGTTTGTCAAGAGGTTTCGGGGGTAAATATTTGGGATGCTGTAATCAAAGAAAAGGGCTAACGGAATGAAAGTTTATTATCGCGCACATATAAGCGCGCTAAAATGACAAAAGTGAAGATTAATTTACAAATATAGGTTGCAGTGAACGCGGTTTTGTGATATAATATATTCATATTATATTTGTGAGGTGCAATATGGCTGTTTGCTATAATAAGCTTTGGAAACTTCTGATTGACCGTAAGATGAAGAAAAAAGATCTCATCGAGCAAACCGGTATCAGCAGAACAACAATTGCCAAGATGGGCAGAGATGAAAATGTATCGACCGAAGTGCTGTCAAAAATATGCGGCGCACTTCAAGTGGATGTCGGCGATATTATGGAAATGATCCCTGACGACAAATAATATGGATAAACACACACCCGAACAACGACGCAAAAACATGCAGGCAGTCAAGAACAAAGATTCGCAGATAGAACTGTTGTTGCGTAAAGAATTATGGTCACGAGGTCTTCGCTACAGAAAGAACGTGAACCGCATATACGGAAAACCCGATATTGTATTTATCGGAAAGAAAGTTGCTGTCTTTTGCGATAGCGAATTTTGGCACGGATACAATTGGGAAGAACGAAAGAAAGATTTCAAGTCACATCAAGAATTTTGGATACCCAAGATTGAGAGAAACATGGAGCGCGACGCCGAAGTAACGGCAAAGCTTGAATTCGAAGGATGGACGGTTATCCGTTTTTGGGGCAATGAAATCAAAAAGAACACGTCGCAATGCGCAGATATAATTGAAAAGGCGGTACAATCAAAATGAATCGGTTAAAATCTATAGATTTATTCGCAGGAATCGGTGGTATCAGGCTCGGATTTGACAGAGCTTTCGGTGGTGACATTGATACGGTATTTGTATGCGAATGGGATGAAAACGCACAGAAAACATATAAAGCTAACTTTAACGACGATTTTGCAATCGCCGGAGATATAACAAAAATTGAGGAAAAGGATGTTCCCGAGTTTGACATCTGTCTCGCAGGTTTCCCTTGTCAAGCATTCAGCCTTGCGGGACAGCGAATGGGCTTTGAAGACAACTACAAGGGTATGTGTCGTGGCACGCTCTTTATGGACGTGGCTCGTATCTGTGAGCATCATAAGCCGAAGGTAATATTCTGCGAAAATGTAAAGGGACTTGTTATTCACGATAGAGGCAGAACCTTCAAGATTATTTGTAAGACCTTTGAAGACCTTGGTTACAAGGTGTTCTTCAAGGTGCTGAACAGTAAGAACTTCGGAGTTCCGCAGAACAGAGAAAGAATTTATGTTGTTGCATTCAGAAATGATATCGCCCCCGAGACCTTTGAGTTCCCGGAGATGACCCACGATACCAAGCGTTTGTGGGATATTCGTGAAGAAAATCCCGTTCCCGCTAAGTATTATTTGAGTGATGTATATGTAGAAACACTCCGACGTCATAAGGCACGTCACGAATCCAAGGGCAACGGCTTTGGTTATGAAATTCGTGATTGGAGCGATGTTGCTGGTGCTATCGTATGTGGTGGTATGGGCAGAGAGAGAAACCTTGTGGTTGATAAGCGTCAGAAGAACCTTACCCCCACAACTCATATCAAGGGAAAAATCAACAAGGAAGGCATCCGTAAGATGACTCCACGTGAATGGGCTCGTCTGCAGGGCTTCCCGGATGATTTTGTTCTCCCTCTCGCAGACACGCATCTTTATAAGCAGTTTGGAAACAGTGTTACAGTAAATGTAATTGCAGCTATTGCAGAAAAAATCAAGGAGGTGCTTGATAATGTCAATTAAAGCAAACAAAGGCGAATGGGGCGAACCTTACGTAGCCATTCGTGTATTGGGTGAAGGAAAACTCTATATTGCTGATGCTGACGGAAACAAGAATCCTCATGAGTGGATGGATATTGTAGAACTTATCCGTCACGAAACCATGGAACGAATCGTTACATACAGATGCAAGGAAGAAGAGCTTGTGATTGATATTGATGTAAACGGAAAGCACATTTTGTCGGTTTCCGCTTCCGAATTCCTTGCAATGGCTGATAAACTTGCTGCGGAAATCAAATCGGCAAAAGGCAGCTCGTTTAATGTTTCCGAGGATATCACGGACTTTTTGACGAAGATTGAGTTGAAGCATATCAAAGCCAAGAGCATTGAAAAGAGCGATGTTTTCCTTTCCGTTCGCGATCCGAGAGCTTCCATTACAAGAAAGCACATAGGTTTTTCGATCAAATCTGAATTCGGACAAAATCCCACGCTCTTCAATACAGCAAAAGCTTCTGCTGTTGTTTACAAGGTAACTGGGATGACGGATGAGTTGATGGAAAAAGTGAACTCACTTGTTGACGAAAAAGGGCACGCAGCCGTATCCGAGCGTTGTGATACCATGGTTGCCAATGACTGTTCTTTCGAATTCGTAGGTTTCCCGATTGCATCAAGAGCGGGTGTAGCTGCTTTTGAGGAAAATCTTGATATGATTGATTCGAGGTTGCCGACAGTGATTGAGTGCATACTCTGGGATCATTTCTTCAACCATGAATCTCGTGTGGATTTGGATGTTGTTACGAAAAAGGTAGCAGAGAAGAATCCTTGCGGCATCACTCGTCCCGAAGTGAAATACGAATATATGATGAAGTCCTTCATATATGCATCCTATTGCGGAATGACAGCATCCACACTGTGGGATGGAAACAGTCAGGTCAACGGCGGTTTTATCAAAGTCAATGCAGACGGAGAAGTAGTAGCACATTACGCACTTGAATCCGATGCATTTAAGTCGTATCTGTTCAAGAATTGCTATCTTGAGTTCCCGTCCACCGATGAAAAGCACGGTCATTACGCTAAGGTGTATAAGGAAGGCGACGATTACTATTATCGTTTGAACTTCCAAATCAGATACAGATGATAAAAGTAGGCAGTTTGTTTTCAGGAATTGGCGGTATTGACCTTGGATTCGAGCAGGCAGGATTTGAAATCGCCTGGGCGAACGATATAGATGCAGAAGTATGCAAAACATACCGCCATAACTTCCCGAACACGCAACTTATTGAGGGAGATGTACGTGATATTGATCCTCGTACTCTTCCCGATATAGATGTACTTGTCGCAGGTTTTCCGTGTCAACCGTTCTCAATTATGGGCTATAGACGAGGATTCAAAGATCCGAGAGGGAATCTGTTTTTCGAAATTTCTCGCTTTATTGATGTAAAACGCCCAAGAGTGGTGTTCTTGGAAAATGTTCGCAATCTCATGGAGCATGATAACGGAAAGACATTCCTCGTTATTTACAACACTTTGGCTCAATTCGGTTACTCCGTTAAGTACAAAGTCATAAATGCGACAGATGTTAATCTTCCGCAAAATCGCGCACGCATCTTCATAGTGGCATTCCTGAACATTGAGGATTGCGATCAATTCGTGTTTCCCGAAGCAATGCCTCTTGAAGCAACGATTGAGGACATCCTCGACCGTAGCGTAAAGCACGATGATATTTATTATTACGGCTCAAGCAGCCGATATTTTAAGGAGCTTGATGCGAAAATCGTCGATAAAACGGGAATATACAGAATTGACGATAGCGGCGTGGCAATGCGAAAATGGGATATATGCCCAACGCTAAAGGCGAATATGGGAACTTATCCCGACCGCGTTCCGATTATTCGCGACGATTTCGGCATTCGTAAGCTCACGCCTATGGAATGTCTTGCGTTCCAAGGTTATCCAAAGGACTATACTTTTAAGGGGGTAGCTCTTGAAAGCGCATATAAGCAATGTGGCAACACTGTCTGTGTGCCCATAATAACAGAGATTTCAAAAAAAATAAGATGGGGGAATAAAATATGAATTTGGAAGTTGCGATCAAATATGCTTTATCAGGAGAAGCTATTTTGTTTTTGGGATCTGGTGCTTCTGTTGGCGCAATTAATCAAAATGATGAGTGTTTTCCGATAGGTAGTTTGTTGGCAGAACGACTATATCCAGGAAGTTATAATCTGGATCAATCCGCAGATCTGTTTTGTGAAGATAAAGAAAAAGATAAAAAAGATGGAAAACAAGAATTAATTTATTTTTTGAAAAATCAGTTTATAGCCAAAAGAATTACAGAACATCAAAAAATGATTCCTTTGGTTCCTTGGAAGCGTATTTATACCACAAATTACGATAATATCGTCGAAAAATCCTACTATGAAAGTGGTAAGTATATAAGAAGCCTATCTACAGATTCAAATGCGAGTCGTTTCCTAGGAGGCAACGATACTATATACTTACACATAAACGGATCTATTGAGACTTTAAGTAAAGAAACACTAAATAATCAATTTAAATTGACTGATACTAGCTATAATACAAGCGCGTTTAATGCAAATGAATGGGGGAAATTGTTTTCTCAGGATTTAAACACTTATCCTGTTACGATATTCATCGGTTTTACGATGAACTACGATCTTGATATCAAAAGAATTGTTAGTACAGTTAATAAAGATAAGTGTATATTTGTAGTACGCGAAGATGAGCCGGATGTAACAGTTCGAATGCTACAAAAATATGGATGTGTTGAAAAAATAGGGTTTGACGGTTTTTTTGATAAAGTGAGCGAAATCCAAAAAGATTTTGTGCGTGATGATTTTAATAACTCGATTAGTTTATCGAATTTTGAAAAGTATAGTTGTTCTCCTTCTTTGCATGAACCAGCTGATTCTGATGTACTTCAGTTCTATAAATTTGGAAAAAAATCTGTTGATCTTTATCATGGTAAGGGAGAGGGTTACAAAGCTATCGTCAAACGAGAGATAATTAAAAACATTATTGAAGCGATTGATGCTGGAATAGAATCTGTATTTATTCATTCGGATATTGGAAACGGAAAAACTGAAATTGTTGATCAATTATGCTATGAATTAGCTTCAAAATATACGATTTATAAACTGATTAATAACAACGAAAAGCTTTCTAAAGAAATAGAAAACATATGTCAAACGACAGACAAAAAAATAGTTGTAATCGAAAACTTTTTCAACTATTACGACGTATACGAAGAGTTTAAGTTGTTTAACAGCTATCAGAATATTACATTTGTTTTTACTGCGAGAACATCTATATATAAGGCAAGGTATGAACCGTTTTCTATTGGAAAGGTAGCCACGTTTGATGTTAATAGACTTTCAGGTATTGATATTGAAAAACTAGTGGATATTTTCATAGAGTATGGATACTATCCTAAAGGAAGAGTCGATAACGACTACAAAGAATATATAGCGAAAAAGTACAACTCTAAGCTTCAATCTATAATTCTCGGAATATTTGAAAATGAAACAATTACGAATTCTTTGAAAGGTATATTGAGAGAAATCAAGAGCATGGAATCAACTTCGCAAGATTTGCTGTTGTTTATGATAATTTCAAAAGTAATGAATTTGGAGTTGAATTTCTGTGATATTCAAGATCTTTTGTCAATAAAAAGTTTGGATTATAGTTTTGAAAAAAATCTTAGTGTAAATGAGCTGATAAAATTCGATGGAGAAAAAACCTCGATAAAATCAGTAATTGTTTGCACTTGGTTGCTTAAGAATTATGATAACAGTTCAAAAGTAATTGATTTGTTGGTTAGTACCGCAAAACAAGCAGATATCGGATCAAGGATAAACAAAAAATATGAGATGTATTTAGGAAATATAATTTCATATAGACATCTAAAATTCATACTTAGCTTGTTTAGCAATACTACGAGCGAAAAACTTAAATTAATTAATGAATTTTACCAACAAGTCAAAAATATAGGCTATTATAAAAACAAGTATTTCTTTTGGCTTCAATATGGAATTTCCGCTATGGAATTAAATGATTTAGCTGGAGCAGAACATCATTTTAATGCCGCGTTGCGTAAAATCGGTGATGACGATATACCTTTTGAAATTAATAATCAATACGCTCGTTTGAAAATGGAACTTATGTTGCTGCCAGAGTATAGTTATAATACCTCTACATTTTCTAACTTTTGTGAAATCAACAAAATGCTAACTCCAACATCAGCGCAAGAAGATGATGAATACTATTGCTATAAGATGTCGAGCTCATATTATGGAAAAATTTTTGAAAAGTTCTATTTCGAAATGACGGAAGAAGAACAAATGGGTATGGAAGAAATAGCTCGAAAAAATCATTGCCTTTGTATGAAGTATATGCTAAAAAATGGAAACAACAGTTTAATAAAAAACATATCTGAATTTGCAGGCGTTTTTGAAAAGCTGAGTAATTTTGGGGAAAACAACAGCGTTTTTTTGATAGAACATATTACAAAAAGTTTTGCTTTTGGTAAAATTAAAATTAAAGGAGAATTGGTTCCTGCAAGTTTACATATTTCAAGGATAACGGGCGAGCATGTTGCTAATATATATGATTATTTTTCTGTAGGACAACAAATTAATGTAAAGGTATTGTCTTTTTCAGAAAAACATGGCAAATGGCAGGTTTCGTGCAATTAGGTAGTATAAGTATTTTATGTGTGGTGTTTTGATGTGACAGAAGTAGTAGCAGCACTTATATGGCAGGGCGATAAATTTATGATTTGTCAACGCCCTGCCAATAAAGCAAGAGGTCTCCTTTGGGAGTTCGTTGGCGGCAAAGTCGAGCCAGGAGAAACGAAAGAACAAGCCCTTATTCGAGAGTGTCAAGAAGAGCTTGCGGTAACACTTGCTGTTGGTGATGTGTTCATGGATGTGATCCACGAATATCCCGACTTGACGGTGCATCTGACGTTGTTCAACGTCACGATTGCCGAAGGAGAACCGCAGAAGCTGGAACACAACGATATCCAGTGGATCACGCCGAGTGAAATTCCAAACTATGAGTTCTGTCCAGCGGATGTGGAGATACTTGCAAAGATCTGCGAGGTATACAAATGAATAATGATGGCGTCATAGGAACAACTCTTCAAAACGAAATGTACCACGTTAATATTTCCACTACGGATACGTATACCGTAGAATCCGCCGATAATAGAAGCTATGATTACATTTTGAATCCCAAAAAATTAGGGCGCAACAATATGTATCGCACACTTTGCGTTTCGGTGACGGGAGCCCAAAATGCTGAGATAGCATTGGTGAGCGATTACTATACATCTGAAATTGACTGTGCTATTCTTGAAGGTGACACCCTCACGGTTCTTCAAAATGATTACATCACACAGATTGACTTGGAGACGGTGCAGATAATTGCCAGTTATCAATTGGATGTATTTGGAACGACATTTGCTATTTATCATATGCCGGATGGATATTTGATCTATGGAGAGATCGAAATCATAAAACTTGATAACGAGTTTAACACGGTTTGGAAATTTAGTGGCAGGGATATTTTTGTTTCGATTTCGGGTAAGAATGCTTTTGAACTCACAGAGCGGTCAATAAAACTTTACGATTTTGAAGATAACTTTTACGAGTTGGATTTTGACGGAAACCTAATTCGTGAAGAATCAAAAGGATGAATGATGAAAAACTACGAAACAGGAGCTCGCTCCCGCCGGGGCACCACCGACGCCTACCGAGAGCACGAGCAAAAAACAAAGAACTACACAAAAGAGAAATGGGCAGAGGCAAACGATGGCTTGATGACGATCTTTGCCGAGTTTGCCGTGTGCAAGAATAGCGGCGCAAGTGCCGATTCTGCCGAGGCGCAGGCACTTGTTGCCAAGCTTCAGGCACACATCACGGAGAACTACTATACTTGCACAGACGAGATTCTTGCAGGGCTTGGTAAGATGTACGTTGCTGACGAGCGGTTCAAGAAGAACATAGACAAGTACGGCGAAGGAACTGCTGAATTTGTAGCGGAGGCTATCAAAGTTTTGAGTGCCAAAAACCTTTGACGTCAACTGATTCATGAAAAAACACATTGCAAATATCATCACGGGCTCGCGCATTATATTGAGTCTGCCTATCCTGTTGATACCGCTGACATCGGCGTGGTTTTACGCGCTCTATCTGCTTTGCGGACTCAGCGATATGATAGACGGCACTGTGGCAAGAAGGACAAACAGTGCAACTCAATTCGGAGCAAGGCTGGATACGCTTTCGGATTTCGTGTTTATGTCCGTGGCTTTGATCAAATTCGTGCCGCATTTTCACATCCCCGTATGGCTGTGGATATGGATCGGCATTATCGCTATGATCAAACTTGGAAACGCGGCTTTGGAATTTGTTCGCACGAAAAAACTCATATCCCCTCATACGCTTCTGAATAAGATAACGGGACTGTTGCTGTTCCTTCTGCCTGTGACGATAAGCTTTGTTGATCTAACATACACCTTGCCTATCGTATGCACCCTCGCAACGGTCGCGGCGATTCACGAGGTATATTTTACATATTCGGAGAAAAAACATGAT
The DNA here is from genome assembly GCA_045646925.1 of Eubacteriales bacterium. Classification (GTDB taxonomy): domain Bacteria; phylum Bacillota; class Clostridia; order Oscillospirales; family CAG-272; genus QALR01. The sequence goes on from JAZRLQ010000006.1 coordinate 25,960, forward strand.
ACTTGAAACAGAACGCCTCATTCTTCGCCCGTGGTGCGATGATGATGCACCGGATCTATACATATACGCAAGTGACCCCGATATAGGACCACCTGCCGGATGGCCGCCTCATACGAGCGTGGAAAACAGCCTCGAAATCATCCGCACGGTTCTGTCCGCGCCCGATACCTTTGCCGTTTGTTTGAAAGAGAATGGAAAGCTCATCGGTAGCATTGGTTTCCACCGCAATGACCTCGCCGAGCAGGACGATGAATACGAACTTGGTTATTGGATAGGAAAACAATTTTGGGGGCAGGGATTGATTACCGAGGCCTCGCGCGAAATGCTTCGTTATGCCTTTGAGGATCTCAAAATGAACCGCATCTGGTGCGGATATTACGACGGCAACGAGAAATCCCGTCGCGTGCAGGAAAAGCTCGGATTCGTCTATCAGCGAAAGACCGAGGGCATTGAAGTGTCGCTGCTCGGCGAGATCCGCACGGGGCACTCGAATCTTATGACCAAGGAGCGTTGGCAGAAGGTTGAACTGTTCCGTCAGCAGAAGAAATTGCTCGATACCTTCCTGCAAAATGGCGCGATCTCTCAGACACAGTATGACAAGAGCTTCGGAGATCTGCGGAATCTGATGGAGATGCACGGAGTTGAATAAATACGAAAGTTGAGGGAAAATCCCTATGATCATAGAAACAGAACGCCTTATCCTCCGCCCGTTCACCGAGAACGATGCTGCGGACGCATTTGAATATTTACACGAGCCGATGGTGCATTGCTTCGCTTGCATGAAAACCGAAACAATGGAAGATGCAAGAAAGGCAGTTCTTGATAGAGCTAAGGACGGCGAGTATTATTTCGCGATCACCCTCAAGGAAAACGGTAAGGTCATCGGCGAGATTGATGCCATGCCCGAAGCGACCGCTCCCGACGAGAAAAATGCCGCAAGGGACACCTTCAGCCCCTGTTGG
>JAZRLQ010000007.1:0-5158 GCA_045646925.1 Eubacteriales bacterium
ATGTCTCCGTTCGGTCCCTCCGGATACGGAAAGGTCGGCTCTTTCGAGGGCTTTTGCAGTGGCGGCGGCATTGCCCAGCTCGGCAAGACGTTCGCGCTCGAAAAGCTGCAACGCGGAGAAATCTTGCCGTACTGCAAAAATAAGGACGAGTTGAACGTGATCACCGCGAAGCTTCTTGCCGATCATGCGCGCAAGGGTGACGAAACTGCGCTCGAGACCTATCGCGTTTGCGGCGAAAAGCTCGGAGAGGGACTTTCGATCCTCATCGACGTTCTGAATCCGCAGGCGATCGTTATAGGCAGTGTTTTTGCGAGAGCGGAGGATCTTCTCCGCGCGCCGATGGAAAAGGTGCTGAAGCGCGAAGCGCTCGCATATTCGCTCGGTAACTGCCGCATCGTTGCCGCCGCGCTCGGAGAAGAGATCGGCGATTACGCGGCGCTTGCGGTTTCTTACGGCGTATGATCATACAGAGAATAAATTATAAAGAAAAGAGAATGCAAAATGGATAAGAAACAAGAGCTTTTTCAAAGATATCCGGAGCTTCAGGCTTGCGAAGCGGACATTGATCGCGCGCTGGAGCTGATGATCGAAACTTATGAAAACGGAGGAAAGATCCTTCTTTGCGGAAACGGCGGCTCCTGCTCGGACGCGCAGCATATCGTCGGTGAATTGATGAAGGGCTTTCTTCTCAAACGTCCCATGACGGCAGAGCAGAAGGCGGCTTTCGAGAGTGCGCTCGGCGCAGAGGACGCGGAGGCGTTCGCTTCCCGTTTGCAGAGAGGCTTGCCCGCCATTTCTCTTGACGGTATGTGCGCGCTCTTTACAGCTTACGCCAACGACGCCGACGCGGATTACGTTTACGCTCAGGCTGTTTTCGGCTACGGCAAGCCGGGGGATCTTCTGATCGGTATTTCGACCTCCGGTAATTCCAAAAACGTCGTCCTCGCTATGAAGGCGGCGAAGGCGCTCGGCCTTCGCGGTATTTCTCTGACGGGCGCGAAGGAAAGCAAGCTTTCCGCGCTTTCCACCGCAACGATCAGAGTTCCCGATACGGAAACCTTCAAGATCCAGGAGCTTCATTTGCCCGTTTATCATTATCTCTGCGCCGCGATCGAGGAAAAATTCTTCGGCGGGGAATAAGAGGTGCGCGTGATGAAAATTACGGTTCTCGACCGAAAGACCGTCACAAACGGGGACGTCTCGTTTGCGCCGCTGGAGGCGATCGGAGAGGTTCGCTATTTCGATGTTCTGCCTCCTGAAGAGATCGTTTCCGCGATCGGCGACAGCGATGCGGTCATCGTCAACAAGGCGCAGATCACCGACGAGGTGATGGCGGCTTGTCCCAATTTGAAATTCGTCGGATTGTTTGCGACGGGCTACAATAATATCGATATCAAGGCGGCAAAAAAGAGGGGAATTTGCGTTTGCAACGTTCCCGGCTATTCCACGGATTCCGTGACTCAGCATACCTTCGCGTTGATCCTTCATTTCGCTTCCCGCGCGGACGATTACGCGCGCTCCGTTGCAAACGGGGATTGGGAGAACGCAAGCACGTTCTCGTATCTCGCTTTTCCGACGAGCGAGCTGAAGGGAAAAACGCTCGGTATTTTCGGTTTCGGCACGATCGGCAAGTCCGTTGCGACCGTTGCGCTTGCCTTCGGTATGCGCGTGATCGCTTACGTGCGCCGTCCCACCGAGTTTGCAGGTGTTGAATTCGTGGAGCGCGACGAGCTTTTTGCAAGATCTGATTATCTCAGCTTGCACTGTCCTCTGACGGATGAAACGAGAAATCTTGTCTGTCGAGAGACTCTCTTGAAAATGAAGCCGTCCGCGGTCATTATCAATACCGCGCGCGGAGGCGTGATCGAGGAAGAGGCGCTTTGCGAAGCGCTGAACGGTGGTTGGATCAGAGGAGCGGGGATCGACGTGCTTGACGTTGAGCCTATGCGAAAGAATCATCCCTATATGCAGGCGAAAAACTGCTATATTACGCCCCACGTCGCTTGGGCGTGCGCGGAGGCGAGAGAAAGACTTGTACGTCTCGTTGCTGAAAATCTGAAGGGATTTCAGGACGGAAATATTATAAATTGTGTGAATGTGTGAGGCGGAAGCCGTCACATCTGTTTATCAAAGAAGGTGTTTTTTCATGTTGGAAAATACAGTCTACAGACTGAAAAAAGATAAAAAACTCAATATCGGCTATTTCGGCGGCTCGATCACAGAGGGCTCCGGCGCGAGCTCGTGGCACAAGACCTCCTGGCGCGCGAGATTGACGGCGCATTTGCGCGCGTCGTATCCCGACGCGGAGATCAAGGAGATCATGGCGGCGGTCGGAGGAACGGGCACGGATCTCGGTCTTTGCCGCTGCGGACACGATCTGCTTTCGGGCGATCCCGATCTCGTGTTCATTGAATTTGCGACGAACGATATGGCGATGTCCTACCGCGATCAGCTCTACGGCTACGAAAACTGCTTGAGACAGATCCTCGGATTCAAAAACACGGTCGATATCGTCTGCGTTTTCTCCGCGACGCAGGGTACGGAGAAGCTGATCCTCGAGGGAGGCAATTTCGGCTCCCGTTCCGTTCAGGCGACGCTGGCGGCTCATTACGGTCTTCCGACCGCCGATCCGGGTGAAGCGCTCCGCTGCGCCGTCGCGCAGGCGGGTGGCGATTGGCTTCGTTATACGACGGACCGCACGCACCCGAACGACGACGGTTACGGCGTTTATACCGACGTGATGGTGAGAGCGATGGAGGGATGGCTCGACAAGGATGCGCCGGAAGCACTTACGGCGCACGTGATCCCCGAACCGCTTTGCCGCGAGCCCTTGACCGCAGGCAAGATGATCGATCTTTGTGAAATTCCCGACGCGCTCGGCGAGTTCACCTTTGCGGATCGTCCGTTCAAATGGAGATTCCCGCATTACTGGCTTGCGAACGGCGTTGGCAGTACGATCAAATGGTCCTTCGACGGTACGGGCTTCGGCGTTTATGCGATCATGGACGACGAAAGCGGTATTCTGGAGGTCACTGTGGACGGAGAAACGCGTACTTACAGCCTCTGGGATGAGTTTTGCAGATCCTTCAGCCGCGGCGGCTATCACTTCTTTTTCCGCGATCTCGCTGAGGGAACGCATTCCGTTGAGATCCGCGTTTCCGATCGCAAGCACCCCGAAAGCAAGGGTCATCGCGCGGCGATCTATGCGTTTCTCGTTTTATAAGTTTTAAATTCCGCGCGTGCGGCTTATGATAAAAACAAATTGGGATTTCCCAAAACAGAAAGGAAAAATATTATGGCAGATTATATCATCAGCGGCTGTTCCATAGCCGATCTTAATGAACAGCATTTCATTGACAGAGACATTCAGTACGTTTGCTTCCATTACGCTCTCGACGGCGTGCAGTACAGTGACGACCTCGGAAAGACGATGGCTCTTGACGATTTCTACGCCGCTATGCAGAATGGTGCGGAAACGAAGACGTCCCAGGTGAGCGCGGGCGAATTTATGGAATACTTCACCCCCTTCCTCGAGGCAGGAAAGGATATTATCCACGTTTGCATTTCCTCCGGTATTTCCGGTACCGTCAACGCCGCAAACGTTGCGAAGGCAACGCTTGAGCAGACGTATCCGGACAGAAAGATCTATATCGTCGACTCTCTCACGGCTTCCTCCGGTGTTGGTCTGATCCTCGACAAGATGGCAGATCTCCGCGACGAAGGCTACACCATCGATCAGCTCTACGAATGGGTAGAAGAAAACAAGCTGAGAGCGCACGCATGGTTCTTCACGACCGATCTTACCTTCTTCGTTAAGGGCGGCAGAGTTTCGAAGGTTTCCGGCTGGGCTGGCACGATCCTCAAGATCTGTCCCTTGCTCAACGTGGCTTATAACGGAAAGCTCGTTCCCAGAGAAAAGATCCGCACGAAAGCAAAGGTTATTTCCGCTATCGTTGACAAGATGGTAACGCTTGCGGATAACAGAACGGAATATAACGAAAAATGCTTCCTTTCTCATTCCGCTTGCTTCGAGGATGCGGAAGCGGTCGCAAAATTGGTCAACGAAAAGATCCCCGGCACGCAGGGAAAGACGTTTATCAATAATATCGGTACCACCATTGGAAGTCACACCGGACCCGGAACGGTTGCGCTCTTCTTCTGGGGCGATAAGAGAGAAGATTGAGTCCCTCTGCAAAATCAACGAAATCCGTCCGCCCGATTCTGTTGGGCGGACGGAATCTTTCTTTTGAATGCGTGCGAAAAAAGGTTAAGAACGTCAATATCCGTATACGTCCCGACGGAACGATCTTCGTTTCCGCGCCGAAATCGGTTTCGTATCAGCAGATCGAGGAGATCCTGCGGTCGAGGGAAGCTTTCATTCTGCGCGCTTTGGATCGCGCGCATGAGCGTATAGAAGAAAAACGCCGTGCATATACTTGTGACGAAGGCTCGAGGATTTCGTTTATGGGCGAGGAATACACGCTCCATTTCACCGACAGAGATGTTTCCCACATCGATGGGGAATATCTGATCCTCTCTTTGCGGAAGACCGAAGACTGTGGGAAAAGAAGGGAAGCGCTCAAGCGATTTGCGGAAAAGAAGCTTTTCGAATACGTTCGTTTGCGTTTTTCCGAGGTGTATCCGCTCTTTTCGGATGCAACGCCCATGCCCGAGCTGAAATTGCGCGTTATGCGCGCGCGTTGGGGAAGCTGCCGTCCGAAGAGCGCTCTGATCACGCTCAATACCCGTCTTGCGTTTTATCCGACCTCGTATATCGATTATGTGATCATGCATGAATTTACACATTTTCTCCATGCGGATCACTCTGCAATGTTTTGGGAAGCGCTTTCGCTCCGTATGCCCGATTGGGCGCAGAGAAGAGCGACGCTGAATGCTTCTCCCATCGCGGAATGGTTCTGAACAAGCGGAAAGGCGTTTAAAAACACCGAAAAATTTCAAAAAAACTATTGCAATTTCAAAAATATATGTTATAATAACAAAAGTGAGATATGAAATCAGGCCATACCAGCCGGGGAGTTAGCGGTGTCCTGTACCCGAAATCCGCTATAGCGGGGGTTCATTCCCCTTTTGAGGGCGGATCGGATGCGGTCTGCGACTCTTTCACTGTGTTGAAGGGTGGGTCTTGCGCAATCGTGCG
>JAZRLQ010000008.1:0-9994 GCA_045646925.1 Eubacteriales bacterium
GGTGCACGCAAGAAGAACATCACTCTCATGGACATGGCGACCATCGCCGGCAAATATCTGAAGAGCATCGGCGCACTGAAAAATCTGGACGAATCCGAGGAAATCAACGCATGCTCCATCAAGATCAAGGTGGATGTGGACGGCGAAATCCAGGATTGGCTGCTTATGTTCAAGAATGAAACGCACAACCATCCTACCGAAATCGAGCCCTTCGGCGGTGCGGCTACCTGTATCGGCGGTGCGATCCGTGACCCGCTGTCCGGACGTTCCTACGTTTACGCAGCTATGCGTATCACCGGCGGCGCAAATCCCCTCGTTCCCGTTTCCGAAACCATTCCCGGAAAGCTTCCTCAGCGTAAGATCGTGACCACTGCTGCTGCAGGTTATTCCTCCTACGGTAACCAGATCGGTCTTGCAACCGGTCAGGTTGACGAGCTTTATCACGACGGCTACGTTGCAAAGCACATGGAAATCGGTGCGGTTGTCGGCGCGGCTCCCGAAAAGAACGTCAGACGTGAATGCCCCGAAGACGGCGACGTCGTTATCCTCCTCGGCGGCAGAACCGGCCGTGACGGTTGCGGCGGTGCTACCGGTTCCTCCAAATCCCACAACCTCGAATCTCTCGAAAGCTGCGGCGCAGAAGTTCAGAAGGGTAATGCTCCCGAAGAAAGAAAGCTTCAGCGTTTGTTCCGTAACTACGAAGCGTGCCGCATGATCAAGCGTTGCAACGACTTCGGCGCAGGCGGTGTTTCCGTTGCGATCGGTGAGCTTGCAGACGGTCTTTTCATCGACCTCAACGCAGTTCCCAAGAAATACGAAGGCCTTGACGGCACCGAGCTTGCTATCTCCGAATCTCAGGAAAGAATGGCAGTCGTCGTTGAAGCGAAGGACGCAGAGCGCTTCAAAGAGCTTGCAGATAAGGAAAACCTCGAAGCAACCATCGTTGCAAAGGTTACCGCTGATTCCAGACTCGTTATGGTTTGGAACGGCAAGGAGATCGTTAATATCTCCCGTGAATTCCTGAACTCCAACGGCGCTGAAAAGCACATTGATATCACTCCCGTTGCTCCCGCTTCTTACGAAAAGGAAATCGGCGAAGATTTCATCTCTTCTTACGAAGCTCTCGCAGGAGATCTGAACGTTTGCTCCAAGAGAGGTCTTTCCGAGCGTTTCGACTCCACCATCGGCGCAGGCACCGTCCTCATGCCCTTCGGCGGTAAGAACCAGCTCACGCCCATTCAGGCTATGGCAAACAAGATCTCCGTTGAACAGGGACATACGGACGATTGCTCTCTCATGGCTTGGGGTTACAACCCGATGATCGCGGAAAAGAGCCCCTATCACAGCGCTTATCTCGCTGTTGTTGAATCTGTTTCCAAGCTGATCGCTACCGGCGCAAAGTTTGAAGACGTATATCTGACTTTCCAGGAATACTTTGAGAAGCCCTTGCGTGACGGCAAGCGTTGGGGCAAGCCCATGGCTGCTCTGCTTGGCGCGTTCAAGGCACAGATGGATCTTGGTATCGCTGCAATCGGCGGTAAGGACTCCATGAGTGGCTCCTTCGAAAAGATCGACGTTCCTCCGACGCTCGTTTCCTTCGCCGTTACCACGGAAAAGACGAATACCATCACCTCCGGTGAATTCAAGGGCGCAGGCCACAAGGTCGTTATTCTGAAGCCCGAATACGATAAAGCAGGTCTCCCCGTTCCCGCGAGCCTTATGGCAAACTTCGATGTTGTTACGAGCCTTATGAGAAGCGGCAAAGCCGTTGCCGTTTACACGCCTACCTTCGGCGGCGTTGCGGAAGCGATCATGAAGATGAGCTTCGGTAACGATATCGGTTTCGCTTACGACAGCGCGGTTTCCATGAAGGATATCTTCGGCTATGCTTACGGCTCCTTCATTATCGAGCTTACCTCCGATGAAAATATCGGCGACGTTCTCGGTATGACCACCGAAGCTTCCGAGATCACCTACAACGGCAAGACTGTTTCCGTAGAAAAGCTTCTTGCTATTTACGAAAACAAGCTCGAATCCGTATATTCTTGCAATATTCCCACCAAGCAGGGTGAGATTACCACCTATAGCTACACCAAGGGCTGCACCGCAAAGGCTCCCGCCATCAAAACTGCGAAGCCTCACGTTCTCATCCCCGTATTCCCCGGTACGAACTGTGAATACGATACCGCCAAGGCATTCGCTGATGCAGGCGCAGATCCCGAGATCTTCGTTATCAACAACCTGAGCGCAGCAGGTATCTCCGCTTCCGCTGAAAGCTTCGCAAAGAAGATCGCTGATTCCCAGATCATCTTCGTTCCCGGCGGCTTCTCCGGCGGTGACGAACCCGACGGCTCCGGTAAGTTCATTACGGCATTCTTCAGAAACGCAACCGTTAAGGATGCCACCATGAAGCTTCTCGACGAAAAGGGCGGTTTGATGGCAGGTATCTGTAATGGCTTCCAGGCTCTTATCAAGCTTGGGCTCGTTCCTTACGGTAAGACCATCGACACCGATGAAAATTGCCCCACCTTGACGTACAACACCATTTCCCGCCACCAGTCCAGACTCGTTCGCACGAGAATCTGCACCAACAATTCTCCTTGGCTCTCCGAGGTCAACGTTGGTGATATCATTACCGTTCCGATCTCTCACGGCGAAGGCCGCTTCCTTGCTTCCGACGAGCTCATCGCAGAGCTTGCCGCAAACGGTCAGATCGCAACGCAGTACGTTGATATGAACGACAATCCTACCTATGACGTACACTTCAACCCCAACGGCTCCGCTATGGCGATCGAAGGTATCACTTCTCCCGACGGCCGTGTATTCGGTAAGATGGGTCACTCCGAACGTATCGGCAGTGGTCTCTACCGCAACGTTGAAGGTAACTACGATCTCGGTATGTTCCGCGGCGCGGTTAAATTCTTTAAATAAAAATATTTCGAGGACAGAGCTTCGGCTCTGTCCTCTTTTTTGCATGAAATGGATATTCCGAGGGGATTACATGATTTGCGGTAAAATGGGGATTTTGATATGCGGAAGGAAAAGAAAAGCCCCGCGCGAGACGGGGCGGGGATAAGTCATCCGGCGTACTGATTCAATCTTTCGATAATGGAAATGAAACGGGGATTCTGACGGATGCAATCATATCGCTTGTTTTGCATTCTGTCTAACCTGTAGTAGCATTGTGTATGCTCTGTCAATTCGTGGAAATCCTTGCTTTTCTCGGGATAAATCTGGGTGTCAACGAATAAAGACGTGAAAGGTTTGCCGTGGTCGTTCTGATAGGATAAATCGTGGGCTACGGCATGGTGACACATCTTCTCCAAAGAATCCAATGCTTCTTCTGTTTTTCCAAGTGACATCTGGTAGGTGGAAATGAGCCAATAATTGAACGAGAGTTGACTGTGGTGATACATAAGATCGTCACCGTAGATCAAGAAAAACAGTTGGTTGGAAATACAAAGCATTTCGATCTTGTTCTCCCAAGTCGATGGGTCATTGGGAATATCATTGTTCAGTACAAGATTTTGAATAGCGGAACCAAGGGCTTCGGTCAGCTTGTCAATTTCATCTTGAATATAAAATTTGGTTTTTTTATCGCCAATTCCGCTTGAAAGCGCTGTTTCGCGACAATATTTCATAGGAGTCAGACGATTCGCCCACTCTTTTGCCTTCTCAGACTGATTGACTGCCCCATATAGCATGATGAGCGTATGGATGGCGCCGTGTCGCGTCTCCTCATCACTACATTCCTTGGCTATTGAGCCAAGGAGGGCTTCGATCTCCTCGAAAAGAGCCTTGTCTTGAGTTTCTTGCCACACGTGATACAGACAAACCGCAAGATTCGCACGAACCTCATCGTCGTTTGGATAACGAGCGTATGCGCTTCTGGCATAACCCACGCGTTCTTCGATAGAGCCGGTCTCCGCAAGACGCTCCATCTCCTTCTTGATATCGGCAAGCTTTTGTTCTCGCTCCGATAACTTATATCCGAGAAGCTCATCTGTGCTAACCGAGAAAAAGTCAGCCAATACCGGAAGCAGCTCGATATCGGGATAACCTCCTTCGGATTCCCAACGAGATATTGCTTGAGGCGTAACTCCTATAGCGGTGGCAAGGGTGTCTTGGGTAATATTATTTTCTGCGCGAAGCTTTTTAATGATCGCGCCTATTTTAACGTTCATATGATACCTCCGAAAAGTTTATCACCGGTGTAATTATATTATAGCATAGACCTCAGGAAAAACAATTATCAATTCGTTGTTAAACAGATAAAGCAGTACTTTACATCAAAGGACGTAAAATACTGCTTTATCGCAGGTATGCAAATGGGGGTTATTTTTTTACCGTGAATTGCAAAGTGAAGAGTTTGTCGACAAGCTCGTAGAGCATGGTGTTGTCCGTTTTGGCAAGCAGATTTTTCATCGCCTTGTTGTCGGGAAGAAAATCTTCCAGGACGGGAGAAAACGTTTCGAAAAGCGCAGATCCCGTCGGCTCTTCGGAGAAGCGGACGATGGTTTTTGTCCGATGGAAGAAAATTTTGATGTGTCGGACGGCGGTCGTTTCAAGAAAATAGATGGATAGCTTGAAAACGGGGACGTCGTCTTCATTTTTCGTCATTCTGCCAATAGAGGCAACGGAGAATCGTTCTCCGTTTTCGGTCAGATCGAAATAGCGCGCAGTGCCGTTGGTGGAAAAGGGAATGACAATGGTTTCGATCGGAGAAACGAACGCGGCCTCCACAGTCTCACCTAACAGACGAAAAGATATTTTTTCGAATCCTCCCGCAAAGTTTGCGTGCAGAAGCGATAGTGTAACGGGGAGCAGACTGGCATTTTTTCCTTCAATGCGGTAGGATTTGTTTACAATGGGGAGAAGAGCGGAATATTTCTGCATTTTTTCATGGCGCGTCTGCGGCGCGGGGAGACCGAGAGAAGCGGAGAAGGCAGACAGTGTGCTGTACGCGTGCCGCGCGGGGCGCAAGTCTGCGGCGGGTTGATAATGTTCTCCGAAATATTGATTGACGAGAGAGGTCAATTTTCCGGTAGGGAAGAATTCCGTTCCGCCACTGTAAATGCCGATCGTCATGCGGAGATCGGGAAAAACGAAGAGATTCTGTCCGAACATTCCGTTGAATTGATAGGAGCCTTTTCGAGCGCCCATCCAGACGTGGTAGCCGTAACCGTGCAGATTCATGGATTCGGGGGTGTCCGTTTGTTTTTTCGTCATCTCCGCGATCCATTCCGCAGAAAGAAGTCTCTCTCCGTTCCATATACCGCCATCCAGAAAGAGCTTCCCGAATTTCATGATGTCTTCCAGCTTCATATACATACCCCAACCGCCCTTTGTGATGCCTTTGGGGCTCTTTTCCCAGCATACTTCGCGGATTCCCATGGGCAAGAAGATCCGTTCGTACAGAAGCTCGAACATATCTCTGCCCGTTTTTTCCTTGATAACGGCGGAGAGCATATAGGAATTCATGCTGTTATAGAAAAATTTCGATCCGGGTGTGAATTTCAAATTGGAGGAGAAATATCCTTCGACCCAATCCTCATACGTCACGCTGCCAAGCTCGTTGAAGGCGGTTCCCGCGCTCATGTCCAGCAGATTGCGGATCGTGATGTCCTTTTGACGAACGAAGTCAATGCTGAACGCTCGCTTGGAAAAGATATCGGTGATTTTTTCGTCAAGCGAAAGAACGCCGTCCTCGATCAGAAGACCGACGGCAATCGCGGTAATGCTCTTGCAAAGAGAATGGCTGACGTGCCACGTGTCCATACGGTAAGGATAGAATTCCGTTTCGCAGATCATTTTGTCGTCTTTGGTGATCATAAGCAAATGCGGAGCGAGCTCGGTCATTGCCGAAAGCTCCTTGAGAAATGCGTAGATATGTTCGCTTCGGATGCCGACGGATTCGGGTGTCGCGCGCTGAAAAGGGTATTGCACGGGCGTTCGTGTCGGGAGCTTCGGTTTCATGGGGCACGCGCCGAAGTATTTTGCTTCGTCGCGGTTATTATATAGTTTGGTAAAAAAGGCTAATGCCTTCTGATACATTAAAATTTCCATAAGAAAGGGTTTCCTTTTCAGAAAAAATATGTTATACTAATATTATATTGACAATATATGATGAAATCAAGCATATAAGTGTGAACAAATGGCAATTTTTTGAATATATTGATTTTCATCTTATAAAAATATAAAAAGAAGAATGATGGAGGTAATTATGAGCGCAAGAACAGACCGTATCAACGAGCTTGCAAGAAAAGAAAAGAGCGTTGGACTTACACCGGAGGAAAAAGCAGAACAGAAGAAGCTCAGAGATGAATTCCGCGCAATTTTCCGCGCAAATTTTGCTCTGCAGATGGACAACACGGTATTTGAACGTCCCGACGGCACGAAGGTTACGATGACCGGCAAGAAAGAAAACTGAAAACGGAAAAGCCACAGAAATTCTGTGGCTTTTTTAGTCGAATATGGTTTCATGAAAATATGACTATCGTCAGATCTTTTCTTTCATTTCGTCCATGATATCACGGTATGCGGTTTCAATCAGATAACGGATTCTTTTGTTATCGCCCGTCAGATGAAGATAACCGAAAATGGCTTCCAAACCTGTGGCGCGGCTGTATTCCGCAACGGAGGCGTGCTTGGGCTTCCCGGAAACACGATGATTGCGGCCGAGCTTGTAAGCGGCTTCCTCTTCCGGTGTCAAAATGGGGAGGAGTTTTTCAACGACGTTGCTTTGTGTTGGTGCGCAGACGAATTTTTGCGCCGCAGCGGAAAGTCTGCCGGTGTCTGTGATCCCCGATAAAATGAGAGCTTCGCGAATGGCAAGCTCGATGACAGCGTCTCCGATATAGGCGAGCGTGACGCCGTTATAATTGAATTCAAGCATGAGAAACTCCTTTAATTTTCGAGTTTTTTCTTTTTGAAGACCAAAAGCTTACTCGTGATATAATTGATAACGATATTGAGTACGGTGCAGATCGCATATTTGACGATCAGCTCATTGACGTGCAGAAGCGTTACGAAGACAAATTCCGTGGCAAGACAAAGAAGGAGTGTGAAAATACGTGACGCTACGAATTTGCAAAATTGAGAAAAGCCCTTTGTTTTTTCTGCTTCAACGAAAACGAAATATTTGCTTGCCCAAAAGGCGAAGAGTACTGCGGCTGCCCATGCCACGGTATAGGCGATCGCATTGGGAAAGGCGTTGAAGAAGGGAAGATGCGAGAGATCGGGAAGAAAGGCAAAAAGGAGCGCAAAAATGACCCAATCCACCACGGTTGTGCCGCCGCCGACAAAAAGGTATACGATCTGCTCTCTGTATTTTGTTAAGTGAAGCGCTTTCAGAACGACGTCGATGGTTTTATTGACAAAACGGACGAGAAATCCGCCGTCGTTTCTTTTCGGAGTGTTGTTATCCAAGAGATATACGTCCTTTCAAAATAGATTTGAACCTTTGCGGAAAATGATATTTCTGTGTTATGGAATCTGAGAGATAGCCTCGATGGCTTTGTCGAATTCTTCTTTTGTGACGAGAAGGCAGATCGCTTCCAGAAGAGCGTTTGCAGAGAGATTGTCGGGAAGATCCAGCATATGTGAGAGTTGTTTTCTGCGGATCTCACTGTTGGGACCGCCGGAGAGGCCGAGGGCGTACAGATCGGCTTTTGTGAGCTGCATACGGGGCTTCGCGCCTCCGTCTGCGAAGGGAGCAAGCGCTTTTTCGATCCATTCAAGCTCCATTCCCTCTACGCCGAGAATGCCTTCCTTGGAGGGCTCCTTTTTTCGTTTTTCTTTTCCCTTGACACGAGGCGTATACAGATGGATGATCTTGTCGGGCGGCAGAAGGTTGCGGAGATAGTTGCGGATGACGAGTCCCGCGCCGTCGCTATCGGTGAGAACGATGACGCCGTCTGCTTCGGCAAGACGTCGGATGAGCGCGGCTTTCTGCGATTTGGAAAAAATACCGAAGCCGTCTGTCGTGACGATGTGAGCTTTTACGATTCTGGAAAGCTTGATTTTATCGTATTTTCCTTCAACGATGATGGGTTTTGAAATTTCGAGCATGGGATCATCCTTTTCGTAAAGATTTGGGCGCGTAGATGTTGACGGCAAGTATATCAAGAAGCACCCAAGGATCAGCGGGAGCGCTTTTTAGCTGTTTGTCCGTTTCATAACAGAGACGGATGGCGTTTTCGAGCACGTCTGTCGGAACCTTTGCTACGGATGCGAGATATTTGGTGATACGGAATTCCTTCATTTTCATGATCTTTGCGAGCTCTCCCGTGGAGATGGCGGCATCCTTTGCCGTTTTGACCATGAGCATATCCATATAAATGCGGGAAAGTCTGGCAAGAACAGCTACCGGCTCCTCGCGTTGCTCGCGCGCGGTCATCAAAACGTTCAAAATGTCCGAAAGCTTCCAGCTTTGCGCGGCGTTGAGCATGGCGAAGGGAACCTCGTCGGGATTTCCCGCGACGGCGATTTTTTTGACGTCGTCCTCGTCAATGAAGAGGGATTCGCCTTTTTTGACGTATTTTGCATAGCAGATCAGTTTTTCGATCTCAAATGAAAGGGGAGTCATGCGCCCCGTACACATTTCTGCCAGCATTTCTGCGGCTTCGTCGGAAATACGGATGATCTCGCCCGCGAAATGCTTTTTGATCCATGCGATCAGCTTGCCTCTCGGTTGGAGATCGAATTTGACGATTTTTGCGGAGGCCGAGAGCTTTTTGAAGAACGGCGCGCTTTCCGTTTTGTAATCGTCTTCGATTTCGTCCGCGCGGCAATAGAGCAGAAGCACGGTGTCGTCGGATTCGTTTGCCTGCGATAAAATGGAGCAGAGCGAATCCAAAAGCTCCTTGGAGAGAGAAGCGGGGGAGAGATCGGAGATGACGATGAGTTTTTTATCCTGCATGACGGGGAGAGCAAGCGCCGCGTCGGAAAGACGGGACAACGCTTCTTCTTTTGTCATGACGGCAGGGGAAAAGGAGATCGGGAAATAATTGAAGGCTTCCATGCCTTCCTCCATGACTGCGCGATAGATCTGCGTTCGATAATAGTTTTTCAGATAATCTTCTTCTCCGAAGAAAACGAATGAGCCGACGATGCCGTTTTTGATCTCGGCGGCGAGCATTTCTACCGTGCGAGAGCCCGTATTGGTGGGAGCAGGCTTTTTTTGCGCCATGGTGATCTCCTTTCTTTTGATATCAAATAAAATTTAAGAACGTTCTATTGCGTCGATCAGCATGGTCAATGCTTTTTCAACCGTTTGCAGACGAACCTCTTCTCGATTTCCTGAAAAATGATTTTCCGTAACGGTGACGCCGTTTTGCGAAGCGGTGGAAATATAGACGAGTCCGACAGGCTTTTGCGCCGTGCCGCCGCCCGGCCCCGCGATTCCCGTAACGGAAACAGCGTGATCCACTTTAAGCGCACGCAATGCGCCAAGCGACATTTCCCGCGCGGTTTCGGGAGAAACTGCGCCTTTTTCGGCGAGCGTCTGCGTACGAACGCCGAGAAGATTTTCTTTAATACTGTTATCGTAAGAAACGATGCCGCCGAAGAACACGGCGGAAGCGCCCGCAACATCAGTAACGAAGGCCGAAATAAGACCTCCGGTACAGCTTTCCGCCGTACCGAAGGTTACTTGTTTTTCAAGGCAAATCGAAACTGCTTTTTTCGCGAGCGATGAAATGTTTAATTGTAAAGAGGACATTTTTCGCAGAGCTTCGTTACTTCAGCGCGGATGTAATCGGCGCTGTTGTCAAAGTCTTTTGCGCAAAGACCGATGAGATGACCGATGAGAGCCATGTCGTCTTCCTTGAAGCCTCTGGAGGTTGCGGCGGGAGTACCTACGCGGATACCGCTGGTAACGAAGGGACTCTGGGGATCGTCGGGAATGGAGTTCTTGTTTACGGTGATGTAAACCTCGTCAAGACGCTTTTCGAGTTCCTTGCCGGTGATGTTCATGGGACGAAGGTCAACGAGA
>JAZRLQ010000009.1:0-15954 GCA_045646925.1 Eubacteriales bacterium
TTGCCCGACCTCGACAAGTCCATAAATAAGTTTATTACTATGTCGAAGGACGAGTACGCAAACTTTGTGGAAGATACGATACAGCTTGTTGTAAAACAGTTTGCAAAAAAGGATTTGGTTTAAGGAGTCAAGAATGAGCATTATTAAGAATGAAATACCAATATTGGAGTTTGATACCGAGCAAACAGCGGTTATCAATCCAACTCACGAAAAATTAGATTTGAAGCTCCCGAAAAAGTGCGTGTTCGCTTTTCTCGGTGAGTATATTGAAGAATACGCAAGCAAGACAGAAACACGGAAGGTGTCTGAGTTCGTCAGCGCAACGAAGCTTTACCCGATCTACATAACGAAATACAAGGGTGAAGAAATCGTACTCTGCCAAGCTCCCGTAGGAGCTGCACCTGCGGCACAGATACTTGATTGGCTGATTGGCTACGGTGTGCATGAGATCATCTCTGCCGGTTCTTGCGGTGCGCTTGAAAAGTTCCCCGAAAGCACGTTTCTTGTACCGAACAAAGCTTTGCGTGATGAAGGAACATCTTACCACTATGCGCCTCCTTCTCGCTTTATGAAGGTCAGCGAAAGAGCAAGAAATGCAATCAAGAAAACCATACTTGAACACGGAATGAAATATCAAGAGGTCATTACTTGGTCAACAGACGGATTCTATCGAGAAACCAAAGAAAAGGTTGCCTACCGAAAGGGCGAAGGCTGCTCTGTCGTTGAAATGGAGTGTTCGGCTCTTGCCGCTGTTTCCACTTTCAGAGATGCAACATGGGGTATGATACTCTACACCGCCGACAGCCTTGCCGACGTAGACAAATACGACGAACGAAATTGGGGCGGCAACGCATACGAATATGCGCTGACTCTCTGCCTTGATGCGGTGCTTAAACTATAAGGAGAAAACGCAACTATGATACTTAAAACTGAAAGACTAACCATCCGTCACATTTTAGCGGATGATTGGAAAAGCATAAAAGATATTTGGGTGGACTTTAACACTTCCGCCCTTTCGCAGTACGATAAACCACACATCACCGATGACGAGGATGTTCAGCCGAGAATTGCAAGATGGGCAAGGGCAAACAGCGGCACAAAGCATATGTTTTTTGCTGTTTGCCTTGGTGAAACAGTGATCGGATACATAGCCTTTAACATCCGAGAAAACGGACACGAGATCGGCTATTGCTTCCACTCCGCATATCATGGCAAGGGCTACGCAAAGGAAAGCCACTTGGCACTCATTGACTACATGCGTGAGCTTGGCATTAAAAGGTTGACCGCAGGCACGGCAATCAATAATGCGCCATCTGTTTCGCTTCTCAAATCTTTGGGCTTTGAGCTGATCGAAACGGAAAAGGTGTCCTTCTACAAGGATGCAGACGGCAACGATATTGTGTTTGACGGCGGTGTGTTTGAGTTGGTGCTGTAAGCGAGGAAGAAACAATGCTAAATAAGGAGCAAACTATATTCAAGCTCTTAATATACCGTGTATTAAGAACGGCGTCGCCAAATTGATGGCGTCGCCGTTAACTTTTTATTCTTCAACTATCCCAATAACTCTACCACAGCAGTAAACGCTATCATTCTCCCCGAGACGAATTGGCTTATATTTCTCATTATGTGAAATCAAGCACTTATTACCCAACTCCTTGATGTATACATCACCGTTAACAACGAAGATTCCGATTTCGCCAACGTCAACAGCATTGCACTTTTCAACGAAGACTTTGTCTCCGTCGTGATATGTAGATTCCATGCTATCACCTGTGATCGGAATAACATAGTCAGCGTTCTCTGCTTCGGAACTTTCCTTGACAAAAATCTGTTCCGGCGTTTCTGATTCAAGGAAGTTACCCGTTCCGGCAGAGGCAGGATAATTATAAAAATCAATCTTCAACATTCTTGGCTTGGGTTTTCTCATCAGCGCCGTCACACGTTTATATTCGCTGTCGATCATATAATCAACAACCTCTTTACCGTGCTCATCAAGGGCGCGGTATTTTTGTAACGTTGTCCATTCGGTTGCCGTAGGGTGTTGCGCCATGGACTTGCATCCGATCAGCTCATCAGCGGATACCCCGAGCAGGTCGCACAGCTTCGCCAATTTATCGCAATCGGGACGACCGATACCCTTCTCCCAGTTATAGATCACTCTGCCGGAGCTTTCGCCAAGAGCGTCAGCGATATCCTGCTGAGTCATACCTCTCATGTTGCGGTATTTCTTTATTTGTTCACCAATAAAACTCATATGGACATACCTCCAATTTGTATTACGTAACCATTTTAACATATATAATTGTATTTGTCAAGAATAACTCCAATTATATTATATAATCCTATTGACAATACAACATTGTTGTGTTATAATGTCAAATATACAATATGGTTTGATATTCGGGCGATGAAACTTACAATATTAGAGATAAAAGGAGATCGAGGGTAAGCATGACAAATCAAAACGATACAAAAAAATTCCATACAATAGATGGAAGCACGATTATGAATAAGAAAATGCCGCCATTAAAATACACAATTGCAGATATTCTTCCTGCAGGACTGACATTGTTTTCTGGAGATTCGAAGATAGGAAAATCACTTTTAGCGGTCAATATGTGCGTAGCTGTATCTAAGGGTGAACCGTTCCTTGATTTCCCGACTCACAAAGGAACGGTATTATACTTGGCTCTGGAGGACACCGAAAGCCGTATTCAAAGGAGAGTCTTTTCTTTGACGGATACACTCGACAGTAATTTTCATTTTTCCAATGAGAGATATCGTTTGGATGACGGTCTGATTGAAGCGATGGAAGATTTCGTAAAAGAACATCCGGAAACGAATCTTATTGTGATTGACGTTCTGCAATATATTCGCCCGCAAAGCAAGGGCGGAAATATTTATAAAGAGGATTATAACGATATGATTCCTCTGCACGAATTTACGCAGCGCCACCATAATCTTTCCCTTGTTCTGATTCACCATACGAATAAAAGCAATGTATCAGACCAGTTTCGAGCTTCCTCGGGATCAACGGCTATCGTTGGTGCTGCTGATAACTATTGGCTATTACAACGTCCTGTCCGAGCGCTCCGAAGCGGAAGCTTGTTCTGTTCGGGCAGAGAGATATCCGATAAAGAAATCCGATTGTCTATGACGGATTCCGGCGTTTGGCTTCCAAAGGATCCCGATAATTACAAGGGAGAAATTATATCACCCGTGGTAATCGGAACGTATCTGTGGATAATGTGGCACACGGATATTTTAAACATCGATGAAAAAACAGGCAAAGTTTGTTCCGTGTATAACTGCACCGCTACCGAGCTCGCTGATAAGATATCGCAGATAATGGATGTGTCTCTTCCTGCCAATATGGTCAAGAAAAATTTGACCTTATACCATTACCAGTTGGAGCAAATGGGGTTGAAATTTGAAAGCAAACGTACAGGTAAAAAACGATATTTTATTTTCAGTCTTGTTCCAAAATCTTTACGGAGAGCCATCTTTATCAAAGAGGAATTGCCGCAATATATCGATGATACTCCTCTCGCGGAAACAGAGGAAGATGATGATGACAGCATGACGGCTGAGTCGGTAGTGGACACCAGTTGTCACCGACCGAGCAAAGGTGCAAATTTGGGTGACAATGGCGGTTCGACGGATGACAGCAACGCTCCACTCCCCACATAGCCGTCATGCCGTCACCAAACATCAAAAATTGATACGCATAATCAAAGAAAAGGCGGTCGAAAACAAGAATTTTTGCGATTTGCCCATTTACGGTGTACACCGAGGGAATGTGGGCTTTCAGCAATTTTGAAAGTGGAAAACGATGCGTTGTACGATGAGAGCCACTCCGTTGGGAAAATCGCAAATAATGCCGATCCAGACCGAAGCTTTTTTGAGCAAAAATAAGGTGATTTTTACAAAAATGGCATCTTCTTAAAAGTTCAAGTTTCTTTTGTCACGCTATTCAAAAATGACAATGCAAGAAAACAAAGAAAGCCCCGCGTGAGGCGGGGCGAGATGATTACTTGGATGCTTTGTTACGAATTCCGACAACATAATCACTTTCATTGCCGTCAAAAAGCACATCCAGTATTTTTATAATTTTTTCCTTGTAACGAGGATCATTTTCAGTTTCCGAAATTGCGGTCAGATGATACGACAAAAGCCATGCCAACGGTTCGATTGCGGATTTTGCAATTTTGTTTTTCTCCGTGTTATCCTTCAAAATATGAACCAATGCAGTTTCTCTTGTCTTATACAGATTCGGCAATTTGGTAGCGTATTCTATCGCCTTCTCATAATCTCCGTATCTGAAATATGCATCGGATATATTGGAAAGTGCGGCACCTCGAATTTCGGAATCATCACAGTATCGAAGAATTTGCTCATGAAGCATAATAGATTCTTTTAGATACTCTTTCTTTTCCTTTTCTGTTCCATCAAGCCGTTCAAGTGAAGCAGATAATTGAATTAACAACAGAGCGTTGTTAGGATAGATTTTCAGAGCACTTCTCATAAGCTCCACATTTTCTTTGTGATTGCCCAATGCTCTGTTTTCCTGCCATTTTCGGTTGATATCGTCAAGCCTGTTTGCAGAAGATATCTCATCCATACCAATTAATTCGTCAACAGATACCTCAAAATAATTCGCAAGAGTGGGAAGCATCGTGATATCCGGATATCCGTCACCTCTCTCCCATTTGCTGATGGCTTGATAAGAAATGCCAATATGAGTTGCCACTTCTTCTTGAGTCAAATCTCTGTTACGGCGAAGTTTTTTAAGTTTGTCACCGATCATTAGTTCCATGGTATTAACCTCCAATTCAATTTGTTCCGACGCGTCTGAATATATTATATAGCGATTTGAATGATAAATCAATAACCGCAACATAGACTCAATTCTACCCATCGTAGTATTTTTCTATCGCTTTTCAAAAGCCCAGACGCTCGCGTCTGGGGCAAGCATAGCGCGTGGATGTCCACCGCCAAATGGCGGCGACCTCCTCGCACCGTCCCTGCGCTCACGCCGGGACAAAATCGGGCAGAAGCCCGAACCCACTTGCCTTTTCTTTGCGAAAAGAAAAGGTGAGCCAAAAGAAACGAAATATATTTTTGTTAGAAAGGAGAATCACTTGGGCAGATTACAATCAGAAACCATCAGTATTCGTCTTACTCCCGAAGAAAAAACGGCACTGCAGGAGCGAATGTATCAGGCTGTCGCCCCTTCTATGCGCGCATTTATTCTGGATATGTGCATGAACGGAGAGATTATTGTCAATTCCGATCTCCGCGAACTGAACAAAGAGCTTCGCTATCAGGGCAATAATCTCAATCAGCTTGCCAAGCTTGCGCGCCAAGGAAGAATCTCCGCGGTCGATTTTTCCGAATTGTTGTCGGTTTACCGTCAGATTCTTTTGGTGTTGAGAGGTGATACCGATGGCAGTTATTGAAAGTATTCCCGAAAAGAATCAGACACCGAGCGCACAAAAGGGTGTGCTTGATTACTGTATGCAACCGTCCAAAACGCTCGATGAGGACGAACAGCTCGCCTATATTTCGGGATATAACTGTGTCCCTGAGCTGGCAAACGAATCCTTTCTTGCCACGCAAAAGGTATACGGTCACGAGCCCGACGGCGTTCGCTTCTATCATTTCGTGCAATCCTTCAAGATTGGCGAAGCAATTTCGCCTCAGGAAGCGAATGATATCGGGATGGAGCTCGTCCAAAGCTTTGAAAAATTCAAAAATCATGAAGCCATTGTCGCCACGCATATCGACAAAGACCATCTTCATAATCACATTGTCGTATGCGCTTACGACCTTGAAAGCGGTCGAAAAATTCATTACAATAAGTATTTTCTCGGAGATCTCCGTCAAAGAAGCGACGAAATATGCCAAGCTCACGGGCTGAACGTTCTGAAAAAGTACAATCCAAACGTGAAATCTCAACGTCTTGGCCCCAAGGAATATCGTGCCGCCATGAACGGAAACAGCTGGAAGATGGCTCTTCGCGCCACCATTGACTACTGTATGACGAGAGCAATGAACCAAAACGAATTTCAAGCCGAGATGAAAAAATTCGGTTACGAGATGACTTGGATGGCAAACCGAAGAAATATCACTTATATTTGCAGAACCGATGACGGCAAAGAGCGCCGTGTGCGCGATATCAAACTTAACGATGAAAAATATTTAAAGGAGAACATGGAACATGAATTCAGAATCAGGACAAAGCTATATGGACAAGCTGAAGATGAAAAATATCCCTTCGGCACTTCGGGCGGCGATGGAAGAAACAACGCAGGAAACCGAGGCGGATCAGGAGATTCCGATGGTTCAGATCAGCGAAGAGGACTGGAACCATCTGTACAAAGCGATACAACAACTGCAAGATCTGTCAACGGATTTGACGGCACAGAGAGCCAATTTGAAGGCTTCGGCAGAGAGTTACGCCGCCTCGATGACGAAAGCGGCACAGGAACAGACGGAAGCTTCGGAGAAAGCGATACAAAAAATAGCGAACGAAGCGACCGAACAGGTTGGGAATGCGAGCGAGAACGCTTCAAGAATCATAAAAAGAAGCATTTATCGGGACGAAGCAATCTGGTTTCTGCGCCTCGCGCTCACGTTTCTCCCGACAATCTTGATCTTTCTCTTATGGCTGTACGTGGGATTGCGAATGTGACGTCGATTTTGGACGGCGAAGACGAATCTGAAGAAGAAAAACAGCGAAGACAAGCAACGAATACGGGCGCTGCCATTGGCGCCCTTGCGGGTCTTGCCGTGGGCGCTGCCATCGGTTTCATGCAATCGGAAAGCGATTCCGACGAGGATGTTGCCGAGGAAGAGAGCGAAGCATTTGATATGACGATGTGAGAAAGGATGATGATATGACTTGGAAAAAGTTTTGGAAGCGCGTGAACGCGCTGATTCACGATAACCGAACGGTGCTTCGTGAGAGTGAGGATATCGAGGATTGGGAAGAAGTCCAGCGTAAGCAGCGCGAGGAAGAAGCGGAACGTCAGAAAAAGGAACAAGAAATCCTCGCCACATGGTTTCTGCGCGAGGAATATTTGACCGCAGGTTGGTTCAAACGCTTCCTCTTACGCCTTGAGTTCGCCTTCCGTGATACACGCGGAGAGAGCAAATTGCCACCGTTACCGGATCATCTGCGTATGGAGATCGCACGCTGTATTCTGCCCGATATCGTTGCATACTTTGAATCGGAGCGAGGGCAGAAAGAATTTGAGGAGTGGAAAAAAGCTGGAGAAAACAAAAAAGAAATAATAAAAAATCATACGGAGTGTCAATAATTAATATTATAATACCGATAATTGATAAGAGATCATCCATGAAAGGAGATTAAATGATATATCATACTATTGACGAAATCCCAGTTGAGGGTCGATACTTAATTGTTGAACTGATTAACAAAGGGATTATCGATTCAAACAATGGTAAAATAGACCTTGAGGATGTAATTTACAAAATGTTAATGATACTTGCCAGACTCGGATTAATATAATTGGTTGACTTTTCGACAAAAAAGTGGTATAATTATTATATATAACCCTTTAATGGAGGAACAATTATGCCAAATACAGAATGTGTCAACCAAATAGTTTGTGGAATACAGTTTTCCAACTCATTTAAATTATTCGATAAATGGGGAGAAATTGCAGATGAGGTGCTGTATTCTCCGTTTACCAAAAAGCTCTTCGGAGAAAAATACTACTCGCGCATAAGTAATGATGTTGGTTATCAGAGATCGCTGTTTAACGATGAAACGCAGAACAGTCTGAGATTAACACAAAACAATTTAATAATAACTCATAACTTGTTAGGAGAATCGTTTGAATTTCAGTATGATTTTGTTAAAGATATAATACAGAAATATGTTTTCCCACAGGTTATTTATAAGCACGTTTTGGTTGTTCAGCGCATTGGTATTGTATTTACTTGTTCAATAAACGACAACGAAATTAACAAGTATAAAAAAACCATTATTCAACCTTCGTATGGTGATAGTATTTCTGATTTTCGCTTTTCAAGAAAGGAAACCACTCCCATTGGATTGACTCGTCAAGATACCAATAATTATATAAATAAAATTGTTACTGTAGGTAATTTGGCAGGAGATACATACGGCATTTCATACGATTATCAATATTTTTATTTACCACCTAATGCGCAAGCGGGTAAGGATATTGATAAATTGTTCTGCAATGCCTTGGATGCCTTGAAAAAAGATATATTTCTTAGAATCGAGGATATCGAATGACAGACAAACCGAAGTGTAGAAAAAAGAACAGGGTTGAGGTTTCCACCTACAAACGAGGAGTTCGAGCAATGCGAGGATATGAAAACACTAATACGGAAGAACCTTTTCAGAATTTGAGAGGTAGTAACGAAGATTACTATAGGCCATTATCGAAAGAAAAAGAAGAAAAGCCAGTTGGCGCAAAGCGACAAAAACTCATAAATTTTGTAAAGAATCATGTGTTCGAAGAAATTGTCACTGTGGTTATTACAATAATATTGACTATCGGTGGATGGTGTATTTCCAATATAATCGATTTGAACGAGCAAGTTGCTGTGTTTGAGTATAGGATTGCTGTTGCCGAAACAAAACTTTCAGAGTTTGATAATGATACCGTAACTAAGGAATATTTATCTCAAGAATTACAGATTCTTAAGTTGCAATTAGAAAAAGCAAATAGCGATGACCTTTCTGAAATAGAAGGACAAATAAAACTGATTGAGAAACAAATAGAATATCTGTCAAAGAATCAATCATCGAATGAAACTCCAAATAACAAAGATGGGAACACATAATTATGTGTTCCCATCTTCAGCATTAATAGTAAAAAACAAATCCGAACCAATTTCGATTTACGAAATAGTTCGGATTTGTTACGTTTGGTGACCCGGACGGGAATCGAACCCGTGTTACCGCCGTGAAAGGGCGGTGTCTTAGCCGCTTGACCACCGGGCCAAGCATGACAACCGAGGTTGTCATGGTAGCGGAAGTTGGATTTGAACCCACGACCTTTCGGGTATGAACCGAGCGCTCTAGCCAACTGAGCTATTCCGCCATTTGTCTTGCTTGCATTGCCGCTTCGCTTGACTGCTTGAATATTCTATCACATATCTTTTGATTTGTCAATAGGTTTTTGAAAAAAACTGAAAAATATTTTAAAATTATTTTTTCGTTTAAAAATATCGAAAACTTGACTTTTGAGTCGTTTTTTCTTATACTATAAACATAGCTAAAAATGATTTGGATGCATATTCGCACCATGATATATTCAAAATAAGGAGGCACTATTATGTTTGCACCTCATAAAACGGAAATCATCTCGCTTTTTCCCGACCGTCCAAACATCACTCTGACGACCTATGTGGCGGGAACCCATCCATCTCTTCCTTTTAACGACAAGAGAAAAGCCATTTTGATTTTTCCGGGCGGTGGCTATACCGCTTGCGCTCCGATCGAGTCCGAGCCGATCGCGCATCATTTTCTGGCGGCCGGATTCAATGCGTTCGTTTTGGAATATACAACGCTTGCCACGGGCAGTCCTCTTTGGCCGACACCTCTCATCGACGCGTCTGCGGCGATGAAATATATCCGCGATCACGCGGAGGAGCTTCATGTTGACCCCGAAAACGTATTCGTTATCGGTTTTTCCGCAGGTGGACATCTCGCGGCTTCCTTGGGAACGATGTGGGATAACGATGAGATCGAAGCACTTCTCGGTATGGAAAAGGGCTATAACCGCCCCACAGGCATGATCCTCTCCTATGCGGTGACCTCCATCGACGTTCACGGTCATAAGAGCTCTTTTCAGAAAATTCTCGGCAATAACCGCGATCCCGAAGCAGAAAGAGCGGTTTCTCCCGACTATCAAGTTTCGGAAAAGACCGTTCCCGCGTTTATCTGGCATACACGCACGGACGAGGGCGTTTCCGTTCGCCATGCGCTTGTGTTCGCCAAAAAGCTTTCGGATTACAATATCCCGTTCGAAATGCATATTTATCCTGACGGCAAGCACGGCGTTTCGCTTTGCAACGATATCGTCGGCAAATATTATCCGGCGGTCAACGATTGGACGCGTGATTGCGTACGTTGGATGAACGTCATGGCAACGAAGCCTTCTTGACGCCTTTGTTCATAAAAAATTTGAAAATCCCTTCGTCTTTGCTATTGACTTGCGTTTCAATTTGGGATATAATATATAAGTTAGGATATTTACTTAAACGGAGGTGATTTTTTGTCGGAATATTATAGCAATGCCGAAAATTACGAAGAGGAACTGATATATCAGGAAAAATCCACGATTGACAAGATCTTCAGCGTTCGTACGTTGAAGACGATCATCAAATCGATCATGTGGGTGCTCGTCGTTCTTGTGTACGGCATGATCTTCTTCAGACTTTGCACAGGTAAACCGCCGAAAAGCGTTTCCGGTATTCTTTGGACGGATGGCGCGCTTGCGGCTTACGAGGAATATGGCGACAATCTTTTGATCTATAGTCACGAGCCCGTAGAAAACATTGCGGAAGACGGTGTTTCTGGTATTTATGATATCATTTATATCCCTGCTGCAAAAACTCTGCAGATGACCGTTCGTTATAACAAAAATCTCGCAGAAGATTATTACGAAAATCAGGTACAGAAGCGCAGAGATGAGATCGAAGACGAGGTCATCAAATCCGAAGGCTACGATCGCACACAGCTTTCTTCGCTTACGGCTGAGCAGCGCGAGGCGTATAATGCTTTGATCGAAGCTCGACTGGCAGAATCTCTCGAGGCAGATCCGATCAACGTTTCGGATTCCCAATATCCCTTTGTTTTTGTTCTTAGAGATAATTACGGAAACGTTTACGCAACCTATGAATACGTTGCAGATGTGAAAACGCTTTACTGTTATCAGAGACTTTCTTTTGAGGGTGTGGATCTTTTTGGTGTGGGACAGTATATGCCCGAAACCGATTATCCCTCTCCGGAGGTTTCCGATCCCTCTTATATTTTCAAAGGCTCTCACGCAAGTGAAAGCAATGAGATCACGTATCTTTACCTCGATATGTACTACGAAAAGGAAGTTGACGTATATGGAGAAGCCTTCTCCTATCCGCTTCAGGTGTACGTATCCGACGTAGAGTTGGAGATCTATGATTTTTCCAAGGAGCTTCCCGACGGTGCCGTTGACGGCATTACCAAGATTACCGTGGAAAACTCCGAACCTTAATTTGTCAAAAACCGACCGTGCCGAACAATCGCGCGATATGTTGCCGAAAGGTATTATCGTGAGGAAAGTCCGGGCTTCATAGGGCAGGATAACGGATAACGTCCGCCGGAGGCGACTCCCGGGACAGTGCAACAGAAATAAACCGCCGCTTTTGCGGTAAGGATGGAAAGGCGAGGTAAGAGCTCACCGACAGACAGGAAACTGTCTGTGCCATGTAAACCCTATCCGAAGCAACACCCCGCAGATTTTGGTTTGCCCGACCGAGCGAAAGCTCTATGCGCGGTGGCAGTAAGGGGAAACCCTTATGAGCCTTTTGGTAACAAAAGGCAAAGATAGATGATTGTTCTCGACAGAACCCGGCTTACAGGACGATCGGTTTTCTATAAAAGAATTTTTTGAGGGTGTCTGCGTTAAGCAGGCACCCTTTTACTATTTAAAAAATTTTAATAGAAATTATGAAAAACTTCTAACCGTTTTCTCTTTTTCTGACACTTATAAATAGAATACGTATTTCTAAAGAAAGGTACTGCCATGAAAGAGATCAAAGACCTACTTTTCGACGGTACGAACGAAGAATTTTGTCAACTTGTCGAATCCTATAAATTGCTTTTATATAGTGTGGTATATGCGGCATCGGCATATGCCGATGCCGAAGATATCGTGCAGGAAACTTTTATTTATGCCTACTATCATTGGGGTGTCTTGCGAGATAAGGAGAAGCTTTCTTCATGGCTTTGCGCCATTGCGAAAAATAAAGCGGCGCGTGCAATGAAAACGAAAGGAAATACACTTTCTCTTGATGAGGTTGAGAAAAGACTGAGCGTTTCTTCGCCGGAAGCATCATTTTTATATCAAGAACGCCGAGAGGAGATTCGCGCAAAGATCGGAGAGCTTTCGGAAATATACAGAGAGCCGATCATGCTCTATTATTTTGCGAAGAAAAATGTTTCCGAGGTTTCGGAGATATTGGGTATTTCCAAGGAGGTTGTGAAGTTTCGCCTATATGAAGGACGGAAAAAACTGAAAAAAGAACTCATCTATTTGATGGATGAAGAAAATAAGCGTGTAAAGGAAAAGGTGGTTTGGACAAAGATCGAAAACGAACTTCATCGTGCAAAAGAAGCCTATGGTGCTTTTCAAAGAGGTGAAGCTAATGCGATCTGTGATACGCTTATTGAACAATTCGAGGACAGAGATCTTTTTGCTGTCTCGAAAGATGAGATTGCCCTAATGACACGTGTGTACATCCAAAAATTTTATGCGAATAAGAGAATGGAATCACGCGAAAAAAATATTGTCTATATAGAAAAAGCCGTAGAGCTTGCCGAGTTTTTAAAGGATGAAAAAATGATATTGAATTGCTATTTTTTCTATTCTGGTGAACTTGAAAAGCTTCGTCAATACCGAAAAGCCGGCGAATATTTTGAAAAGTCCCTTGCTCTTGCCGAAAAGCTTGGAGATGTGCCCCAAATAGCAAAACTCAATTATTTTATCGGTGCAAGATATATAACCGCAAACGATGATATTCGGGATATTCCCAAAGCAAAATCCTATTTTGAAAAAGCTGTCTCCTACAAAGACGAGCTTTTAAAAAGCGATTACGGCAAGCATGTCTATGCACTTGCTTATAGTGGGTTTATAGGTATGAGCCGTGTCAAGAATTTGGATAAACTGAATGGCTTTTTTTCCACTTCGCCGAATGTTGTAAAAACGGAATACGGTTTGGACTGGCAGACACAATTGGGATTTTTTGCAGTTGCGCCACGAACGATTTTTATGTTTGATGTTTTTTCTCATATGATGTATGTCAGAACATTTCTTTCCAATTGTATCACCGAGGGATATCATTTTGAAACCAACAGCTTTAGGGGAAAGAAAACGCCCGTACGTTTGCACTACGAGGTTATTTCGATGCATGTGCGAGCGGAAGTTCCGGCGGGTATTTTTGAGGATTGTTTGCATATCCGGTATACGGACAAAACGGATAGAGAATCTCTGTTTGAGTTTTGTGGCGTTCATGATTTTTTCTATGCACCGAACGTGGGACTTGTTCAGATGCACTTTAAAGCCATCAGCGGAACGGAATATACCGTGAAGCTAAAGGAATATGAAGTAAAACCGGTGGAAAACGGAGATCTCTGCGATCGCTATTTTCCTCTCACTGTCGGTAACGTATGGTGTTATGAGCCTTACGGTCCTGCGGTAAAATGTTTTGAAAACGAGTATTATGAAAGTCGCTATGAAGTGGTGGCAAAACGCAGAAATGACATGCTGACAGAGTATTGGCTCTTGTCACCGGAGATGAAAACGGGCAAAGACGACGATGTTGTAACTATGCTCGCTCACAGCGGCTGGCTTATCAAAAAATAAAAAGGAGAATGGTATATGAATAGCAATTGGCTGATTGGTCTTAAAAATTTTGTCATCGGAACCATGCTGACAGTTTTTCTGTGGGGATTGTTAGGCTTTATATTGAATTTGGTGGCGGTGTTTCTGTCTGAATGGGGATTAATTGAATTATACAGACTCATCATATTTGTTTTCTATTGGTTTATTTTGAATTGGTGGATCTACGGCACATCTGGAAAACAACGCAGATATCTGGATTCTTTACCGAGAGGTCACAAAATTACATTGAAGGAAGATTATTTGACGTTCCTTAGGCAAGAAGCTTTGCCGATTATAATATATTATACCATCGGTTCGTTTTTGCAGGTTTTCGTTTTCGGCTTTATAAAGGGTTATTTTCAAACTTTTTTTGTAATATTAGCACCGATAGGTTTAGAACTCTCAAAAACGGGAAATTGGAGTCTTTCTTTTGTTCTTTTTGTGATTGGTTATCAAGCGGTTGCCGTCTTTTGCAGATGGCGTATTCGAAAAGAGAAGTACAACTTTTTGTTTGAACATATGCAATCGAATCAGTATTGATAAAAAAGCTCGCATGACAAATGCGAGCTTTTTTGTATATGCAAACGATGAGGAGAATTTTAAATCAAATTTTCCTTCTTCATCGCCCTCAAAAGATTTTCCGCGTAGAAGCCAAATCCGAGATCGTTAGGATGGAGGAACTGATCAGCGAAAAAGTCGGAGATATGGGGAGTCAGCGGAATGCCGTCGATGACGGACAAGCGATATTGTTTTGCGAGCGTTTGAAGTTCTTTTACGGATGTCTCAAATTCTCCGACGGCGGTATCCTGCGCGCCGAAGGGCCTTTGATAATCTCCGCGCCAGATTGGAGAGATATAAACGATCTTTTTATCGGGGTAAATTGTCTTGATTTTCTTGAAAAAGCGTTCTGCTTCGTACAGAAATTCTTCCTTGCTTGCGCGAACAGCCCAGTCGTTCGTGCCATATGCGATGGTGATCAGATCGGGATCAAAGGGAAGCGCTTCGTCGAGAATTTTTTCGTCAAAGACCTCGGCGCCGACCGCTTGATCGAGTATTTCTGCGTCCAACGCTTCAGAAAGACGGTTGACGTAGGACAAAGAGGAATGATAGGCATCGTAGCCCTGCGTAATGGAGTCTCCGAGACAGAGAATCTTCATTTTGGATGCGATGGTGTCTGCAAATCTTGCGTTTTTAAGGCGAATGTTTTTGATATCTATGCGCATAAGATTCGGGAAATAGACGGTCACGCGGTGCGTACCCTCGGGAATGGCAAACGAGGCGGCGCCGCTTTTTTTGTTTTGATAATTCATTACGTACAGCTCGTCGCAGAACACGCCGTCGATATAGAGGTCAATGGAATAAAACGTGCGGCTGGAAGCGGCAAACACACGGAAGTCAAAGGAAATTTCGTCCGCATCGGTGACGAGATCCAATTTCATTCCCGCGGAAGCGAGAGTTTTCGGGTATAAAGTGTCGGGAGTCTTTTCAAAATAATAATTGCTTTGCTTTTCCGAGAAACGGAAAAGACGGAGCCATTCGTCTTCGTTCTGTACGGAGACGGCGCCTTTGAGTATATTTTTCAAGGTTTCGATATGTAATTGCATTTGCATTCTCCTAAGGAAAAGCGAGCGTCAGAGACGCTCGCTTATGTTTGGATTTTTAGTCTTCGTAATCGAAGTATGCGATATCGGGACGAACGTCGGGATTTGCCAAGGTGATCTCGGAGTTCTTTACGACGACGTTCTTTGCGAAGCGGATCGTGAACTGAGAGCCTGCGGAAGGTCCGTGACGGTCGTATTCGGGATAGCCCTTGTTGATCGTCTTGGGACATCCGAACTGCTCCGTAGCGCCGCCGGGAAGCTCGAAGTGGCAGTTTTCGAATACAACATCTTCGATGCGTTGATTTTCGTTCTGACCGATGACGAGGGTTTCGCGGATGAACTTTCTGTGGCTGAACGGATACGGCTTTTCGAAGCGGAGGTCACGGAAGGTAACGCCCTTGATATAGCCCCAACGAGTCGGAATGCCTTCCTTGCGAGGCAGACGGTTTCTTTCGCCGACAGTGACGTAAACGGGAGCGCCTACGTCCGTCATATCGATGCGTTCGAAGAGAACGTTTTCAACTGCCGCGCCGTCAACGGTCTCGAGAGAGATACCGCAACGGTTAACGTTCTTGACCGTACAACCGCGGATGTTTGCATCCTTGAGGCAATAGTAAGTATCCGTACCGAATTTGATGCCGGAAGCCAAGCTCTGAATCATCATATCGTCAACGAAGTCGGATCGTAGCCATGTCGTTCTGTGGGCC
>JAZRLQ010000010.1:0-3356 GCA_045646925.1 Eubacteriales bacterium
AATCCCGAGAACAAATCGAAATAAATCGAAAGAAGCGCGGGAATACCGATCTGGAAGATCGGAGGGAATGCCGCCGCGACCGCCGCGGGAAGCCAGGAAAAGAGAAGCGACGTCAATGCGGCAAGCGCGCCGTAGATCAAAGAGGTCAGAACGGATCCTCCCGCTACGTTACCGAAATGACGGAACGCCATGGAGATCGGCTGAGCGATCTCGCTGACGATATTCATCGGCGTCATAACGACGATCGGCTCCGTAAAGCCCTTCAGCCACGTTTTGAAGCCGAAATTTTTAATATTGTTATACCAAACCATCACGGATGTGACGAGCGCCCACGCCAGTGTGACCGAAAGGTCCGCCGTCGTCGAACGGAAGATCTGCGTCATACCGATGAGCGTTCCCACGATGGAACACAAGAACAACGTTCCGATATACGGCGCGAAAACGAGATTATGTTTTCCCATCGTATCTTCAACGAGATTGTAAAGCATGGTGACGAGCTTTTCTACGATGACCTGCGCCTTACCGGGACGCTTTGAAAGACCTCTTGTCAGCAAATACGCCGCAACGATCAAAAGGATCGTAACCACAAGCAAGGACACCGTCGTTTGCGTGATTCTGATTCCTCCAAAAATCGGGATCTCGTAATATATCTTCGGACCGTTAACCGAAATATCCATAAAACAAACCCTTTCCTTTCTTTCAAAGATTACTTTCTCTTCAGAAGACCGCTGATCGTCAGAAGAGGACGGAACATCAGAAGAGGTATGAGCGTGGCGATCACGTCAAACCAACCGTCGAGCAAAAATGCGCACACGAGAACGCCGAGCATGAGTATCTGACGAAAAAGATACGAGCCCTGCGATGCTCTCTGCACCGCCGCTTGATTTTCCGCGGCAAAAGCGGCAGCTTCCTCCTCGGTCATCTCGCCTTCCTTTCGTCCCGCCAAAGCCTTGTCGATCGCGCGATTGACGGAAACGGAAAGAATGATAAAATTAAAAACCGTAACCGCACTGCCAAGCAAGCAACCGCTGATCACAGAGTGCGAAAATTTATGAAGAAGCCAGTACACGCCCGTGACGATCAGAGAAACGATAAGCTCACCCACGATGAGAAACATGATCTCCCAAACGGGCATATTTTTCTTATGCATACGCTTTCCTTTCTTCATTTACGAAAATGATTGTCTTTCTGTTCCTTTTCCAACCGTTCCAGTCCCGAAAGCGCAGATATCAGAAAACGAACCATAGAAATGATCCCCACAAAAACGCCAAGCAGGATCAGGATCACGAACAGATAGCTTCCCATATTGCATTTTTCCGTCAGAAGCCACCCGATCAGAACACCCACGCCGATCGGAAAAAGCAAGCTCCAGAATGACTGGAGGATGATATTCAAGGCATACATCGCATTCATGAAATTTTTCAACGCATACCTCCGATTCACCCAAAACAAAGTTTTCAAGATAACACTTTTTGTATAGTTTAGCACAAAAACGGAATAAAATCAAGAGGGTTTTTAAAAATAAAAATTCCTCTGTCACACCTGGACATTTATGATATTTTCATAATTTTACAAAAATTCACTTTTCCATTTATTTCCGTAAATTTCAATTGACTTCAAGCAAAAATCCTCCGTGCAGAAATTCTGCACGGAGGACACGAAAACGTTTCACTCTTTATTTTTTGGGATACGCCTTCTGATCGCAGTAAGCGCAACGGTAAATGTTGTGTTCCTCGTCTACGCAACGGAACATATGAGGAAGTTCCTGCTCGGTGGAGGTAATGCAACGGGGATTTGCGCAAGTGATATCCGTCGTGATCTCGCCGGGACGCACCGTGTCGGGTTTATCCGTTTCAGCAAGAAGCTTGAGGATCAGCGCCATACGGATATATCTGCCGTTCTTTGCCTGCTCGAAGTAGCAAGCGCGGGGATCCTCGTCAACCTTGACGGAGATCTCGTTTACACGAGGCAGCGGGTGCATGATGCAGAGGTCGGGCTTCGCGTTATCGAGTTTATCTGCAGTCAGAATGTAGCTATCCTTCAGACGGAGATATTCGTCGTAGCTTGCGAAGCGTTCCTGCTGAACGCGTGTCATATAGAGGATATCGAGCTTCGGCATAGCCTCTGCCATATCAGCGATCTCTTCGTATGCGACCTTGCCGTCGCCGAGGAATTCGTACTTGACGTAGCCGGGAAGTTTCAGCTCTTCGGGAGAGATCAGAACGAACTTAATACCCGTGTAGCGAGACATTGCCGCGATAAGGGAGTGTACAGTTCTGCCGAACTTGAGGTCGCCGCAAAGACCGATCGTCAAATTATTGAGAGTGCCCTTCTTGCGCTTGATAGTCAGAAGGTCGGTCAGCGTCTGTGTCGGATGGAAATGTCCGCCGTCACCCGCATTGATGATCGGAACGCTTGCTACCTTCGCCGCAACGTAGGGCGCGCCTTCCTTCGGATGACGCATAGCAATGATATCGGAGTAAGCGCTTACCATGCGGATGGTATCGGCAACGCTTTCACCCTTGGTAGCAGAGCTACTGGTCGCATCGGAAAAGCCAAGCACGTTGCCGCCGAGGCTCATCATCGCGGAGGTGAAGCTAAGTCTGGTTCTCGTGGAGGGCTCAAAGAAGAGCGTACCGAGAATCTTACCCTTGCAGGCTTCCGCATATTTTGC
The DNA here is from genome assembly GCA_045646925.1 of Eubacteriales bacterium. Classification (GTDB taxonomy): domain Bacteria; phylum Bacillota; class Clostridia; order Oscillospirales; family CAG-272; genus QALR01. Next base: position 2,675 of record JAZRLQ010000010.1, read on the forward strand.
GGGATTATCAATAATGTCCTCTGCGGTCGCGATCAGCTCGTCGATTTCCACAGTGGAGAGTTCAAGAATGTCAATCAAACTTCTCATGTTTGAAACCATACCTTTCTTTCAGTGATAAAAGAATATCGCAAGGGCGAACCAATGGTTCGCCCGTTTTTTGTCTCAATTAACCGACAAATTCAGCAACGCATCTTTCGTATGCAGCAACAGGATCTGCGGCAGCAGTGATCGGTCTGCCGACAACGATGTAGTCGGAGCCGATAGCCTTTGCGCCTTCGGGCGTGGTGATTCTGGACTGGTCGCCAACGTCCCCGCCTGCGAAACGGACGCCGGGAGTTACGGTGAGAAATTCCTTGCCGCAAACGTCGTGAACCTTGCCTGCTTCAAGAGGAGAGCAAACGACACCGTCAAGACCTGCTTTCTTCGCGTTGGACGCGTAGTGCATAACGACCTTGTCGATGGGTTCGTTGATGAGAAGGTCGTTCTTCATTCTTTCTTCGCTGGTGGAAGTAAGCTGGGTAACGGCGATGAGGAGAGGACGGGTACCGTCGGGACGGGTGAGGCCTTCCAGAGCGGCTTCCATCATGGCGATGGTGCCGGCAGCATGGAGGTTACACATATCAACATCCAGGCGGGAGAGAACGGCCATAGCGCTCTTAACGGTGTTGGGAATGTCGTGCAG
>JAZRLQ010000011.1:0-2464 GCA_045646925.1 Eubacteriales bacterium
AAAAAGAGCAACACGGAATTTTGATTCCGTGTTGCTCTTTTTTTCACGCGAGGATCGCGCGTCAAGCTTTTTTAAAACAGCGGAACGGTAATGGATTCGCCGTTTCTCATTGCGGATTCGTGGGCGCAAAGACCTGCCGCCGTGATATTTCCGCCGAGAACCTCGTCGATCCACGGCTTTCTGTTTTCTATAATGCTCGTGACGAACTCATGCACGAGATGAGGATGTGAGCCGTGATGTCCGCCGCCCGCGCCCTTTTTCAGCGATTCCTGCGGATTCAAAGGATCGTAGCCTTTTCCAACGGTGAATCTCTGTATTTCTTCGGGCAGAGAGGCGTGGAAGTTGGGCATTTCCTGCTCCGTGAAGGAGGTCGGCTTTCCTCGTTTTCCGTTAGATTCTCCCAGCGTGGTCACGTAGGGGGTGGCGTTGTCCGTAAAGCCCCATTCGAACGATTTTTTGCTTCCGTATACGAACATACCCTCCTGATACATACGCGCCGTTTCAAACAAGCTTCGCGTCGCTTCGCCCTTCAAACCGTTTTCGAACTCGAATAAAGCGGATTCGACGGGGAAGGGATTTCCGTATTGCTTATGCAGACTTTCGTCCATCGTGCCCGATCCGAAGCAGACGACCCTCTGAATGCGCGAGCCGGAAAGCGCGATCATCGGACCGATCGCGTGCGTGCCGTACCACATCGGAGGCAAGCCCATCCAGTAATCGGGCCAATTTGTCATATCCTGATAATGAGAACCGCGCAAAAATTGAATTTTGCCAAGCTCACCGCTCTCCAGCATCTGCTTTGCGTAGAAAAATTGATAGGTGTATAGCGTGGTTTCCATCATCATATAATTTTTGCCGGATCTTCTCTTGGCTTCGGTGATCCGCTTGATCCCCTCCAGCGACGTCGCCATTGGAACCGTACAAGCGCAGTGCTTGCCTGCCTCCAGAACGCGAACGCTCTGCTCCTCGTGCAAGGGGATCGGCGTCACGAGATGAACGGCGTCGACGGTCTCATCGTTCAGGATCGCCTCGAAGGAATCGTGGACCCTCACGGAAAATTTCTTCGCGAACACGTCCAGCTTTTCCCGATCGGTATCGAACAAGCTGACCTCTCCGACGTTCGGATGGTGCTTGTATATATCAACGAAAGCGCCGCCGAATCCTACGCCAACAAGTGCTACGTTTATTTTTTTCATCTTGACAGTACCTCCATGAATTTTATTTGTAACCATTATATCATATTTTTTGATTTCGTCAACCGCAGGAACGGGGTTTACAATGGCGTCGGGATGTGGTATAATGACCTTGACATATGCAGATGGATTTGAAGGAGACTATAAAATGAAAACGAAATCGGTAACGACGCTTTGCGGCGGTGTACTTGGCGCGTGCTTCAACAACGTCAGACGGAACTTTTATGAGAAGATCGACGAGACGGTACACGCCGCCACGTACGAGGGCGAACACAAGCTTTCGTACGCCGAGCCCGAATATACGGGGAAATTTATGGATATCTGCGCGTATTATTACGAAAGCGAAGGCGATGACCGCGCGCTGAAAAAGGGTATGGCGGTCGTTGACAGTATTGAGAAGAATATCCGCGCGGACGGTTATCTCGGTTGTCTCGGTCGCGGCAACGAGCTGAAGGTGTTCTCGGTATGGAATCAAGCCTTCACGCTTTACGGTCTTACGAGAATGTATGAGGCGACGGGGGAAGCGCGTATTCTCGCGTTGGTGCGGCGCGCGGCGGATTGGATCGTCGGCACCTTCAGCACAGAGAACGCTCCCGACATTCTGGACGCATTCAACAAGGGAAGTCAGCACATCACCTGCTTTCATGCCATTGGGCGCGCGTACGCGGTGACGGGCGACCGCAAATATCTCGATTTTATCAAGTCCGTCCTTGACGATTGCGAAAAGACGGATATGAACCTTCTCAGCTTCGACGATATTCTGAAGCTTCGCTCCCCGAAGGGAATCGAAATGCTGATCGTCTACCTCGGAATTTTGCAGTACGGAAAAATGTCGGGGGACGAGAGGGCGGTCGAAGCGGCGAGACGTTATTTTGAGCAGGTCATGAAAACGCAGATCCGAAACACCGGCAACGGCACGGTATGCGAGGAATGGACGGAAAACGGAAACGCGCCCCGACTCATGCCGACCTCCGAAAAGCCGAACGAGACCTGCGTGGCGGTGGGAATCGTCGAGAATGCGCTGGCGCTCTTTTACGACACGCCTCGCGCGGAATATCTCGACGTGATCGAAAAGACCTTGTTTAATCACATGGTAGGCTCTCTCGAGCGCTCCGGCGGCGATCTTGCGTACTATCAGGGCAACTACGGGCGCAAGATCTATCGGACCGCCGGCGGTATGTATCAGTGCTGCCGTTACCGCGGATTCACTCTGTTCTCCTATCTGCCGCGGATGGCTTATTATTATAATGATAAGGTTCTCATTCCGATGA
>JAZRLQ010000012.1:0-75953 GCA_045646925.1 Eubacteriales bacterium
AACGCGGGAGCCTTGACGTACCAGCGTTTCTTTTCAGCGGGATAAATTTCGGTAATGCCCTGCTCCTTCAGGGATTTGCCGAGGATCACGCGCGTACCGATATCCGCAAGGCTGTAGCCCGTGGATTTGGAGATGAACGGAACGGTTCTGGAGGAACGGGGGTTTACCTCGATGATGAATACGTTTTCGTTCTTATCCACGATGAACTGGATGTTATAAAGACCGATGATACCAATGCCCAGACCGAGCTTCTTGGTATAATCGAGGATGGTTTCCTTTACCTTATCGGAAATACTGAAGGAGGGATATACGCTGATGGAGTCACCGGAGTGTACGCCGGTACGTTCAACGAGTTCCATGATACCGGGAACGAATACGTCGGTACCGTCGCAAACGGCGTCAACCTCAACTTCCTTACCCTGGATATATTTGTCTACGAGAACGGGCTTGTCCTCGTCGATCTCAACGGCAGTCTTGAGGTAGTGGCGCAGACCTTCTTCGTCGGCAACGATCTGCATTGCGCGTCCGCCGAGAACGAAGGAGGGACGAACGAGAACGGGATAGCCGATTCTTGCGGCAGCCGCAACGCCGTCTTCGATCTTCGTAACCGCTTTACCTTCGGGCTGAGGAATATTGAGCGCCTTCAGAACCTTTTCGAAGGAGTCTCTGTTTTCCGCTTTTTCGATCGCGTCGCAATCCGTACCGATCAGCTTAACGCCTCTGTCACGGAGAGGCTCTGCGAGGTTGATTGCGGTCTGACCGCCGAGAGAAGCGATAACGCCGTAGGGCTTTTCCATATTGATGATATTCATAACGTCTTCCACGCAAAGGGGCTCGAAATAGAGCTTGTCGGAAGTCGTGTAGTCCGTGGAAACGGTTTCGGGGTTATTGTTGATGATGATCGCCTCAAAGCCGGAAGACTTGATGGTCTTAATCGCGTGAACGGAGGAATAGTCGAATTCGACACCCTGACCGATACGGATCGGACCGGAACCGAGAACGATGATCTTCTTTCTGTCGGAAACGATGGATTCGTTTTCGGATTCATAGGTGGAGTAGAAGTAGGAAATATCGCTTGTGAATTCCGCAGCGCAGGTGTCGATCGTCTTATAAACGGGAACGATACCGTTTTCCATGCGGATGTTATATACGTCGATTTCGGGGCAGTTCCAAAGCTTTGCGATGAACTTATCGGAAACACCCATCTTCTTTGCTACCTTCAGAACGGCAACGTTCTTCACGTTCGCTTTAAGATCGTTTTCCATAAGGACGATGTTCTTGATCTTTTCGATGAAGAGCATATCGATCTTGGTCGCGTCGCAGATATGGCTGACGTCAACGTCGCGGCGGAGCAGCTCTGCGATCGCATACATACGGTCGTCGGTTGCCAGGGGCAGATATTTCATCAGATCTTCGTTGTTCCAGCTGTCGAACTTCGCCATATGGAAGTGGCAAACGCCGATTTCGAGAGAACGAGCCGCTTTGAGCAGACATTCCTCGAGCGTTCTGCCAAGGCTCATGACCTCGCCCGTCGCCTTCATCTGTGTGGAAAGGCTATTGTTTGCGGTCTGGAATTTATCGAACGGGAATCGAGGAAGCTTTGCTACAACGTAGTCAAGCGTGGGCTCGCAAGCCGCGGGCATAGCGCCGAGCATGATCTCGTCGAGAGTCATACCGACCGCGATCTTCGCGGTAACGCGCGCGATCGGATAACCGCTGGCTTTGGAAGCGAGCGCGGAGGAACGGGAAACGCGGGGGTTTACCTCGATCAGATAATACTGGAAGGAGTGCGGGTCGAGCGCGAACTGTACGTTACAGCCGCCTTCTACCTTGAGCTCGCGGATGATCTTCAACGCGCTTTCCTTCAGCATAGCGCATTCCTTGCTGGTCAGCGTCTGGCTGGGACAAACAACGATGGAGTCACCGGTATGAATACCAACGGGGTCCACGTTCTCCATATTACAGATTGCGATCGCCGTATCGTTGGCGTCGCGCATAACTTCGTATTCAATTTCTTTGTAACCCTTGATGCTCTTTTCGACGAGAACCTCGGATACGGGAGAAAGCTTCAGACCGTTCTTCAGAAGCTCGCGGCATTCTTCGGGATTGTCGGCAAAGCCACCTCCCGTACCGCCAAGCGTAAACGCAGGACGAAGAACGACGGGATAGCCGATTTTTTCAGCCGCTTCAAGACCTTCTTCGATGGTGTGCGCGATCAAGGAAGGAAGAACGGGCTCGCCGAGATCTTCGCAAAGCTTTTTGAAGCCTTCTCTGTCTTCGGCTCTTTCAATGCTTTCGCTGCTCGTACCGAGAAGCTCAACGCCGCATTCACGGAGGATGCCCTTCTTTTCGAGCTGCATTGCAAGGTTCAGACCCGTCTGACCGCCGATACCGGGAACGATAGCGTCGGGACGTTCGTAGCGGAGGATCTTTGCGATATATTCGAGATTCAGAGGCTCCATATAAATTTTGTCAGCGATCGTCGTATCCGTCATGATCGTCGCGGGGTTGGAATTACAAAGAACGACCTCGTAGCCCTCTTCTCTCAAAGCAAGACAAGCCTGCGTACCTGCGTAGTCGAATTCCGCAGCCTGTCCGATAACGATCGGACCGGAGCCGATCACCAGAATTTTCTTTAAGTCAGTTCTTTTTGGCATATTACTTGTCCTCCTTCATAAGAGCGATGAACGCTTCATAAAAACCTACGCCGCCGCGCGGACCGCTCATGGTATCGGGATGATACTGAATGGTGAATACGCGGTCTTCTTTGCAGCAGAGACCCTCAATCGTGTCGTCGGTGATGTCGAGGTGCGTTACCTTCAGACCGGTCGCATCCACGCTCATGGGGTCAACTGCGTAATTGTGATTCTGCGTAAACGTACGGATGGTGTTCGTTACCAGATTTCTGATGGGATGGTTGCAGCCGTGATGTCCGCAATTCATCTTGTATACTTTTGCACCGTAAGCAAGAGCGACGAGCTGATGTCCGAGGCCCACGCCAACGATGGGATATTTGCCCTTCAACGCCTTGATCAGCTCAATGACCTCGGGAACGTCCTCGGGGTTGCCGGGACCTTCGGAAATGAGGATCGCGTCGGGATTCATCTTTTCAACATCGTTTACGGTGGAGTTGTAAGGCATGACCGTTACGTTGCAGCCGAGATCGTTGAGCGTACGGATCACGCTGAGGCGCGCGCCGCAGTCGATAGCAACGACGTTATATTTTGCGTTTGCGGTACGAGCGTACCAACGCTTACGGCAGCTTACTTTGGAAACCGCGTTCGTGGGGATATCCGCCAACGCGATCATAGCAAGCGCTTTTTCCTTGGGAGTGTCTGCAGAGGTGATGAGCGCCTTGCAGGAGCCGTTATCGCGAATCTTTCTCGTGAGCTCACGGGTGTCGAATCCTTCAATACCGGGAATGTCGCTTTCTTCCATCGTTTCCGCCAAGGTCTTCGTATAACGGAAGTTGGAAGGAAGGTCGTTGTATTCGCGTACAACGAGCGCGCCGCAGGTCAGCGCCTTGGATTCGTAGTCTTCGTCTGCCATACCGTAGTTACCGATCAGGGTATACGTCATCACAACCATCTGGTTTGTGTACGAAGGATCGGAAATGATTTCCTGATAGCCTACCATGGACGTGTCGAAAACAATTTCGCATACGCGATCAACGTCCGCGCCGAAGCCGTAGCCGTAGTATTCGCTTCCGTCCGCAAGGACGATCTTTTTGTTTATTTGCTTTGCCATACCAAAGTTCCTCCATATATCGTCATTAAATTTTTGCCGTAAACGCTATCACCGTCGAACGGTGTGCTGCGTCCCTTGGAAAGAAACGCCGCAGGGTCGATCTTATAAGAAGCATCCAGATCCCAGACGCAATATCCGGGGTCGGACGTAATACCGAAACGCCTTCTCGGGTTCACGGAAAGCAGCTCCGTCAATTTTTCAAGCGTGAGTATGCCCGTACGCACAAGTCCCGTATACAGAACGGGGAATGCCGTTTCCAGACCAACAACGCCCATCGCGCTCTTTTCAAGTCCGCGCGATTTTTCTTCCGCGCTGTGCGGCGCGTGGTCGGTTGCGACCATGTCGATCGTACCGTCCAGAATACCTTCAACGAGCGCTTTTCTGTCTGCGGGAGAACGAAGAGGAGGATTCATTTTGAATCTGCCGTTTTCCTGCAAGTGCGTATCGTCGAGGACCAGATAATGCGGTCCCGTCTCGCAGGTCACGTTCACGCCGCTCTTCTTTGCGTCTCTGATGAGAGAAACGCTTTCCTTCGTGGAGATGTGGCAAACGTGATACGCGCAGCCCGTCTGCTCTGCCAAAGCGAGATCGCGCTCGATCTGCTTCCATTCGCTTTCCGAACAGATACCTCTGTGGCCGTGCGCTTTCGCATAAGCGCCGTCGTGGATATAACCGCCTCTCAGAAGAGAGTTGTCCTCACAGTGCGCCGCGATGATCTTTCCGAGCGCCTTCGCTCTTTCCATCGCTTCACGCATCATACCGGCATCCTGCACACCCTTTCCGTCGTCGGAGAAAGCCGCGACGTAAGGCGCGATCGCTTCCATGTCCGAAAATACTTTCCCATGCTCTCCGACCGTGATGGTACCGTAAGGATATACGGCGATCGTTGCTTTTTCAGCGATCGCTTTTCTCTGAATCTCCAGATTTTCCAGACTGTCGGGCGTGGGATTCAGATTCGGCATGGTGCATACGGCAGTATAACCGCCGCGCGCCGCCGAAGCAGAGCCGCTGCGAATGTCCTCTTTGTATGAAAAACCCGGCTCACGGAAATGCACATGCACATCACAAAAGCCGGGCAGAATAGCAACATTCTCAAATTTGAAAACAGAATCGCCGCCGCCCATAGCGCCGGTCATAAAAGAGAGATTTTTTCCGTCAAAAGAAGCATCGACCGTCTTCATTTCGCCGCATTCATATGTCTTGGCGTTCTTAAAAACAGTAATCATAATATCGACCATTCCTTTCGCAAAAATAACATCAAATCACAAGAAGCGGATTTCATTTCTCATCGTAAGCACCGCATACGCGAAATTCCGCCTATATAATCTATTAAAAAAATTATACCACAGCATAGAAAAAGTGTCAAGATAATTGTTTTAAAAAAGGGGGAAAAATTTTAGCAAACTAAAAGCAGCCGCTCGTAAAAAATACACAAAAGCAAAAAGCGGACGAACCCAGCCGCAAAACAGCAAAAATGGCGTGTTACTCCGCAGAGTACCACGCCATGCAATATCACGCGATCAATTCCAGAACCGACCGTCCGTCAGATAGGAATCGTCCAGATAACCGATATACGTATTGCCCGTATTCATTTGAAGAACGCTTCCGTCCGGCTCCTCCAAATACAGATTCTCCCCGTCGGAGCTCCATCGGATCTCGATCACTCTTCCGTCCGTAAAATAATAACCGTAGCCCTTTCCGCTCTCCCTCGTTTCCACGAGAGTCATGCTGGGATCACTCGCGATTCCCGTATTCACCGCCCTCACCTCTGTGAAAAGCGTGATCACATTGGTGAACGAAAGCTGCTTTCCCGTCTGCGCGTCAACGTGAGCCTGTCCATCCTGCAGACGCAGATATTTTCCTTCGGCGGCGCTATAAACATAGGAAACGCTTTTGACACTGTATGAATTTTCGCATTTGAATTTCAACGAGATCTGCGTAGCAGATGAAGCGCCGCTCATATTCTTTTTCGTGCCGTATTCTACAAAATGCAGACTTTCCTTCGCTTTGCCGGAAAGAGTACCTTTTCCCTGCGTTTCAAAACGAGACTCGCCGGATTCGATCAACGCCGTCAGTGCCGCAGGCTTGAATACGGTATCGTACGAAAGATCCTTCCGATCGCCGTAATGATCGATCGTGCCGTACAGATCGCCGTACGATTTCATGTAAAACCACTTTTCAAATTCGGTATCGATGTATCCCCATCTGCTTCCGTATCTCTGCGCCGCAAGCGTAAAGAAATCGTAATTGACGGTGGAAGAACCGCCGTGGCATACGAGAACCGCGTTATGATAAGCGGCAAGATCCATATGATAATCCCTGCCAGAACGGATATTGCACACGCTGTCGAGCAATGTATAATCCGAAGTCACCATCAGAAAGCGCGTAATTCCGGGCGCGACGAGCGCTTCATACAGAACGTCCGCTTGATCGAGTCCCGTCTGATTTTTGTACGAATTGGAAATATTGTCAACGACGATCGCGATCGGCCGTATCGCAGACGACGCATTGACCGCCGGCTCTCCCGTGAGAACGTTCAGAACCTTCTTCTCCGCTTGAATCGCGCCCCCGTTCTGCGAGGTCGATGATCCGTTTTGTGTCGCGCCCCCGTTATGATCCGCCGTGGGATCGTCCGGCACAGAAGCATTCTGCGACGTACCTCCGGGAAGTGTGGAGAGTGCGTGTCCCACGCCTGCGGAGCCGTTATTTTTACAGCCTGTAAAAGTCGTACATACGGATGTTGTCATCAGAGCAGCGAGCGCTGCGGCAACCAATCTTTTCGTTGCTTTTTTCATGTTTACACATTCCTTTCTTTTCGTTTATACCATAGAATTTTTCTTCCGTATCGAAAAGTCCGTCATCGTTTCATGCAAAAAATCCTGATCACTGATATGATTGTTATCATATCACATCCATATCGAATTGTCAAATATTTCCTTTTTCTGTTTTTCTTTTATTTTTCGTTGTTTTCGAGCGCTTCTTCCGTTTTCTTGCGTTTTCTGCGCGCACGAAGCTCGGAAAAGAACGAAGAAAGAAGCTCGGAACACTCCTTTTCCATCAATCCCGAAAAGATCTCAGGCTTATGATTGAGGCCAAACGTATTCATATCGAAAAGCGTTCCGAATGCGCCCGCCTTTTTGTCGTAAGCGCCGTAATATACGGATACGATCCTTGCATTGATGATCGCGCCCGCGCACATGGGGCAAGGCTCCATCGTCACGTACATTTCGCAACCGGGCAAACGCCAACCGCCGAGCTTTTTGCAAGCGCGGTGGATCGCCTTGACCTCCGCGTGACAAAGCGCGTTTTTCCCCGTTTCTCTCGTATTGTAAGCGCGCGAAATGATCTCACCGTTGCGAACGATCACCGCGCCTACAGGAACCTCTCCCTTTGCGGCGGCTTTCTTCGCCTGTTTGATGGCCTCGCGCATAAATTTTTCAGCATTCTCATTCATATCGGATAACCTCTTTTATTATATGAAACAATATTTTTAAAACACTCAGGCGGGTTGGAGCAAAATCTGTATTGCCGCAGAAAGAACCACGAAAAGAATCGTCGGAACCGTCCAGAAATAAGCCGACGGGATCGCCCTTTCGTCATCATTTTCAAAAAATGCACGCATATTCTCCTTCAAATAAGGAAGCCCCGCCGCAGAAAGCAGAACGCATACGATCAATCCACCCTGCATCAAAGGCACGTAGTCCTCCGGCATATACGTGGTGACTGCCGTCTCGAGAAAACGAAACGCTTTGCAAAGAAAGCTGATACCGATCACCATCGAAAGCGAATTCGTCGCCATATACGCCATACTCATCAGAAGCCCCGTCACGAAATAGAGCGGAAAGCCTTCGACGGAAAAATGCATGAGCGCAAACACGAGCGCTGACATCAATACGGCAAGCGAAGCGCGAAATATGCGCATACAATGCATGAAAAATCCACGAAAAAACAATTCCTCCGCAATGGCAGGAATCAAGGTCGAAAACAAAAACAGAAACAGAAGCTTCGTTGCCGTCATGTTGGGATCCGCTTCAAAGGGTTCGATCACAGAAGGAAACACGGAGGCATAGAGGATCTGTATGATCACGATCACGCCGAAGGTAGAGAGCATGAGCGCCAACCGCTTATTCAATCCCGCGTCTTGTGAAAAGGAAGGAAGAGAGATCTCCGTACGGCGAATTTTCCAAACACCCCAGATCAAAGGCAGAACGTAAGCCGCAAACAAAACGACGCCCGAGATCATCTGATCCGAAACGCCTTCCTTCTGCGACCACAGTGAAAACGCCATACGCACCAGCATCGAAAACAACAGCGCGCAACCAAGCAATTCCGAAACCCGAACCGCGTCTTTTCTATCGTAATCCATTTTCATCCCACCTTTTCTGAAAAATATGGTTCAGTATACCATATTGATCCGAAAAATGCAATATTCTCAAAGATTTTCATCGGATTTCGCACAAAAAACTGCGATCTTACTCTTTTCATGGCGCTTTTCCTCCTCCATATCGCATATAGATTCATCCGATAAACAAAACAGCGTACCCCTCTTTTGAGAGATACGCTGTTTTTTCAGACACTTTATTTTTCCGCGTTTTGTTTTCTGCGTTTTTTGGGTTCAATGGCAACGTCGGCAATACCTGCCTTGAAGCCCTGGCCGATCGTTTCCTCCGCTTCGGAAAGGATCATGAACGCATTCTCGTCGATCGAGCGCACCAAGGTCTTGAGCGGGAAGATCTCGTTCTTCTTTACAACGCAAAGAATAACCTTTTTATCGCCCTTTGTGTACCAGCCCGTACCGTCAAGCACGGTCACACCGCGGCGGATCTTTTTCATAACCTCGTCGGCGATCTCCTCGTAACGATCGGAGAAGATGTACGCCATCTTCGTCTTATCGAAGCCGGAGTTCATGAACTCAAGCATACTGGAGAACATAAACGTCGCAAGGAAGGAGAACAGAATAGAAACGTAGCACGCGTAAACGGCTTCTTTATTAAAGTCTGCCGCCGTGGGCACGCCGTCCGCAAAAAAGGTGGTGAAGAAGGAAGAGAACACGATAACGATGATATCGATCGCGAGCAACAGACGGGGTGTGGAGATCTTCGGGAAAGGAACCTTGACGAGAAAAGCCGCAAGGTCGGATCCGCCCGTCGTATAACCTCTGACGAACATGAAGGAAACCGCGATACCGATCACGATACCGCCGAACAACGCGCAAAGGATCGTATTTTCTTCGGGATTTGCAAAGGGACACTGGAAAATGCCCATCATATCCGTCAAGTCCACGAAAACGGACGAAACGATAATACCGATGACCGCCTTGACGCAATAACGGAAGCCATAAAAATACCAGAACAGCAAAACGAGCGGAACGTTGATCAAAAAGATCATAAGACCCGTCGGCAGATCGAACAGAATGTTGAGCGCCGTCGCGATCGCGCCCGCGCCGCCGATAAAGATCTCGCCGGGAACGAAGAACATATTGTAAGCGACGCCGAACAGAATACCGCTGGCAAACAAATAGCCGATATCCAGCAGAAGCTCACGGAGCTTTTTGGGATTTCTCTTATTTTCCATAAAAAATACCTCCTGCCGCGCACTCGCGGCAAATCATTTTGAGTTTTCGGATAAAACTTACGAATAGCAAGCAAAACACGGGAATATACATGAAAAAAATGAAAAACGAAAGGATTGACAAGAAACTTGAAAAGAGTCAGACGTTTTTTTCTGAATGCCGCGCTTCTCGGCGCAACCACGATCTTCATGAGAAGCATTGCCGTTATATTCAACGCCTATATTTCCGGAAAGATCGGCGCGGAGGGCATGGGCTTATATTCACTGATCACGAGCGTTTACGGCTTTGCCGTCACGCTTGCCACGTCGGGAATCAGTCTCGCCGTCGTGCGTCTGGTTTCGGAGGAGCTCAGTAGATCCGAAGGCAAAGGAGTGATCACCGCCATGCGAAAATGCGTGGGGTACGCCTTGGCTTTCGGCCTTTCCGCTTTCTCCATTCTTTTTTTCGGCGCTGAATTTATCTCCGAGCATATTCTGCAGGATTCCAGAACCTATCTGTCACTGCGCGTATTTTCGATCGCACTTCCCTTCATTGCTCTGTCCAACGTATTTTCCGGCTATTTCAACGCCGTTCGCCGCGTCTACAAAAGCGCATCGGCAAGCATCGCGGAGCAATTCGTCAAGATCGCGCTGACCGTTGCGCTGCTGCGCTCACTTCTCCCGAAAGGGATCGAATACGGCGCGTTGGCATTGGTTCTCGGCACGGCGATCGCAGAAGCGCTCTCCTTCTTCTACCTGCTGATCTTCTATATCCTCGACAAGAAAAAATACATACGGGCGAAAAAAGCCCTTATCGACCCGACGATGAAGGAAAGAATGCTTCGCATTTCCCTGCCGATCGCGTTTTCCTCGTATCTGCGTTCCGGTCTTGTCACCATTCAGCATATACTGATCCCGATCGGACTTCGAAAGCACGGCGCAGATTACGGCACGGCGCTCGCCTCATACGGAACGATTCACGGAATGGTCTTTCCGCTGATCCTCTTCCCCTCCGCCGTCTGCTCCACGTTCTCGGGATTGATCGTCCCCGAGCTTTCGGAGCTTGCGGCAAAATACGGAAGCGTTCGCCGTAATCGGCACATCTGCTATATCGTACGTCGGGCGCTTTCTCTTGCCACGATTTTCGGCATAGGATGCGCGGGAATTCTCATATGCTTTGCGGAACCCCTCGGCATTCTCGTATACAAAAGCGCGGAAGCCGCGAAATACATCCGTATTTTCGCGCCCCTCGTCCCCGTTATGTATCTCGACACCACCGTGGACGGAATGCTCAAGGGTCTGGGCCAACAATTGCATTCCATGTTCTACAACATCATCGACGCTTCCCTCAGCGTGCTTCTCGTTTGGTCGCTCATGCCTGAGATCGGACTTTACGGCTACGTCATCTGCGTTTTCGTCACAGAGCTGATCAATCTCGCGTTCAGTCTGACGAGGCTGCTTACCATAACGGAAGCAAAGCTTCCTGTTCCGAAAGCCGTTCTTTGTCCTCTCGTCTGCATAGCGGGCGCGACTGCGCTTTCCATGATCGTCACGCATTGGTTTCCGACAAGCTACAGCAACGCCGTTTTCACCGTTGCGGGCATTCTTCTCTCAGTTATTTTTTATATCACGCTGCTTCGCGCAACGGGCGGTCTGTCAAAGGAAGACAGTCTTTGGTTCCGCAGCATCTTCAAAAAATAATCGAAGCCGAATTTCTTGCTTCTATTATAGCACATACTAAAAATAAGGTCAAGTCCATCCTTCACAAAAAGAGAAAGAAGATTTTTGACGTTTTTCACAAGTTTCTATCGACAGAAAAATCGCAGTGTCAATTCCTCGAAGCTTCTCTCGGATAAATCAAAAAAGACTTGAAAACGAATTCAGTTTATGATATAATGATTCAATAATAACACTCACAAAGGAATGTATGTCATGAAAATCCTGGAATCCGCAGAAAACTATCTGGAAACTATTTTGGTCCTGCAAAAACGAAACGGTACGGTTCGCTCCATCGATATCGCCAGCGAGCTTGAATATACAAAACCCAGCGTCAGCATCGCCATGAAAAATCTCCGAGAAAACGGCTATATCGAAATGGATAAGCTCGGTCATATCACACTTCTCGACGCAGGTCTTGCGATCGCAGAATCCATGTACGAGCGCCACACGACGCTCTCCACGTTTCTCCACGCCATCGGCGTTCCCGAGCAGATCGCAAAAGAAGACGCTTGTCGCATGGAGCATATCATCAGCGAGAAAACGTTCGAAGCAATCAAAAAGTACACCGGTCTTCTGACCGACAAGTCCGCATCTGAAAACAACTGAAAAAAACGGCAGAGAATGGGTGGTTCTCATAAGGAAGTTTGTACCTGTTTTGTAGGGACAGGCGTCCTCGACTGTCCAAAAAGGCATAATTGCTCCGCAGAAGACAAAGATTAACCCCGACAGATTTTTGAGGTCTGTCGGGGTTATTTTGTTCTGTTCGATAAATTAGAATTTATAGTTTTCTCAAATTGTCTATTCTTTCAGGATTTTCAGACGATGCCCACTCTTTCAATGTGTTACAAGGAAATTGAGAGCATTTTCCGCAATGTTCTTGATTTTTTTGTGAATTACATTTATATAAATCACATTCGCCCCAAAACACATTGCCTTTAATCGTTTTACATCCCTTACAGTTTTGTTCCGCTTTGAATCTACATACGTCACAATCAATTCCACAAATACTATAGTTTGCCATATTGCTACCTCCTGATTATCGTTTGATTTATCGCCAGTTTCGCCTTTGTATTACAAAGGCACAGGGCAAAGCCCTTACCCCTATTTGTTATAACACAAATCGGCTGAGAAAGCAAGAGTGATATTCCGACTTCGTCGGAGTGATATTATTGCTTAGCAATAGTGATATTGAAGCCTTATGGCTTCAGTGATATTTTATTCGCTTCCAAAACTTGCGAAGCAAATATCACTCGGCGTATACCGAATATCACTGCGAAGCAATATCACTCGCCGCAGGCGAATAAAACTGCCCAACTTCCTTATGAGAAGTTGGGCAAACGCTTTCGTTTTCTCTGCCGTTTTGTATTTATGTATTTTGATATCAAAGCGCGCTAATCAGAAGATCGACCGCTTCCTCCGTCGTCGCCCAGCTCGTGGTAACGCGGATCAAATGCTTTTCTTCGGTCACAGGACCCCAATCATCAACGATAACTTTACTATTGATCCTCTCCAATTCCTCCTTCGTAACGAGGAAGAACTGCTGATTGGAATAACAATCCTCGTAGAGCTCGTAGCCTTTTTCGACAAACGCACGCTTGATCTTCAAAGCGAGCGCATTGGCGTGCTTGCCAAGTTCCAGATACAGATCGTTTTCAAAAAGCTCGTCAAATTGTATTCCGAGCATTCTGCCCTTCGCAAGCAGTGCGCCGTGCTGCTTGATGAAAGTGGTAAAATGCTTCGCCTGCTTTTTGTTTGTAAAGACTGCCGCTTCACCGAACAAAGCGCCGATTTTCGTGCCGCCGATGCAAAAAGAATCACAGTATTTCGCGATCACAGGTAACGTCACGTCCGTTTCCTCGCAAGCAAGCGCGTAACCGAGTCTTGCGCCGTCCAGATAAAGCTGCATATCGTATTGATCGCAGATCTCGCGCAATTCCTTCAATTCCTGCTCTGTATACAGCGTTCCGTATTCGGAAGGATGGGAAATATAGATACCTCCGGGGCAGACCATGTGGAACCACGTCGCGTCCCCGTAGAAGTTTTCCATATATTCTCTGACCGCAGCAGGCGACAATTTTCCGTTTACCGCAGGGATCGTAATGACCTTGCGTCCGCAATATTCGACAGCGCCCGCTTCGTGTACGCTGATATGGCCGGTATCCGCAGCAATGACACCCTCCGCTTTATCGAGGATAAAGTCCAGCATCGTCGCGTTGGTCTGCGTACCGCCGACGAGGAAATACACCTCTCCATTGGGGCATTCACAAGCATTCTTTATTTTTTCTTTTGCGCTGGCGGTAATTTCGTCAAAACCGTACGGAATCGTCTGATCGTAATTCGTATTGATCAAGCGATTCAGAATATTCGGATGCGCACCCTCCAAATAATCGCAATTCATTCTAATCGTAGCCATTTTTTACTCCTGCTAAATTCACATCTCTGAGTGAGCCGTCTTTTTTCACAAAAAACATTATACAACATATCCGTTGCATTGTCAATCATTATTATATATCTTCGAAAAAGAAAAAGACGGGATTTAAATCCCGTCTTGGTGATCCATCGGAGAGTCGAACTCCGGACACCATGATTAAAAGTCATGTGCTCTACCTACTGAGCTAATGGATCATTTTATTTTTTTGCCGCTCACCCTTGAGCGCTTTTATATGATATCACATCTCTTTTAAAATGTCAATACTTTTTTGAAAATTTTTTAAAATTTTTTTATTTTTCTTTTTATTATAGGATCATTGACAAACTGCCGCTTTCTGCATTATACTGAAAGAAAAGCATTTTCGACAGAAAAGAGATTTTTTCATATGAAAACAAAATCATTTCAATGCCTTACCGGCAATCAGTTAAAAATAATTGCTCTGATCGCTATGACCTTCGATCACGCCGGTCTTCAACTTTTTTCGGGATACGATATCTTTCGTTATATAGGCAGACTTGCCTTCCCCATCTTCGCTTACATGATCGCCGAGGGCGCAAAATACACGAAAAACAGACTCCGCTATTTCGGTCAGATGTTCGGACTCGGACTGCTCTGCCAGCTCGTCTACTTCTTCGCTATGGGTTCGCTTTATCAGTGTATTCTGATCACGTTTTCCTTTTCCGTCATACTGATCTATACGCTCGATCACGCAATGAAAAAGAAAAACGTCGACGCGTGGATCCTTTTCGCGCTCGTTTTTCTCGCGACGTTCTTTTTGGTGGAATGTCTCCCCTACCTTCTGAAGGACACGGATTACAACGTCGATTACGGAATCTGGGGCGTACTCACTCCCGTCATCGTCTTCGCCGCGCCCGGAAAAGTAACGAAGCTCGCGGCAATGATCGTTCCTCTCGCCTTTCTCACCTTCGTTGGCGTCCACTATCAATGGATAGCGTTTTTCGCTCTGATCCCTCTCGCGCTTTATAACGGAAAGCGCGGAAAATGGAAGATGAAAAATCTTTTCTACGTCTATTACCCATTGCACCTCGTCGCGATCTACGGCATAGACCTGCTGATTTCATAAAAGCGGTCTCCAACGAAAACCTCTCTCGTCATATTTAAAAGAAATAACCGCAGAATTTTCTGCGGTTATTTTTCATATCAGTCAAGATTTGTGGGCGTATAGAGATTTGCGTAGCTCTTCTGTTCATTTTCTTTCTTCGTTGTTGCAGAATGATAGACACAACGGATCACAGCGAGAATAATATAAAGAACAGCGAACAACAGAACGCCGAACACTGCGGTCTTTCCTCTTTCGATCAAATCGGAAGCACCGACGAACGCGATCGCAAAGGAAGAAACACTCAAAATACCGTGAATAAATACGTTCGCCACGTACGAATGGATGAGCGGGAACATGAAAAGAAAATCACAAAGAGCAACGAGCGTACCGAACAAAAGCGCCGACCAGATCAAAGGAAGATTGACCGTGGAGCTTTTCACGGAATAAGAAATGAGTCCGAACACAAGCATGGTGAACATAAAGTACGCACCTGCATGACCGAGAAAAGATTGTAAAATCGAAATTACTTTTTTCATCGTATACATCCAATTTCTTTTATCAAAATGTTTTGTTATGAAAAAAACGGACTTCCGTTTTCAAAAGTCCGTTTCTGTCTTGTAGATCATTATTCAGCAGCAATAACGCTAACACGTTTCTTGTTGTCGCCGTAACGTTCAAACTTTACAACGCCGTTTGCGAGCGCGAAAAGTGTATCGTCAGAACCAATGCCTACATTGGTACCGGGATGTACGTTAGTACCTCTCTGACGAACGATAATGTTACCTGCGAGTACGGTCTGACCGTCGATCTTCTTAACACCAAGTCTCTGCGCGCGGCTATCACGGCCGTTCTTAGTAGAACCTACACCTTTTTTATGTGCAAAAAATTGCAAGCCAAGTCTCAACATAACTGTAAAACCTCCATCTTCAGATTTTGTGTAACTGTTAAATCGGTTTTTCCTCTTCTTCGACGTCAATATAGTCGCCGTAATCCTCGATCATATCCATGAGCTGATAGAAATAGCCCTGAATGAGACCGGATACTGCAAACTGCTTTTCGTCAGACGAAGCGTACTTAGGGAGTGCTTCCTTTACGGTTACGGTGATATCGGTCGTTTCCTCATCGATCTCAAAATTTACGTCGACGCCCCAAGAGACCTCGATGGTATTGATGATGAGCATGGTCATTGCGGAAAGAGCGGAGCAGATGATATCTGTGCCAAACTCGCCGTAGCCTGCGTGACCAACTTCATGAAAGCCGTAAAAGACGCCGTTTTGTTTGTAAAAAACAACTTTCGTCATGGAAATTAACCGAAGATTTTTTCGATCTGTACCTTAGTGTAAGGCTGTCTGTGACCGATCTTCTTCTTTTCGTTCTTCTTGGATTTGTACTTAAGAACGTGGATCTTCTTGCCCTTACCATTCTTAATTACGTTTGCAGTTACATAAGCACCTTCAACGGTAGGCTTGCCTGCTACGAAAGTTTCGCCGGAAACTGCGAGAACTTCTTCAAATTTTACGGATTCGCCTTCGTTAGCGTCGAGTTTTTCTACGAAAATTACGTCGCCTTCCTGAACTTTGTACTGCTTTCCGCCTGTTACGATGATTGCGAACATGGAAAAGCACCTCTCTTTCATATATGACTCGCTAAGCAAGGCAACAATTTTCATTGTTTTTTATGGAGCCTTTGCATTACGCGGCGATTTATTATATCACATTTCACCCCCTTCTGTCAAGACCTTTTCCGTTTTTATTTCAAAATTCCCTGCGTTTTTTTGGCACTTTTTACTTTTTTGCTCAAAATGCATAAAAAACTCTTGACGGATAGCCTCTATTTTGTTATACTTATTCCGTTATTTATTTCATATGGAAAGGAGCTTATATCATCTATGAAATATATCGAAAGAGTTCTTGCCGAACTCAACAAAAAATACGAAAATCAGCCCGAATTTCTGCAGGCTGCGCGTGAGGTTCTCGATTCCATCGCTCCCGCTGTGGAAAAGAACGAGGCGCTTTATGAAAGAAACGCGATCCTCGAACGCATAGTCGAGCCCGACCGCCAGATCCAGTTCAAGATTCCGTGGGTGGACGACAACGGCAACGCGCACGTCAACATCGGTTACCGCGTACAGTTCAACAACTCCATCGGTCCTTACAAGGGTGGTATCCGTCTGCACCCCTCCGTTAATACCAGCATTATGAAATTCCTCGGATTTGAACAGGTATTCAAAAACTCCCTGACCGGACTTCCCATCGGCGGCGCAAAGGGCGGCTCCGACTTCGATCCCAAGGGCAAATCCGACAGAGAGGTCATGGCTTTCTGTCAGAGCTTCATGACCGAGCTTTACAAATACATCGGCGCTGACGTTGACGTACCCGCAGGTGACATCGGTACCGGCGCACGCGAGATCGGCTACTTCTACGGCCAGTTCAAGAGAATCCGCGGCGTTTACGAAGGCGTTTTCACGGGCAAGGGTCTCTCCTACGGCGGCTCTCTCGCGCGCAAGGAAGCAACCGGCTACGGTCTTCTCTATATGACTGACGAGCTGATGAAGGATCACGGCGATACCCTCGCAGGAAAGACCGTCGTTATCTCCGGCGCAGGCAACGTAGCAATCTACGCGGCTGAAAAGGCAACGCAGCTCGGCGCAAAGGTCGTTACCCTCAGCGACTCTACCGGTTGGGTATATGACAAAAACGGCATTGACCTCGCGCTCGTCAAGGATATCAAGGAAGTTCGCCGTGCGCGCATTTCCGAATACGTCAAGGTTCACACCGATGCCGTTTATACCGAAGGCAAGGGTGTCTGGAGCGTTCCCTGCGACATCGCGCTTCCCTGCGCAACGCAGAACGAATTGCTTGCTGACGATGCAAAGATGCTCGTTGCAAACGGTTGCAAGGCAGTCTGCGAAGGCGCAAATATGCCTACCACTCTCGAGGCAACCAAGATCCTCATGGACGGTGGCGTAATGTTCGTTCCCGGCAAGGCGGCAAACGCAGGCGGCGT
Organism: Eubacteriales bacterium; assembly: GCA_045646925.1. Lineage (GTDB taxonomy): Bacteria > Bacillota > Clostridia > Oscillospirales > CAG-272 > QALR01. The sequence goes on from JAZRLQ010000012.1 coordinate 17,517, forward strand.
TGCTACCTCCGCTCTCGAAATGTCCCAGAATAGCGAACGTCTCAGCTGGAGCTTCGAAGAGGTTGACGAAAAGCTTCACGGCATCATGAAGAATATTTACAAAAACATCTCCTCCACCGCAAAGAAATACGGTGTGGAAGGTAACTACGTTGTCGGCGCCAATATCGCCGGCTTCGAAAAGGTCGTTGACGCTATGCTCGCACACGGCGTTTGCTGATTTTCAAACATCCATCGGGGCTGATTCAAGCAAATTGGATCAGCCCTTATCATATAACAAGAAAGGACGTCAACGTTTATGAAAACAACTCTCTACGTTTTCTCCGCAACGGGAAATTCTCTCTCGACCGCAAGGATCCTTTCGGAAGAACTGAACGCCTCGTGCGTACCCGTCGTCGCCGCAAAGGAACGTGCAGAAATCGCGGAATCCTCCGATTCCGTCGGATTCGTCTTCCCTGTTTATTATGGAAATTTTCCCTATCCCGTTCGTGAATTGATCATGAAAATGCACTTCCGACCCAACACTTATATTTTTACGGTCGCCACCTACCGCGGTCATGCAGGCGACGTTGCAAAAAGAATGGATCATTTGCTGAAAACGCACGGACAATCCCTTTCTCTCTCGCTCGGAATCCCCATGCCCGGAAACAGCTTTATCAACAAGCCCGAAACGGATCAGGCATACTTGTCTATGCAAAGGGAAAATATCAAAAAGATCCTCCCGCCAATTCTTGCAAAGGAAACGCGCTCCTATGCTTCCAACGAAGCGCTCAAGGAAACGCCGATCGACACGGCAAATAATTTCAGAGGCATCACAACGGAAGACACTTGCATCGGTTGTGGCAGATGTGCCCGCGTTTGTCCTATGAATAATATTTCGATCGAAAACGGAAAAGCCGTCATCGGAGATAACTGCGCCACTTGTCTTGCTTGTTTCCATTGGTGTCCCGTCGAAGCAATTTATATGAGCAAACAGGAAAATATCGCAAGAAGAAGCAAATACCACCATCCAGATATCACGTTTGACGACATCGTAAATATGAAACACTCATAAAAAATTCGGCTCAATCGCAAACCATAGCGATTGACCCGAAGCTTTTTATTGATTACTTTTTATTGATTACTTTTTGCCGTTCATATGATCGTAGGGATCGTCGTAGCCGTAGCCGCGCATTTCCTGCGAACGATTCTGCTGATTTCTCTGCTCTTCTTCCGCGCGCTTGCGTGCTTCTTCTTCGTCACGCTTACGTGCTTCCGCCTCCGCTGCTTCGCGAAGCTTGTTTTCTTCCTCGGAGCGACGGCGTTTTGCCGCACCGATCTCAGCGATCTCGTACATCGTGGGATTTCCCATCTCCATCGCCGCCTTGAACTGTTCGTCATCCATTACTTCATATTCCACGAGGAAGTCCGTGATGAATTCGAGCTTTTCACGGTTTTCGGAAAGGACCTTGGTCGCAACCGCGTAAGCCTCGTCGATGATCTTCTTGATCTCGGCATCGATCAGAGCGGCGGTCTGTTCGGAATATGCCTGAGAGGAATTGAAATCTCTACCGAGGAATACTTCGTCATCGCCGTGAGGATTGCCGAGATGAACGGTACCGAGCGCTTCACTCATACCGTAGATGGTAACCATCTTCTTTGCAACTGCCGTTGCTCGCTTGATATCACCGGAAGCACCGCCGGAAATGTCGTCGCAAACGAGCGCTTCTGCCGCGCGGCCCGCGAGACACATCGCGATCTCTTCCTTCATCGCGTTCTTATAATCGCTGAACTTATCTTCAACGGGGGGATTGAGCGTATAACCGAGCGCCTTTCCGCTGGGAATAATGGAGATCTGGCGAACGGGGTCCTGCGTAGGCATGAAGTACGCAAGCATTGCGTGACCTGCCTCGTGATAAGCGGTCTTGCGCTTTTCTTCGGGCTTGATCTTGTAATTGCGCTTCTGCGTACCGACGGCGATCTTGATGAGGGATTCCTCGATATCGATCATACCAATGAGGGATTTACCCTTACGAGCCGCAAGCAAAGCGGCTTCGTTGAGAAGGTTTGCGAGATCTGCGCCCGCAAAGCCGACAGTGGTCTGCGCGATCTTCTTGAAATCAACGTCGCTTTCGAAGGGCTTGCCCTTGGAATGAACGTTCAGGATCTCTTCTCTGCCCTTGATATCGGGATAACCAACCGTTACCTGACGGTCGAAACGGCCCGGACGCAAAAGCGCGGGGTCGAGGATATCGGGACGGTTCGTTGCCGCAATGACGATAACGCCGTCGTGTCCGCCGAAGCCGTCCATTTCAACGAGAAGCTGATTGAGCGTCTGTTCCTTTTCGTCGTGTCCGCCGCCGAGACCGGTACCTCTGCGTCTGCCGACGGCGTCGATCTCGTCGATAAAGATGATGCTTGCGGGAGCCTTCTTCGCCGTTTCGAAGAGATCACGCACACGGGACGCACCGACACCGACATACATTTCAACGAAGTCGGAGCCAGAAATGGAGAAGAACGGAACGTCCGCTTCGCCCGCAACCGCCTTGGCAAGCAAGGTCTTACCCGTTCCGGGAGGGCCTACGAGCAATACACCGTGCGGGATCTTCGCACCGAGACGGCGGAATTTCGCAGGGTCGCGGAGGTATTCCACAAGCTCGCGAAGCTCTTCCTTTTCTTCATCACAACCCGCAACGTCGCTGAAAAATTTGCGGTTTTTCTCCTTCAAATGCATCTTTGCGCGGGATTTACCGAACGCGTTCATGCGGCGTTCGCTGTCGCCCGCCTTATTCATCATATACATATAGAATGCGATGAGAATAATAGCAAAAATGATGCCGGGCAGAAACGCAACGATCCAAGATGTCTGTTTCAATGCCTCGATATCCCATTTTTCGATCTGGAGCGTACGCTGATCCTTCGGAAGCGCGAGCTGCGCCTTCACGTATTCGTCAACGTCGTCCATGAATACTTCGATATCACGAAGCTCGTGCGTATAAACGACCGACGTACCCGCCTGCGTAGACTCCGTCGTCTTGATCGTCAGAATATTGCTTGAGTTGATCGTAAATTCAACAACCTTGTTGTCCTTGAATAATTCCACTGCTTCACCGTACGTGATCTCTTCCTGCTTCTGCTTGTTTCCAAGGAAAGCAAAGCAAACCGCCATCAGAACCGCGAAAATCACGAGGTAAAGGATGATGGTCTTCATATTTCCTTTCATGTCTTCTTGATTCCTCCAAAGGTAATTTTTACAGTATGATCTACTTGCTGATATAGTATATCATATTTTCGTGTCAATGTTGTAGAAAAAATGTGAACATTTTTTGTAATTTCAGAAAATTCTCGCGAATTTATCGCAAAAGCTTCTTCAGATACTGTCCCGTATACGAAGCTTCACACGCCGCGACCTCTTCGGGAGTACCCGTCGCCACGATCGTTCCGCCGCCGTCACCGCCCTCGGGACCGAGGTCGATGATATGGTCCGCAGTTTTGATCACGTCGAGATTATGCTCGATGACAAGCACGGTGTTGCCGTTTTCGCAGAGTCGGTTGAGAACCGTGAGCAATTTCGCCACGTCATCCGAATGGAGTCCCGTCGTCGGCTCGTCGAGAATATAGATCGTTCTGCCGGTCGAGCGCTTCGAAAGCTCCGTCGCGAGCTTCACGCGCTGCGCTTCGCCGCCCGAAAGCGTCGTTGACGATTGGCCGATCTTGACGTATCCGAGTCCGACGTCGTAGAGCGTTTGCAGCTTGCGCGCAAGCTTCGGCATATTTCCGAAGAACGCAAGACCTTCCTCGACCGTCATATCAAGAACGTCAAAAATGCTCTTGCCTTTATATTTGACTTCGAGCGTGTCATGATTGTACCGTTTTCCGTGACAGGTATCGCAGGTAATATATACGTCGGGCAGAAAGTGCATTTCAATACAACGCACGCCGTCACCCTCGCACATTTCGCAACGGCCGCCCTTGACGTTAAATGAGAAGCGTCCCGCCGAATATCCTCGCGCCTTCGCGTCGGGCGTCATAGCGAAAAGTTCTCTGATATCCGTGAACAGTCCCGTGTAGGTCGCGGGATTGGATCTCGGCGTTCTGCCGATCGGGCTCTGGTCGATGGAAACGACCTTGTCCAAATGACAAAGTCCCTCGATCCGCTCAAACTTGCCGGGATACGTCTGCGCGCGGTTGAGCCTCTTGGACAGCTCGCGCAGAAGCACAGCGTTAACGAGCGACGATTTACCCGAGCCGGAAACGCCCGTCACGCAGATGAATTTTCCGAGAGGAATATCCACCGTGATATTTTTCAGATTGTTCTCCGAAGCGCCGACGATACGGATCTTTTCACCGTTGCCCTTTCTTCTGGAGGTCGGCACGGGAATGCTGCTTCTGCCGGACAGATACGCACCCGTCAGCGAAGCCTCGTTCGCCATGATCTCCTCGGGCGTACCCGCGGCGACCACGTTACCGCCGTGAATGCCCGCTCCCGGACCTATATCGACGATATAATCGGAAGCCATCATGGTTTCCTCGTCATGCTCAACGACGATGACGGTATTGCCCGTGTCTCGTAGTCGGCAGAGTGTGTCGATCAGCTTGGTATTATCTCTCTGGTGCAGACCGATGCTCGGCTCGTCCAGAATATACATCACCCCGACGAGCGAGGAGCCGATCTGCGTCGCAAGTCGGATTCTCTGCGCCTCACCGCCCGAAAGCGTACCCGATTTTCTCCAAAGCGTCAGATAATCGAGCCCCACGCTTTTCAAAAAGCCGAGTCGGGCGCGAATCTCCTTGAGAATCTCTTTTGCGATCTGTTCCTCGGTGGCATCCAACTTCAGCTCGTCAAAAAACTGAAGCGCTCGATTGACGTTAAGAGAGCAAAGCTCGTAAATATTGAGTCCTCCCACCGTAACGGAAAGGATCTCGGGAGAAAGTCTCTTTCCTTTGCAAGCGGGGCACGGAATAAAATCCATGAATTCGTTATAGTATTCCCCACCCGATTGTGTCATGCGCGTTTCGATCATATTCAGAATGCCGTTCCACGCGGAGTACGTTTCTCTCGATTCACCACCGAAATAGCGGGTCGCTCTGTACTTTTTCGTTCCCGTACCGCGAAGAAGGACACGCATAGCCTCCTCGGAATAATTTTCGATCGGTGTGTCCAGATCGAATCCGTATTCCTTGCCAATCTCCTCGATCAAAGGACCGTTCCAGGATTCTTCCCCCAGCGACTTGAAGCCGTTGACAGCGATCGCGCCGCCGCGAAGAGAAAGCGAGCGGTCGGGAATGACCTTATATTCGGAAACGATCTGCATTTCGCCCATACCAGCGCATTTTTCACAAGCGCCGAACGGACTGTTGAAGGAAAACATACGGGGCGAAAGCTCCGTCATGCCGATGCCGTGCTCCTCGCAGGCATAGTTCTGCGAAAAGCGCATTTCTTCTCCCGAATCCGCAAGCAAAACGATCGCAACGCCGTTTCCGAGCGCAAGCGTCGTTTCGAGTGAGTCGGAAAGACGTCGTCGGATATCACTTTTCATGACGAGACGGTCAACGACCACCTCGATGGAATGCTTTTTATTTTTATCAAGTGCGGGTATCTCGTCGAGGGAATAGAGATAGCCGTCTATGCGGACACGGACGTAACCGCCCTTTCTTGCATCGTCGAAAACCTTTTCGTGCATACCCTTCTTTCCCGAAACCACGGGAGCGAGAAGCATGAACTTCGTCCTCTCGGGGAGCGCGGAGATCTTATCGATGATGGTATCCGTCGACATCTTGCGGATCTCCTTGCCGCAGACGGGACAGTGCGGAATGCCGATGCGCGCGTACAGAAGACGGAGGTAGTCGTAGATCTCCGTTACCGTACCGACCGTGGAGCGCGGATTTTTCGAGGTCGTTTTCTGATCGATGGAGATCGCGGGAGAAAGACCGTCGATGAAATCCACGTCGGGCTTATCAAGCTGCCCTAAAAATTGTCTCGCGTACGAGGAAAGCGATTCCACGAAACGCCTATGCCCCTCCGCGTAAAGTGTATCGAACGCAAGCGAGGATTTGCCCGAGCCGGAAAGCCCCGTAAAAACGACGAGCTTGTCGCGCGGAATTTCCACGTCCACGTTTTTCAGATTATGCACCCTCGCACCCTTAATACGGATATATTTTGCAGACATATCTTTCTTGTTCCTTTTAACATCCTTTCTTTTTAATTTTTATTATCAACAATTCAGATTATAAGCTTTTTATTTTTTGAGCTTTGCGATCGTATCGCGCAGATGAGCGGCGTGCTCGAAATCAAGCGCGGCAGCCGCTGCCTTCATTTCCTTCGTCAGCTTTTCGATCATCGCCTCTTTGTCTGCCTTCGTCAGCTTCTTGCCCTTCTTCTCTGCCTTCGCAAGCTCGTCGCGGGAAGTGATCTCGATGATCGCGCGAACCTCTTTCTTGACGGTTTGCGGTACGATTCCGTGTTTTTCATTGTATTCCGTTTGGATCTTGCGACGGCGCTCCGTTTCCTTTATCGCATAATCCATGGAGCTTGTAACCGAATCCGCGTACATAATGACCGTACCCTCGGCATTTCTCGCGGCGCGTCCGATGGTCTGAACGAGAGAGGTCTTAGAACGCAGAAATCCTTCCTTGTCTGCGTCGAGGATCGCCACGAGCGATACCTCGGGAATATCAAGCCCTTCTCTGAGCAGGTTGATACCGATCAGCACGTCGTATACGCCGAGTCGCAGGTCGCGGATCAGCTCCTGCCGCTCCATCGTTTCCACGTTGTGGTGGATATAGCGCACCTTGATCAGGTTCATTTCCAGATATTCGCAGATATCCTCCGCCATCTTTTTGGTCAGCGTGGTGACGAGCACGCGCTCGTTTCGCTCCGTACGCGCGCGGATCTCGCCCATCAGATCGTCGATCTGTCCCTTGATGGGACGGATCTCCACCTTGGGATCGACGAGCCCCGTCGGACGGATGATCTGCTCGACGAGCTGCGTTGCGCGCTCTCGCTCGTATTTTTCGGGCGTTGCGCTGACGAAGATCGTCTGACCCAGCTTCGCCTCGAATTCCTCGAAGAACAGCGGGCGGTTGTCGCGCGCCGAGGGCAGACGGAAGCCGTAATCAATAAGGTTTTTCTTTCTCGCGGAGTCGCCGCCGCTCATACCCCTGACCTGCGGAAGCGTGACGTGGGATTCGTCCACGAAAAGCAGAAAATCCTCGGGGAAATAATCGAGCAAGGTAAACGGCGTGGAGCCCGGCGCTCTGCCGGAAAGTATGCGGGAATAGTTTTCAATGCCGGAGCAAAAGCCGACCTCGCGGAGCATTTCCATATCGTATTTCGTGCGTTCGGCAATTCTCTGCGCCTCAATCAGCTTACCCTCGGCTTGGAATTCCGCCACGCGCTCGAGCATTTCGCACTCGATCTCACGGATTGCCGCCTCCCTCTTTTCGTCCGAGGTGGCGTAGTGGGACGCGGGATAGATCGCCGCGTAGCTCAGAATACCGATCATTTCACCCGTAACGGGATTGATCTCGCAGATACGGTCGATCTCATCGCCGAAGAATTCCACGCGGATCGCGTTCTTGCCCGAAGCGGGCATAATGTCGAAAACGTCGCCGCGGATACGGAATTTATCGCGTTCCAGAGCGATATCGTTGCGCGTGTACTGGATGGAGATCAGTCGGAGCGCAAGCTCCTCCATCGAAATCTGCATACCCGGACGGATGGCAAGCACCAGATTCTGATACTCCTCGGGATCACCGAGAGAATAAATACAGGATACGCTGGCAACGATAATGACGTCCCGACGTTCAAAGAGCGCAGAGGTCGCACTGTGACGGAGTCGGTCGATCTCGTCGTTGATCGCGGAATCCTTCTCAATATAAAGATCTTTGCCGGGGATATACGCCTCCGGCTGATAATAATCGTAATAACTGACGAAATATTCCACGGCGTTGTCCGGGAAAAATTCACGGAACTCCGAACAAAGCTGCGCCGCCAGCGTCTTGTTGTGCGCAAGCACGAGTGTCGGACGGTTGCAATTCGCGATAATATTCGCCATCGTAAAGGTCTTGCCCGAGCCCGTTACGCCAACGAGAGCCTGCGCGCGATCGCCGCGCAACACACCCGCCGTCAAAGCCGCGATCGCTTCGGGCTGATCGCCCGTCGGTTGATAGGGCGCAACCAGATGAAATTGATCCTTCTTCATGCAAAACCTTCTTTCTTTTCTTTATTATTTACAGATATTCAGTTTATTGTATCACGGAAAAATATTTTTTTCAATAGATTATATGCAAAAGATGTTTTTTTTGGAAATTTTTTGGAAAGCACGAAAATAAGTCCTCGACAGGATTTCCTGTCGAGGACTTTGAAATCATATGAAGGATTTTATTGCAACACTCTTATGCCTTTTTGCCGAGCTTAACTTCAACCTTGATGGTCTTGCCTGCTACGGGAGCAATGATATTGCCCTCGATCTCCTTGCCGTCAACGGTGATGGAAAGAACGTCGGAGCCTTCGCCGTTACCGGTGAAGTGAACGTCGAACGTGCAGTCGCGCATAACCTTTACGATGCTGCATTCATTCCAGCAGAGAGGCAGACAAGGATCGATACGGAGTCCCGCGATCTCGGGGTGCATACCGAAGATGAATTCGACAACGCTCTTGAGCATCCAGGAGCTGGAAGCGGTACGCCAGCTCTGTCCGGGCGTACCTGCGCGGTAGCCAACCTCGGGAGCGAAGTAGGAGTTGAACATTGCGTAGGGTTCACCGCAGGTCTGACCAACGGTGCCGTCATCATAGGTCTGATCCCAAGGAAGCATCTTGCGCAGGCCTTCTTCTACACGGTCGGGACGACGCAGGATACTGTCAACAGCAAGCTTCCAAGCAGAAGGATGGAGGTAGATACCGCCGTTATCCTGTACGCCGGGGAATTTTTCAGCCATGGAGCCGATGTAAGGTCTCTGATAAGAGTATGCGGGATAGGAGAGACGGATACCGATAGGTGTTTCGAGAAGCTCTTCTGCCTTATCCATTGCCTCGGAGCCTCTGTCGAGTCCCGCGAGAACTGCCCACATCTGAGGATTGAGGAAGATCTGACCTTCGTCGCAATCGGAGGAGCCCATGATGATATCGTCGTCGGTACGGGCGTAAATGTAGTAGCCGCCCTTTTCGTCGAAGCCGTATTTTTCGATCTTTTCGGTCATATCGGCAACGCGTTCCATTGCGAGCTTCGCGTCGTCTTCCTTGCCAAGCATACGCGCAACCTCGGCAAACATCTTACCTGCGCGTACCCAAGCGATGGAGAGCCATACGGAAACGCCCTTGCCCTTGAGACCTGCAAAGTTAATGCAGTCATTCCAGTCACCGCCCCAGATACGAACGAGACCGTAAAGACCCTGGAAGTTATAGAGGAAGTCAACGGAGCGCTTGATATGCTCGTAAACGGGGAATTCTTCCTCCGTATCGTTGAATTTTACTTTTTCGTAAAGAAGATTGGGATCGCCAAGCTCCTTGATGATGGTGTTGACGGCGTATGTCATCCAAACGGTATTATCCGCGAAATTGTTGTCCTTGATCTTACCGTCAGCGAAGGTACGGGGCGCGTAACCGTTCTGATACTGGTAGGTAAGAACGCGCTTCATTCTTTCCCAAGCGAGCTTGGGGTTGACGCAACCGAGACATTCGGTGTCACTGGTCATATCGCGGTAGCCGTTGTGACGAACGCGCGCCCAACGGGAGCCCATGTGCGCCGCGTATTTCATCCAACCATTGATGAGGTGGTCGAAGTTTTCCCAAGGCGTCTTGATGGTAACACCGGAAAGGTCAGCGGCATATTTTGCCTTCATTGCTTCGAAATCCGCTTCTACGCCACACGCAGTGGGAGAAACGATCTCTGCGGGATCAAGCGCAACGCCAACGCGGAAGTGCGCGGTCTTGGTCTCACCGGGAGCGAGAGTAATGGTATTCTGCAAAGCAAGGCAAAGCTTTTCGGAGTTTGCATCGCTATTGGTGCAACCGCCGTTTTTGCGCATAGCAACGGGAGTCTGTTCATCGCCGAAGGGGCCGATGAACGCGTTTCTTCTCGAGTCGAAGCCCGTGATATCCTCGGAAGCGGTCATGTAGCACCATACCTTGCGCTTCTTGTCGGAGCCGAAGGAACGGTAATCCTTTGCCCAAACGGCCTTTTTGTCATCCATGAAGCCGCCCTGTCCCAAGCTGTAGCACTGGGGCTTGTACGCGCCGTCCACCTCAGTCTTGCCGTAAGCAACGAGATTCAGCGTGCGTTCTGTGTCGCCGTTATTGGTGAGAGTAACGCTCCAAAATTCGTGCTTACCCTCGTTGGGAACGAAAATACGAACTGCGCTCGCAATGTCCTTATAGGTCAGACGAACAGTGGAGAAGCCGGTTGCGTGGTCGCAAGCGTAATCGGTGTAGCCGTAATCGAGCGGAAGACCGAAAAGACTCCAGTAACCGCTTGCATCGGAAACGAAAATATTTCTGTTGGAAAGAAGCTGAACCCTTCTGCCCATCGTATCCTGACAAACCGCTTCACCGAAGCCGACCTGAGAGGTAAAGCTTACATATTCATCGTTGAACATGTAGTTGTACCAATGACGGGGCGTTTCGGGCTCCGTGATGGTGTAGGAATCGTCTGCGTTAAAATGACCGTACCATTTGAATTCTGCCATAACAAAAACCAAACCTTTCTGTTGAATTGTATATTTATTTTTTATTGTCAAAAGTTAAGCGCGGCTTCTCCGGATAAGCTCAATTCCAATACGGCAAATACGCCTTTGGATCGGTCGTCACGTAAACGCCGTTCTTTTTCACGCGGATCTCGAAATGGAGATGCGTGCCCGCATATGGCTTCGCTGCCGTCGGCTCGGGATTGGTTCTGCCCGTATTGCCGCTGTAGCCGATGATCTGACCGCCCGACACACGATCGCCGACGGAAACGGTTCTGCTTTTGAGGTGCGCGTAGTAAGAGCGCATGCCGTCCTCATGCTCGACCACAACGTAGGTTCCGTAGGTCCAGAGGATGTTGTCCGTCGAAAAATAACCCTCGTCGTACGCCGCGATGACCGTCCCGCTCTTGATTGCGCAGATCGGATCGCCGTACCAGACGCCGAAGTCAATACCTCTGTGGGAAGCGGAAAAATCCTGCGTTACCGAATAATTGTAACCGCCGCGTGACGCGTCGAGAAAAGGCATATAATACCCCGTCTCCTTCGTTCCGATCACAATGACCATTTCCACGGGCGCGTACTTGTTATCCGAAACAAGCTCTCGGGAGATCTCCTCCCCGTGATAATATGTAATCCGATAAACGAATTCCGTATAGCCGTCAACACCGTGGGTGCGAACGACGGTTTTTCCGGATTCGAGCGTACCGTCGTATTCGTAGCGCGTGTTAAACGCCACCGTATCGCCTCTCACGGTCTCCGTTCTTTCGGAAACGGAAGGCTTCGTTCCGACGATGATCTCCTGCGTCTCGGACGCCGTTACCGACGCGGAGAGAAGCTCTCTCGAAATCTCTTTTCCGTCTTCGTAATATACGCGATAGGTAGACACGGTGTAACCGACCTTCCCTTCTCGCAATATTATGCTTTCGTCATCATAAAGATCGTCGTCATAAATATATTTCACGTCGAACGGAATCTCGTTTTCCGTCACCGTAAGGATCTGCTCCGCGCGATCGGGAGACACGGAATCCGTATCCGTCGCCTCCGTATCGGGATGCTGCGTACCGATCGAGTCGGAAACCGTCGTATCCTCGTACAGAGGGGGCGTTTCCGGAAAAACAGAGGAATCCGAGCAGGAAGTAAGCTGAAGCGCCGCCGCAACAGTGGCAGCGGTAAGGAAGATCGCCTTTTTTTCACGTCTTCCGAATAAACTGTAACGATTTTTCATCTTTGGTAAGTTCTCCTTGTTTTGTATTGATGAGACAATTATAAACCCCAAAAAAGGTTTCATCAATGCAAAATGATTTCCTGCAAAGGAGCATTTTTCCTGAATGCTTCATATCTTTCCTGCGAAAGATTTCCATGGAAGCAAAAACCAAGGAAAAATTTTCGGAGCTTACCGTCTCCATACAAAAATCGGACATCTGTTGCGTTCATACAGTTTCATTATACCTTATCCAAAGGAAATATTCAACAGAAAAAACAAAATTTTCTCCCCGAAAAAGAAAAAGTCCCGAAAACCTCGGCAAAGAGGTCTTCGGGAAGCGCATTATTCGTTTACGATGGTAACGGATGCCATTCTCTGAGGCTTCAGAGGCTTGTCAGACCAGTTGGTCTTCACGCCTGCGATACGGTCGAGAACATCGAAGCCGTCGGTGAGCTTACCGAAAGCCGCGTAGGAGCCGTCGAGGTGGGGAGCATTCTGGTGCATGATGAAGAACTGGGAGCCTGCGGAGTTGGGCTGCATGGAACGAGCCATGGAGATCACACCTCTGGTGTGCTTCAGAGAGTTCGGTACGCCGTTCTGCGCAAATTCACCCTTGATCTGATAGCCGGGACCGCCCATACCGGTGCCGGTGGGGTCGCCGCCCTGAATCATGAAGCCTGCGATAACTCTATGGAAGATAAGTCCGTTATAGAAGCCTTCGTTTGCAAGCTTTACAAAATTTTCAACGGTGATCGGAGCAATTTCGGGATAAAGCTCCAGCGTCATCGTGCCGCCGTTTTCCATTTCAATGATTGCTTTTGTCATAATGAAAAGATCCTTTCTTTTTATGAAATAAAATAAATTACAGTTCATTTTATCATATTACGGATACAAAGACAAGTACTTTTACAGTTTTTTCAATACAATATAAGAAAAAAGATAAGTACAAAACAAAAGCAACGCAAAATTGATCCCGCTGTAAAAGAAAACATACAAAGAAAGTATCCATAGCAACGCCAAGAGGATCAGACTGCAAAAATCCGATATCACGCCGCAAACGCCCGATCCGAACAAGGGCGTCAACAAAGCGGAAAGAATTCTTCCGCCGTCCAACGGCGCAAGCGGAAGCAGATTGATCCCTGCAAGCAAAAGAGAAACGCCTCTGACCGTACCGCCGACGCCGTACGGCATATACGCGCAGAGCAGCGCGTACGCCAGATTCATAAAAGGTCCCGCCGCTGCGATCAGAAATTCTTCCGTATAGGACGAGGCCTGCGGGAGCAAAATATTGATCCCCGTCGGCATGATCCTGACAGCAAGCGGCTTCTTTCCGAAAAAAAGCGCCGCTACGGTATGCCCCAGCTCGTGAAGAAGCACGGATGAAAACACCGCGAACGCATAAGCGCGCGGAGAGGCGCATAAAAGCAGAAAAAGCCCTGCCGCCGCAAACGGATGCACAGAAAAACGATATGGCCTTTTCAAGATGAAGGTTCCTTTCCGTGATGATATTTTACGCCGCTTTTTCAGCATTCCGTGGGTCAGAATTCGCCCCTTTTTTGATTCCGATCAAATTTTTCATCGTCACGGCAACGAACGGCGCAAGCAACATACCGCCGATACCGAACACCTTCAAGCCACAATACATCGCCATCAACATGACGAGCGGATGGATCCCCATTCCCGCGCCAAGCAATCTCGGCTCAAAGATCTGCCTTAAAACCGTAAGCACGAGGTACAGTACGCATATACCGATTCCATACGCAATATCCTTCAATATGAAATGATAGATCGCAAGCGGAAACAGAACGATCCCCATACCCACGATCGGAAGGCTGTCAACTGTCGCCGTGATCAGAGCAAACAAGAAGGCGTAGTCCTCCCCCAACAAAACGAATCCAAAAAACAAACCCGAAAAGGTAAACAAAAACAGCACGAAATACGATTTTGCAAATTGAAAAGCCGTATGTCTGACGACGTCTGCCGCCTTCACGAGCAATCTCCACCGCTTCTCCGGCAAATGCGTCTCAGCAAAGCGATATAATCTTTCGTAATCCACGCAAAAATAAACCGCAGACAAAACGGTGACGATAAAAAACAGAAATATCTCCGGAACGGCGGAAACCAGTTTTGCCGCGAACGCGGGAAATCGGGAAGCGGCAGAAACGAACAGATTCTTGATCGTATCGGAAAACGCCTGCGTCATGCTTTCCTTCAGCGCGGAAGCGCCGTTTCCCGAAACAAACGGCATCGATGAAAGCATGTCGCTCACATGACGAAAAATTCCGACGATATTTTCCAGCAAGCCCTGCTCTCCTCCAAGCGCTCCCGCCGCAAAAGCGCCGATCTCACTGACCGTCTTCCATAACAAAAAACCGAAAAGGCTCATGAAAGCGGAAACGGAAAGCACCGTCAGACTGACCGCCACGATCTTGTACGGAATCTTTAGAAACGAGGCGATCTTCTTCGACGGTCGGTACAAAAGAGACGCCGCCGTAAACGCAACCAGAAACGGAAGCAACGCCGCAAACAGATATCGAAAAAAGATCACGATCGGTATGAGCGCAAGCAAGGCGTAGAATATAAACGAAAACACCTTCTTCGGCAGATCCATAGACAACAGCGAGCCTCCCTTCTGTAAAACGATATAATAGAGGATATTCAGAATCGGAGGAATTTATTCCGAAAATGCGAAATTTTTCCCATTTCGTCGTTTTTCGGCAAAAAAATATCGCGTGGGAACTGACCCACGCGATATCGTGATGATACGGATTTATTCAACTTCTACGGAAATAATATAGTCGTAAAGAGGCTGACCGCCGCGAGCAAGAACAACTTCTGCATCGGGGGCAGCAGCAGCGATCATGTTGCAGATCTTATCCGCTTCGTATTCGGGAGCGTCTTCACCGTAGAAAATGGTGATGTACGTTGCGTTTTCCATGTAAGGAAGAAGCTTTTCGACGCATTCGGAGTTATCCGCGCCAACGGATTTGATCTTACCGCCGACAAGACCCATGGATTGACCGTTGCGAACGGCGATACCGTCGATGTTTGCATCGCGAACCGCGTGTGTAACGGAAAGGGACTTGACGTTGCCGATCGCCTCGGACATTGCGTAAGTGTTGTCTTCTTCTTCTGCGGTTTCATCGAATGCGAGCAACGAAGCAACGCCTTCGGGAACGCTCTTCGTGTGAATAACGATGACCTTCTTTTCTTCGGAAGCTTCCGCAGCCTGCGTAGCGACCATGTCAATGTTCTTATTATTGGGAAGAACGTAAACGATCTCGGAGGGAGTCTTGTTTACGGCATCGAGGAGGTCCTGCATACTCGGGTTCATGGTCTGACCGCCAAATACGATATTGTCCACGCCGAAATCGCAGAACATATCACGGATACCGTCACCCATGCAAACGGAAACGAAGCCGTATTTCTTTTCGGGAGCGGCGATCGTAACCTTTTCTTCCTTGGGTTCTTCGACAGGAGCGGCTTCCGTCAGAGCAGAGTGCTGATTCTTCATATTTTCGATCTTGACGGTCACGAAGGAACCGAATGTCGTACCGATTTCGAGAACGAGACCGGGGTGATTGGTGTGGATGTGAAGCTTGATGATGTCTTCCGCGTCAACGAATACGATGCTATCGCCGAGCTCTTCGATTCTTTCGTAGAATACGCGAGCCTTATTCTCACCGAAGAAACAATCGTATTTTTCAACGATGCATTCGGTGCAATACTGGAATTTGATATCGCCGGTATTGAAATCCGTGAAATCAGCCTTTTCGTTGATTTCTGCGGCGGGAACCTTGCCATCGTTGGATTTAACGGGCTTGCCGACCATTGCGGCGAGCATACCGCGCAAAATGGTAACGAAGCCACAGCCGCCCGCGTCAACGACGCAAGCCTGCTTCAGAATGGGGAGCATTTCGGGAGTCTGATCCAAGGTGATCTCAGCGGTTTTCAGGAGTTTTGCCATGAAGCCGGAAACGTTATCAACGTATTCATCCTTGTATTCGAGAGCATCCTCCGCGCATCTGCGCATAACGGTGAGGATCGTACCCTCTGCAGGATTCATAACGGCCTTGTACGCTTCTTCCTTACCGATCATGAACGCTTTTGCAAGAATTTCGGAATCGATGACCTCGCAATCCTTGGTCGCTTTTGCGAATCCGCGGAAGAAAAGAGCGAGGATCGCGCCGGAGTTACCTCTCGCGGAGAGAAGAACGGCGCTTGCCGCCTTTGCGGCGCAATCAGAAACGGATTCCTGAGGCTTCATGCTCAGAACGGCGCCGATGGTGAGGCCCATGTTCGTACCCGTATCGCCGTCGGGTACGGGGAATACGTTCAAGTCGTTGATCTGCTGCTTGTTGTTTTCAAGGCTGTTTGCCGCGGATACAAGCATTTCATAAAAAAGCTTGCCGTTGATAGTCTGGATGGGTGTCATAATCACAAATGCTTCCTTTCAATTTTTCTTGATACGGTATTTTTTGAAATTATTCTTCAATAGTAGTTTCTTGTTCAGTAGTTTCTTCGGTAACGATAGCCGCCGTTTCGGATTTCTTTCCGATAAAGAATACGGCGATCGCGCCGGGGCCGCAATGCGCGCCGAACGCGGGACCGATATCGGTAATGATCGTGTCCTTCACGTCCCATTTCGCGCGAAGCTTCATGTCAAAATTAACGGCGTCCTCCATGCAATCGCTATGGCTGATCATGACCGTGCTGTTTTCGGGATCGAAGGCAAGCTCGTCGAAGCGCTTCAGAAGCTCTTCCACAATGCCCTTTTTGCCTCTCGCCTTTCCCCACACGATCAGTTTGCCTTCTTCGTCCACCGTCAGAATGGGTTTGATCATGAGAAGCGAGCCCACGAGCGCCGTTGCGGACGTAAGTCTTCCTCCTCTTTTCAGGAAGAAAAGATCGTCTACGGTAAACCAGGATTGCAAACGTTCTCTGATCTCACGGAGATACGCGCAATTTTCTTCGATATCCGCGCCCTCGTCCTTTTTGAGAGCCGCGAGATAAGCCACGAGACCGACGCCGCCGCAACCGCTTCGGCTGTCAATGCAATAGATTTTTCTTTCGGGGTATTCCGCCAAAAGCTCCGTTGCCGCCAAAAGACCCGCATTGAAGGTACCGCTGAGTCCCGCGGACATACCGATATAAATAATATCGTCGCCGTTCTCGAGCGTTTTCACAAAGCAGTTTTTGAACGACTGCATATTGATCGCGGAGGTGCGGATCATCTTTTTTTCGCGTAGCTTTCTATAAAATTCAAAAATATCAATTTCGTTGGAAAGAATGTTTTTTTCGCCTTCGATATGAAGATTGGTCGGAATGATCTCGATCTGATACTGCTCGATCAAATGCTCAGGCAGATTACAACCGAAATCGCAGATGATTTTATAACTGTTCATTGCGGTTCCCTTTCTTTACTGTTAAAATCGACTCCACCGTCAAAATCAGCTCCGACGGAAGGCGAAACTTCAATTTATACTGTATTTTTTATATAAACTAAAAATATAACGAATGTAAAAACGAAAAAGGGACAGCTTTTTTAAAATTTTTTATTTTTTTCTTCAAAAATCTGCATTGACAGAAAATCGAGGATATCCTGCCATACGATTTTCTTATCGATCTCGTTCAGTATTTCGTGGCGCATACCGGAATAGAGCTTGCGTGAAACATCCGTCACGCCTTCGGCGATCAACGCGGCGTAGACCTCTTCCACGCCTTTTCCGTAATTGCCGACGGGGTCCATATCACCCGATACGAGCAAAATGGGAAGATCCTTTCGGATGCCTGCAAACCAATCTTTTCGGTTGGAAGCACTTTGCAGACGGATCAGATCGCACATGGCGGCAACCGTAAACGAAAACTCACAAAACGGATCGCCGTCGCGCTTTTCCAATTCCTTTTCGTCGCGGGTCAGCCATGCGAACGGATGGTCACTGTTCATTCTCTTATTATAGGAAGAAAATGCGACCGCCAGAACGAATTTCGAGACGAACCGCTCCCCTCGTACTTTTCGGATGATCCGAGATACGATCAATCCGGGAAGAGAGAGTGGATTTTTTCCGCTCGTTCCCATCACGATCAACGCCCGACATACGTCCGGATACGCTTGCGCCGTCAATCGCGCGATGAAGGAGCCCATACTATGCCCCATAAGGAAAAACGGAAGCTCCGGATAATCCGATTTGATCGTGCATCCGAATGCATAAAGATCGTCGCACACGATCCGATAGCCGTCCTTTTTTGCGAAATAACCGAAGTCGCCATCCGACTCGGCGGTTCGTCCGTGGCCCAGATGATCGTGTCCGCATACGATGAATCCGTTTTCCGCAAGATACGTCATGAAGGGCTCGTATCGTCCGATATGCTCCGTCATACCGTGCGCGATCTGCAGGATCGCCTTCGGATGCTCGGGAACGAATACGACACCTCGCAAAGTATGTACGCCGTCAGTGGAGAGAATGTCTTTGTTTATTTTTTGAATCATAGCACCACCGTCCTATTCTTCCTGCTCGGAGTGATAGATCGCGGTTTTGACCGCTTTTTTCCATCCGCGCAGATTCTTCGCTCTCGTTTCCTCGGACATGGATGGTTCGATCATATCGGACTCTCTGCCGAGAGAAGAAAGCTCCGCTCTGTCCTTCCAGAAGCCTCGGTACAGTCCCGCCAAAAATGCCGCGCCGAGCGCCGTCGCCTCTGCGTCCTTAAACCTTTGCACCTGAATATTCGAAATATCCGCCTGAAATTTCATAAGAAACGGATTTTTGGAAGCGCCACCGTCCGCCTTCAGCGAACGCATGGGAATTCCGACGGCTTTTTTCATCGCGTTCAGAATATCCTCGGTCTGATAAGCCACGGATTCCAAGGAGGCGCGGATGATGTGATTTTTTCCGCTTCCTCTCGTCAGCCCCGTGATCATGCCCTTGGCTCTCATGTTCCAATACGGAGCGCCGAGTCCCACGAACGCGGGTACGACGTAAACGCCGCCGTTATCGACCGTCTTCTGCGCGAAATAAGCGGAATCCTCGGAATGACGGATCAGCTCCAGCTCGTCACGCACCCATTGGATCACCGCGCCGCCGACGAAAACACTGCCCTCCAGCGCATATTCGGGAGGCCGTCCCTTTTCCGTTGCCGCAAGCGTGACGATCAACCCCTCGTCGTTGGGGCGGGGCGTACAGCCCGTATTCATGAGAAGGAAGCAACCCGTTCCGTACGTGTTTTTCGCGTCGCCCTCGTCAAAGCAAGTCTGCCCGAAAAGCGCCGCCTGCTGATCCCCCGCGACACCGCAGATAGGGATATCTTCCCCAAGAAAATTGACGAAGCCGTAATCGTCCGCGCTCATTCTGACCTCGGGAAGCATGGAACGTGGGATACCGAAGATCTTCAGCAATTCCTCGTCCCAATCGCACGTATGAATATTGAAAAGCATGGTTCTGGAGGCGTTGGTAACGTCCGTTGCGTGAACCTTTCCTTTCGTCAGATTCCAGATGAGCCACGTGTCCATCGTGCCAAACAGAAGCTCTTCGCGTTCGGCGGCTTCTCTCGCACCCTCTGCGTGATCAAGGATCCAACGGATCTTGGAAGCAGAGAAATAAGCGTCGATGGGAAGGCCCGTCTTCTCTCTGATCAATTCACCGTAGCCATCGCTTTTCAGCTTTTCGCAAAAATCGAGCGTCCGTCGGCATTGCCAGACGATCGCGCCGTGGACGGGACGCCCCGTATTCTTATTCCAGACGACAGTCGTTTCTCGCTGGTTCGTGATCCCGATCGCTTCGATCTCATCGGGAGCAACTCCCGCGGAAATGACCGCCTCCGTCATGACGGCGTATTGCGCGGCGTAGATCTCGCTCGCGTCATGCTCGACCCATCCTGACTTTGGATAGCGCTGGGCAAATTCCTTTTGCGCCTTGGAAACGATGCTGCCACTGCGGTCGAAAAGAATCGCTCGCGTACTCGTCGTACCCTCGTCAAGCGCAAGAATATACTTCTTCATATACGGACCCCCCCTTTTTACAGTTTGATAATTATATTATAACGCATAATGCGAAAAAATGCAAAACTTTTTTAGTGATTTTCTTTGTATTCATGTAAATGTTTTTCTCCTATTTTTGTCATATTGACGAAATTCAAGTTTTTGTTCCAAATGAAGAAACAAAAATTCGTAAAAGATTGACAACGGAGTCGTTTTATGGTATAATAAATTCTATGAGGGAGTAGCGAGCGCATACTTTTGCGTAACAAGTCAACATACTGACCGTTTTCGGTCTGGCTTGTTTTCAATTGCGAGACTCATGTATAACTGCGAAGTGTACATGGAGTCTTTATAT
Source organism: Eubacteriales bacterium (assembly GCA_045646925.1). Taxonomy (GTDB): domain Bacteria; phylum Bacillota; class Clostridia; order Oscillospirales; family CAG-272; genus QALR01. The sequence continues at coordinate 37,713 of JAZRLQ010000012.1, forward strand.
CCCGATCGACGTTCCGGTACAGTATCGCTGTGACCGGATTTTTTGTTGCAAAAAACCGGAAGAAAATAAAATGAAAAGCGGCAATGCCGCAGGAGGACGTTTCAATGAATCTCGGATGGGATTTTTTCTTTCTTAGCATTATGCTTGGCGTAGGTCTCGCCATGGACGCATTTTCCGTTTCCCTTGCAAACGGATTGAACGAGCCGAAAATGAAATTCAGCAAAATGCTCGGCGTTGCCGGTCTGTTTGCTTTCTTTCAGGCGCTCATGCCTCTGATCGGATGGATCTGTATTCACACGGTCGTTCAGTATTTTGCCGCTTTTGAACAGTTTATTCCGTGGATCGCGCTTGCGCTGCTCGGCTATATCGGCACGAAAATGCTCATTGACGGCATAAGGTGCAACTGTTGTGAGGACGATTGCCGCGCGGTCACCTTCGGCGCTCTGATCATTCAGGGCATCGCGACCTCGATCGACGCGCTTTCCGTCGGCTTCACCATCGCTGACTACAATCTCGGCGAAGCGCTTCTCGCCGCTTTCGTGATCGCTGCAGTCACCTTCGTCATATGCTTTGGCGGTATCATCATCGGTAAGAAGGTCGGAACCAAGCTGGCAGGTAAAGCGGGCATCTTCGGCGGCGCCATCCTCATCTTCATCGGTCTCGAGATCTTTATCACGAGCTTTATTTGACAAAAAATGGAATTTCTTCCTCGCGGAAGGAATTCCGTTTTTTCATCTCTATAAAATTTGAAAGAAATCAAAAAATTTTCAAAATGCTCTGTTATTTTCAGATATTTTGTGATAGAATAGATATGTACGATATTACTATAATAGAAAGGAAGGTACAGACATGCCGAAATACAGACGTGCAAGAATCAACGACGAAGTTTCACGCGTCATCGCGGAAGCACTCCGCGATGTCAAGGATCCCCGCGTGAGAGACGAAATGATCACCATCACCAGTTGCGACGTATCGGGCGATCTGAAATTTGCAAAGGTTTATTTCTCCGTTTACGGCGTAAAACAAGAAAATATCAAAGAAATCAAAAAGGGGCTGTACAGCGCCGCGGGCTTTCTCCGCCGCGCGATCGCGGAAAAGATCAATCTGCGTATCACGCCCGAGCTCAACTTTGAATACGACAACGCAATGGAACGCGGCGCAAACATTTCCGAGCTTTTGAAAAAAGCCTCCATTCCCGAAGAGATCGCAACCGATTCCTTTGAGGATGAAGACTCGTCATTTTGATGAAAGGACGGTCGGAAGCTATGAATAACATCACCATCCACGGTATCTGCAAGGCGCTTCTGAAGCACGACAATTTTCTCGTCTTCACACACAAAAATCCCGACGCGGATACCATCGGCTCCTGCTTTGCGCTGATCGTCACGCTCCGTCTTCTCGGAAAAACCGTATATCCCGCCTGCTGCGACAGAATCCCCGCTTCGCTCGCCTTCATGACCGAGGGCAATCGCGAATTTCATATTGAAAACGCACCTGCGGACTTCAAGCCCGAATATTACATCAGCGTGGACGTTGCCTCGACCGCGCAGCTCGGCTCCTATCGGGATTACGCGAAGAAGATCGATCTCTCGCTCGATCATCACGCAACGCACGAAAATTTCTCGAAGCATTACCTGACGGATGCGCACGCGGCGGCTTGCGCAGAGATCGTTTACCACGTGGTCAATCGTCTTCTCAGCGGTAACATCACGGAGCGGATCGCTTCCCTGCTTTACGCGGCGCTCGCCGCTGATACGGGCGGCTTCCGTTACGCCAATACGACTCCCGTCACACATAAGATCGCGGCAAATCTGATCGAAAAGGGCGCGTCTCACGCCGAGATCTGCCGCAATCTCTTCGAATGCAAAACGAAAACGGCGCTCGCCGCAGAAGCCTTTGCCATGGCAAACGTTTCCTATCGTTGCGCAGGAAAGATCTCCCACGTCAAGATCACCAAGGAAGACAAACGCGCGCACGGCTTCGAGGACGAAGATACGTACGACGTGATCAACGTCATCCGACGCGTAGACGGCGTTAAGGTAGCCATTCTCATGCGCGAGAAGGATGACGGCACCTACAAGATCTCCACCCGCTCCGCAGGCGAGGTCGACGTTTCGAAGATCTGCGCGATCTTCGGTGGCGGCGGTCACGCAGGCGCCGCAGGCTGCAGCGTTTCTCCCGAAATGGCGGATGCAGCGCTCGAACGAATCATAAAGGAATGCGGCTTCCATGAGTGACGGCGTTCTTCTTATTCATAAACCCTACGGCGTAACGTCCTTTGACGTGGTCGCGCGCATACGCCGTCTTTATGGGACAAGACAGGTCGGACACACCGGCACGCTTGATCCCATCGCCACGGGACTTCTCCCCGTCCTCGTCGGCAGAGCCGTAAAGGCATCCGAGTTTTTGACAGAAAAGGATAAGGAATACGTCGCGGGACTCCGACTCGGTCTGACCACCGACAGTGAGGACGTCACGGGAAATATTCTCACGACAAGCGACGATATCCCGTCGTGCGAGACCGTTTTTTCGACGGCAAAGCAATTCGTCGGAGAGATCATGCAGATTCCCCCGATGTACAGCGCGCTGAAGGTCGGCGGTGAAAAGCTCGTCGATCTCGCCAGACGCGGCATTGTCATTGAAAGAGAGGCTCGTCCGATCACCGTTCACGAGCTGGACATTGAGGGCGACGGCGCGGATTATACCATGCGCGTCTTCTGCTCCAAGGGAACGTATATCCGCACGCTTTGCGCCGATATCGGAAGCAAGCTCGGTTGCGGCGGCGTGATGTCTTCTTTAATACGCACAAAAACGGGCGCGTTTTCTCTCGAAAACGCATATACACTCGAGGCTCTGGAGGCAATGACACCCGAAGAGCGCGGCTCGGTGCTTCTCCACACGGAAACGCTCTTTGAGCATTTGCCGAAGGTCACGCTCGGAGATTTCTTTGCGGGACTTTCGCGCAACGGCTGTGAGATCTATCAGAGAAAGATCGGAACCGATTTCTCTTTGCAAACAAAGCTCCGCGTCTACGACAAAAAGGGCTTTTACGCCATCGGAGAGGTTCGCGAGTACCCCGACGGATCTGCGATCAAGCTTCTGAAAAGATTTGATATTCCGGGAAAATAACGTATATGTAAAGAGCAAGCCAAGGCTTGCTCTTTTCTATTATCATACAGAATCATTTCAATCGCTTTTCATTGCCCTCCGCGCTCCGTGCAAACGCAGACGAGCAAAGCAAGTCTTATCAACGTTGCCGTCCATCCAAAGAAAAGGAGAAAGACGTTTTCCCTTCCGGCGCCGTAGAGCATGAACAAAAAGGCGCATACCGCGGCGGCGACAGCGCCGCCAAACAAAACGAGAGGAATGCGAATCGGGTTGCAATTTGCGTTCGGTGTCGTCGCGCTTTGCAGTGTCGTCATTGAAAACAGATAAAAGATCGGTGACGGCAATACGGTGATCCACACGCACGGATCTTCTCCAAACGTACGCAGATCCAAAGCCGAAAACCTCCGAAGCACAACCCAAAGGATCAGCGGCGCAATCAGAAACGCCGTAAGCTCCGAAAAACGTCCAACCACCGTCAATCCATGCGCACCGACGAAGACCGCAAGAAACAGTACCGCCGCCGCCACCAACGAGAGCGGCAGAAAATCCGTAAAATCATGTGTCCGACAGAAAACCGCGATCCAAATCAGAATCAGCTCCGCCGCGCCAAAGACGGAAAATATCCTCGCAAATACTCTCGCCGCCATATGCGGTCTTCCGCACGACAAAAAGGAAATCCACCTGCCCTTTTCGGAAAAATCCGTCGGCAAGCGCCGCAGATAAAGATATCCGACCGCAGAATATACGAAAGCGGAGATCAATGGGATCAGCAATGAAAGCACCGCCGTTTCCGATAGCAAAAACATACCCGAAAATACGTAAGCAAACGAGAGAAAGAAAAGCTGGAACAGAGTGATCTTTGATCTTGCGGGCATTTTTCCTTCCTCCTTTTCTTTGCGGACGGTCACTGTACATACACAGAGAAGAAAGCGCCATTTACTCGACGGATCTTCACTTTTTTCCCGATGTGCGACGGATCTCCTTCCCCGTGATCGAGATCGGCGCTCTTTTCATCGCCCACAGAGGAGCCACATAGATAAAATCGCGCAATCCCCATGGGTCGATCGGCGCGAATGGACTGAGATACGGTACGCCAAAGGAGCTTTTTGCGCAGAGCATGACCGCCGCGATTGCAACGGCGGCAAAAAAGCCGAATAGGCCCAAAGCGCCCGAAACAACGATCATGAAAAAGCGGTACAGAATATTAGCATTCATATACGGAGGGATCATAAAATTGCAGACCGCGGCAAGCGCAACGACGATCAATACCGGGGCGGAGGTGATCCCCGCTTTGATCGCGCTGTCGCCCAAAATCAAGGACCCCACAAGTCCCACCGCAGAACCGACCGCCTTCGGCATACGAAGACCGACCTCCCGTACCGCTTCGAAAATAAGAAAGATCACCAACACCTCCCAGAAAAGAGAAAACGGAAGATTCTCTCTTGCCTCCGATACGGATGAGACCAGATATCCCGGCAAAACGTCCTTGTGCCGAACGAAAAGAGCCACGAAAAGAGCGGGCAAATACAACGCCACCGTATAGGAAACGAATCGGAGCAGACGGACGAAAGTCGCGTACCACGGACTTTTCGTATAATCCTCCGTCACCTGAAACGCTTCGCAGAAAAGATACGGCGCTGTCAGAACAACGGGAGAGCCGTCCACGACGATCGCCACTCTGCCCTCCGTCAGCTTTGCCGCCACCTTATCCGGTCTTTCGGAATTACCCACCGTCGGATAAAAGGGCGCTTTTCCATCCTGAATACAGATCTCCACGTATCCGGAGTCCAGAACGACGTCCGTTCGGATTTCCGAGATCCTTTTGCAAACCAGAGAAACGATTTCCTTTTTCGCGACACCTTCCATATACAAAACGGAAACGTCCGTTTTCGAGACCGTTCCCACCGTGAAGGAGAGTCTTTTGAGCTTTGCGGAATGCAAACGACGGCGCAAAAGCACGACGTTGTTTTCCCCACTTTCCGTAAAACCCTCGTGCGGTCCGCGGATCACGTTTTCCGTTTCGGGTTCTTCGGTCGAACGCCCCGTATCGTTTTTCGTAAAAACGGAAATGCCGAGAACGTCCTCGCCGAGATCGCCGAACAGAACGGCGTTGCCCGCAAGCACCGCGTCAACAGCCGACGGAAAACAATCAAGCTTCTCAATCTTGATATTGGTGATCAGGGAAGATATCGGAATCCGCGCTTCTCCCGCCGCGTAAGCGCGGGAAATCGGCTCCAGAATATATTCGTTCATATATTCTCTCGAGCTGAAGCCGACGAAGTAAGCAATATAGAGCTTCTTCGTTCCAAGATCCAATTCTCTCACGGCAAAATCCGACGCGTCGGAAAACACCGAAAAAAATTCTTCCTTGATCTTTTCTGCGTCCATCGGCGAAACAACCTCTCTTGGTAACTTTGTGTTGATGATGTCTTCAGTATGCACCGAACGCGCCGGAGTTATTCATGGGACGGAAATAAATTTTCGCTTACTCGATGAATCCCCTTTTGTCTCAAAAACCATGTGAAAAGCAAACACGATCACCCCTCCAAAAATTCAACGTCCCAAAACGAAAAGCACGAAAATCTTGTTGACTTTTTTCGCAAAATCAAGTATAATATGCTCATAAAAGCATATCTTCGTTTCCTGAATCATTTCGCCGATCGGCAGAAAGGGATCGTTATGAACCGTTTTTTCAGTAGTGTCAAAGCTTGCGTCAGACAGTGGGTTTACGTTTATAACGTAAAGGACGACCTTGGCAGAGGCAGATTCTGTATGCTCCTCTCCTCCATCATGGCAGGGCTCGTCGGACAGCTTTCGGGAGGTCTTTTCTACACGAGCTTTCTTCTCATGTATGGACTCGACAAATCCCGTATCGGTATTCTGACGTTCATTCCCTATATCACCTGTCTGCTCAATATATTCTCACCGATCCTGCTGGAGCATTTCAAAAAACGAAAATGGATCCTCACGGCGAGCAAGCTTTCGTATTACGCCATCAGTATTATTGGCATTACGGTGCTTCCGATGATCGTCAAGGACCCCAACGCGCTTCTGCTTTGGTTCGTCATTCTGATCATCGTCGCGAATTCCATAAACCAGCTTTTTGCTTCGGGCTTTTCCGCATGGAACGCCAACTTTCTGCCCGATAACGTTCGCGTGGACTATTTCAACTCCGCGAGCTGCATAAACAGCGCCATCACCTTTGCCGTCACGCTCGTCGTTTCCGCGATCGGCGACGCGCTTTCCGGCACGCCGCAGGAGCTTCCCATGCTCATCACCATCCGATTCATCGCGTTCGTTCTCGCCATCATCGACTGCGCGATCTGGCTTATTCCGAAGGAATTCCCCTACGCAACCAAGGCAAGAACGAAATTCTCCAATATCTTCACTCTCCCCGTCAAAAACAAGCGTTTTCTGGGCACGATCCTCATCGCCGCGTCCTACACCTTTGCGCTCAACCTGCCCAACGCAACCCTCAACGCATACATTCTCGAGGACGTGGGCATCAGCTATACGCTCTGTAACGGCATCAACGCCACCTACTTCCTTTTCTTCTTTTTCTTCTCGGGAATGTGGAAGAGGCTCATATCCAAATGCTATTGGTTCCGCGCCTTCGCGATCGTGCTTCTCATACACGCCTCGACCTATTACGCGTACTCCTTCGTCACGGCGGATACCGTTTGGCTCTACGTCACCGTCCGCTTCTCCCAGCACGTTCTCGGCGTTGCCACGGGTACGATCATGTCCTCGCTTCCCTACATCAACCTGCCCGACGAGGACAGAACCAATTACCTCTCCTTCCACGCCATCGTCGCCAACCTCTCCGCCTTCTTCAGCATGATGGTCGGTACGGCGTTCACAGGTATCATGGGCGAGCGGATCGTTTCCGTTTTCGGTTATCACTTCTCATCGACGCAGATCCTGCTCTTCGCCTGCGCGTTCGCACAGTGCGTGGTCGCTCTGCTCTGCTTCGTATTCGCAAAACCGCTTACACCCCCCGAGGTCCGCAGACAAGCAAATTAATCAAAAATTTTCATTGTTTTTTGTAAATATTTCAAAAAAACTATTGCAAAATCGAAAAATTGTGGTATAATGGATTTGTTATGCACTGTCATAGCAATGAAACGGTCCGCTGCATGCTCGCATGAACGTTTTATAATCTATTATATATATTTTAGGAGGAGCCAATCATGGATAAACTTCAGGCTTTCGCAAACGAGCAGTTGAAAACAGAAATCCCCCAGTTCGAAATCGGTGATTCTGTCGTTGTACACAACAAAATTAAGGAAGGTTCCAGAGAAAGAATTCAGCTTTTCGACGGTCTTGTAATCGCAAAGAAGAACGGTGGCATCGCTGAAACCTTTACCGTTAGAAAGATCGCTTACGGTATCGGTGTTGAAAAGACTTTCCCTCTTCACTCTCCCAACGTTGTTAAGGTTGACGTTACCCGCCGTGGTAAAGTTCGCCGTGCTAAGCTCTACTACGTTCGTGAACGCGTAGGTAAGGCTGCAAAGGTTAAGGAACTCATCTGATTTCCGAATCCCAAATAAGCGTAAAAAGCGAAGTTTTCGAGACATCTCCGGAAACTTCGCTCTTTTATTTTTCATAGGACACAACTCTCAAATTTTCGACGAAATTTATGTGAAATTTCATGAAATTGCTTATTGAAATCTCCATTTGTTTATGTTAGAATAAAGTATATTTATCTTGTTTCAGAAAAGAGGATTATTATATGGGCGGCTTTTTTGGCGCTGTATCAAAAGAAGATTGCGTATTTGACTTGTTTTATGGTGTAGACTACCACTCTCACCTCGGCACCCGCCGTGCAGGCATGGTCGTATACGGCAGGGAAAACGGCTTTGACAAAGCCATTCACAATATCGAAAACGCTCCCTTCCGTTCGAAATTCAAACAGGAAGCCAACGAAATGCTTGGCGAATACGGCATCGGCTGTATTTCCGATTACGAAGCGCAACCGATTCTGATCCGCTCCCATCACGGAACCTTCAGCATTACGACTGTCGGAAAGATCAACAATACGGAAGAGATAGCGGAAGCGATTCTCAAAAACCACACGCATTTCTTTGAAATGCAGAATGGCGAGATCAACCAGACGGAGCTTGTCGCCGCCATCATCAATCAGAAAGAAAACTTCATCGAAGGCATCCAATACGCGCAGGAGATCATCGACGGCTCTATGAGCATGCTCATCCTCACTCCGAAGGGTGTCTACGCCGTCCGTGACAAAAACGGCAGAACGCCCATCTTCATCGGTCAGAAGGAAGACGGCTTCTGCGCCAGCTCCGAAAGCTTCGCTTATCTCAATCTCGGCTACACGGACTATAAATCTCTCACCCCCGGCGAGATCGTCGTTATGAATGAAAACGGCGTCAATACGCTCGTTTGTCCCAACACCCCCATGAAGATCTGCACGTTCCTCTGGGTCTATTACGGTTATCCGTCCTCGTCCTACGAAGGCATGACCGTCGAGCAAATGCGCTATAACTGCGGCAAATGCCTCGCAAAGAGAGACAAGGGTGTCGTTGAACCCGATATCGTCGCAGGCATTCCCGACTCCGGTGTCGCACACGCCATCGGATACGCCAACGAATCCTCCGTTGAATTTGCAAGACCCTTCGTTAAATACACGCCCACGTGGCCCCGTTCCTTCATGCCCTCGCACCAAAACAAACGCAATCTGATCGCGAAAATGAAGCTGATCCCGATCCACGAGCTGATTCAGGGAAAGAAGCTTCTGCTCATCGACGACTCCATCGTACGAGGCACGCAGCTCGGAGAAACCGCGCAGTTCCTCTATGACAGCGGCGCAAAGGAAGTCCACATCCGCACGGGTTGTCCCCCCATTCTGTTCGGTTGCAAATATCTGAACTTCGCCCGCTCCTCCTCCGAAATGGAACTGATCACGCGCCGTGTCATCAGCGAATTGGAAGGCAAAACGCCCACCAAGGAGATCATCCGCGAATACGTAGATCCGGACGGCGAAAAATACAAGCAGATGTCCGCAAAGATCTGCGAAAAGCTTCACTTCACCTCGCTCGGCTATCTCCGTCTTGACGATATGCTCGAGTCCACCGGCGTTGATAAAGACAAGCTCTGCACCTACTGCTGGAACGGAGAAGAATAATTCCAAACCTCATAGCCGCCATGCCCGCTTCAATCGCGCAAGGCGGCTTATATTTATTTGTAAAGGAGCGCCCTCTTTGTACCGACTATATTTCAAACCCAAAAATATAAAGAAGATCCCTCTCCGTCATATACTCTTCTGGCTTCTTTTGACGGCGATTCTCGTCCTTTTATTCGCAGAAGCATTCTTTTTAGCGTCCAAACGGTTTGATTCCATCCGAGAAAAGCAAATCACCGTTGAACAGATCGGTCTCAATGGTCGCCGCACCAAAAATCTCATCGTATACGAAGAAGATCAAGCCTATTACATGAGTACCGGCTCTTTTCGCGCCCGCGCCTCCGTGAAGAAGATAAGTGAGGCTTGGGAAAATGGCACGATATCATCGGGAGATACGGTCACCATCCAATACGTCGACGAGAGCCATGTTCCCTTCCGCTCGTATCGTTATCAAAATCTGATCGTCAGTCTGCAAACGGAGGATACCGTTTATTACGAGCTTGATACCGCAAAAAAGATAGCCGCGGAAAACCGTGCCGTCACGATCATCCTCTTTTTTCTGATCCTTTTCTTCTGGTTGATCGTGACGAACGTCTTCACGCTTTTTGCATACGATATCGTCGGCAGAAGGAAGCCGACCAAACGCGAACGAAAAAAATCGAAATAACCTCCAATTCCCGCGCCGCTATGTCCTCCATCGGCGCATTTTCCCATCACACAAAAAATTTTCAAAAAAATTCAAAAACTACCTAACGTTTCCTACGCTTCACAGACTATACAGATGAAAGCCATTGATCAATCGCTTACATTCAGGAGTAATAACATGAAAAAACAAGAATTGCTGAAATATCTGGACAGCGAGCTTTTGGAAAAGCTCTACGGCTTCTGCTACGCGCGCACGAGCAATAGCCACGAAGCAGAGGACCTTTGCTCCGATATCGTCTACAAGCTGGTATCTGTCGCCCGTACGGAAGGCGAGATCGAAAGCGTTTATTCTTTCATCTGGAAAGTCGCGCGAAACGTTTACGCCGATTTTCTGACGAAAAAAGGCAGACACGCCGAGCTTTTCTGGGACGGTGACGCAGACGAGATCCTACCGTTCGTCGCAGACGAGGAGAATGACGATGACAGAGAAGCTCTGCTTTCGGCGGTATACCGACGCATCGCCTTTTTGACGAAGGCTTACAGAGAGGTCATGATCCTTTTCTATCTGGACGGACTTTCCGCAACAGAGATCGCAAAAAGGCAAAGCACCAGCGAGACCGCCGTTCGCCAAAGACTCTTTTCAGCAAGACAAAAGATAAAAAGTGAGGTAGAAGAAATGAAAGAAGCTTATAATAAACCCGTAGCACTTGAAAATATCGATTACGTGATCTGGGGAACCGGAAGTCCCCAGTGGGGCGATCCCCGAGACAACTTCCAAAGACAGTTTTCCAAGCATATCGTTTGGCTTTGTCACAAAAAGCCAATGAGCGCCGCAGAAATCGCGGAAGAGCTGAACGTGCCCACCCTTTACGTGGAAGAAGAGCTTGAGCTTCTCCGCAAGGGCGCAAACGGCAAATACGGTCTGCTCCGCCGTCTTGACAACGGAAAATACGCCATCAACTTCATTCTCTTTGACAAGGATACCATTGAAAAGGCGCAGGCGCTCTACACGGAGCATCTCCCCCTCGTCTGCGACATCATCACGGATTACATTGAGAAGCACAAGGAAGAATACCTTTCCTTCCCCTATCTCAACCATAAAGTCGATTGGAATCTCGTTCTGTGGCAACAGATCTTCTCCATTGCCTATTGCTTTTCGGGCTGTGTCAAAAACGTGCTGAAAACGAAATATTTTAACGGCACCGAATTCCCGGACCGTCCCTTCAGCGTATACGGCTACGTCGATAACGGCCAATATTGGGGCGGCGGTTGGGACGGCGTCAACGCGAAAAACGTCTGGGGCTTTTCCAATATCCATCTCGATAACATCTATATCAAGCGCATCAAAGCACATTTCCATTGTGGGTTGAACGTATCCAATGACGTTCAGATCCAGCTCGCGCTCCGCGCCATCGAGGGACTTGACGTTTCCTCCCTTTCCGAGGATGAAAAGGAATACGCGGCAAAAGCCATCGCGCAGGGTTATCTCTACCGCGAGGGCGACACGCTCTACACGAAGATCCTCGTGAACACCATGGCTGACGGAGAGCGCCTCTTCGAGATCACGGACGGACTGAAAAAAGGTTATTTTGAAAAAGAGGCTGATCTCATCGCAGAAAAGATCGCTGACCTCATCAAAAAATCCGTCCCCGACTATCTGATCGGAGAGTGGAGACTTGCCAACAGTCTGGCAAGCATGCCGATCCTCGACTCCGTCGTCGAGGTCCTCATCGAAAAAGGCATCCTCACCCCGCCCGAAAACGGAATCGGCGCGGAAGGCTGCTGGATGAGCGTTGAAAAAACATAATATAGGCGCATAAACGATACCGCCGAAGAGCTCCTAGGACCTCTTCGGCGGTATTTTGTCTTTATAACGGTAAGCGTTCCAGATTTTTTGCGATCTTTTCAAGCGCGGCTTTTTCGATGCGTGACACATAGGAACGGGAAATACCGAGATAGTCCGCGGCTTCCCGTTGTGTGATCGGCTTTCTGCCGCTAAGACCGTAACGCAAAACGATGATCTCCCGCTCTCTCGGCTCGAGAACGCGGTTGACGATCTCCACGACACGACGGCTCTGCAGCTTTCTGTCAAGATCCTCCGCAATGGTGTCATCCACGCTGATGATATCGCTGTAGGTCAGCGGCGCGCCGTCCTTATCGGTATCGATCGTCTCACTGATGGAGACCTCATAGGAGAGCTTCTTGCGCGAGCGGAAATGCATAAGGATCTCGTTTTGCAGACATTTCGCCGCGTAGGTCGCAAATCTCGCACCGTTTTTACTGTCAAAGGAATCGATCGCCTTAATGAGCCCGATCGTACCGATGGAAATAAGATCATCCTGATCCACGCCCGAGGCGTAGTACTTCTTGACGATATGGGCGACCAGTCGCAAATTGTGGCGGATCAGCTTCTCCCTCGCGTCTTTGTCACCCTCGCGCATTTTGCGAAAGCATTCCGCTTCCTCATCGGCGGAAAGCGGAGGAGGAAAGCTCTGCGAATACGAAACCTTCAAAAACAGATAGAGAAAATTGGACATCAAAAGGGACAACAGATAACCCATCATCATCTTCCTTTCCGAAACATATTTAACAAATAAGGGAACCTCCGAAAATCAGAGGTTCCCTATAATATATTCGGAATACGGAAAATCTTGACGATTTTTCCACAATTAAGAGGAAAATTATTTCTGCACGTCGTAAACGGAAAGGATCGTCGGCATTTCCGAGAAGATCGCATCCTTATCACCGTTCAGAAGAATGGACACTGTGCCATCTGTAATATCGAAGAAATTCTCATCCGGCTCGACGGCGGCATTCTCCCACTCGATCATGACGTTCTTCGCGTAGCGGGAAGCCTTCAGTTCGAGATAGTACGCGCCGTTTTCTTCGCGAACGGATGCAATGATCTCGGGAGCCTCGAAGCGATAATCACACGGCTTCACATAGATCTTGCTATCGCGCGTAACGGTGACGCCGTCCTTTTCCAATACGTATTCGAGAAACGATCGGCTCGGATCGCCGTCGATCGTTTCGGAGATGTTCGCAGGAAGAACGATATCCTTCGAGGAAAGCTCGGGAACGCAAACATCGGTTTCAAAGGAAGCGACCGTTTCCATACGGTTATTCTTGACGTTGGCGCGCACCTTGCCCTCGAAGCCACCCAGCGTTTCGTTGGAGATATTAACGATCTTTTCATCTCCGTCCTCGTGGAGAGAGATGAGCACAGGCGCAAAGAAGCCTCTCGCCTTATGATGAAGCGCTTTCCATCTGCCGTAATAGTCCACGGAAGCCCACGAAACGACGGGCCAGCAATCGTTGAGCTGCCAATAGAGCGCGCCCATACAGCGGCCTCGGAAGCGGCGGAAATGCTCCACGCCGTAACGGATGGCATCCGCCTGCAGGATCTGCGACAGGTAAACGAAGTGCGCGAAGTCCTCGGGGATCTTATAGTAATCCTTAACGTAGCTCATGATCTTTTCGTTTCCGCTATGGCACTTCTGATGGGAGTGCATAACATCGGAATCGATCCTCATATCCTCGGGCCCCGCGAAGCTTTTCAGTGTCTTCATCATTGGGAAAGCCTCGAAGCCGAACTCCGAGCAATAGCGGAAATAGTGCTTGCGGTATTCCTCGAACGGAACGCCGCCGTGCCATACCTGCCAATAATGTACGTCACCCACGTTTTCGTTACGGGGATCATCAAATCCGCCGTGAGAAGAGGGAGACGCGGGCCAGTAGAAGATATCGGGTGCGTATTCGGCGCAGATCTCAGGCAAAATTTTTTCGTAAAGAAGCAGATAGTCGTCAACGACCTTCTGCGTTTTGGACGGACGGCAGGAGCTCCAGTACATCAGCGCCTCCTCCATCTCGTTGTTTCCGCAAAGCAGACCTATGCAGGCGTGATGGCGGATACGCTTCAGAACGTCAACGAATTCCGCCTTGACGTTCGCCGTGAATTCCTCGCTCATCAGCACGTTCATGCAGGCAAACATGAAATCCTGCCATACGACAAGACCGTATTTGTCGCAAAGCTCATAGAAGTAATCGTCAGGATAGAAGCCGCCGCCCCATACGCGCAGCGAATTGTAATTTGCCTTCACACAGTCGCGGATCAGCTTTTCCGTACGTTCGGGAGAGCGCCACGAGAGAATACTGTCCTCAGGGATATAGTCTGCGCCCATCGCAAAGAACTTCTTTCCGTTGACGACGTGGCAGAACTCCTCACCGTATTCGTCCTTTTCCGTGCTGACAGTCAGTGTACGCAAGCCGATGGTTCTGGTGATCGCGTGCGCATCTTCTCCGTTTCTGCAAACGCGGAAATCCATACGATACAAGGGCTGATCGCCGAGACCGTTTGGCCACCAAAGCTTCGGATCTTCCACCGTGATCTCCGTTTTTCCGGCGAGATCGAGCGCGTATTCCGCGGAATTACCGTCGGGATCGGTCATCGTGACGAAAAGCGCATCGCCCGCCTCCGCGTCCGTCAGAACAGCGCCGACGGAAAGGCACACTTTTCCGTTTTCGTGGATCTGTCGGATCTCCACGGATTCCACGCGCACGTCGTACGCCTCGATCGCGGTATCGCGGTAAAGTCCCATATCGGGAAGAATAGGGCCCCAGTCCCAACCGAACATACAGGAGGACTTACGAATATGCCCGATGCCGCCCAGCGTATAGCCGACGTTTGCGGAAAAGAGGAAATGCTCCTTATTCTTACGCGCAACGTACTCCGAGGGGGAATAGAAATGGAGTCTCACCGTATTTTCCCCAAGCCTTGCCACACTCTTGATATCAACGCGCCAGCTCTTATGCATATTGTAAGCATAAAGCACGTGCTGATCGTTGACGTAAACGTCACAAAGCGTGTCCAAGCCGTAAAAAGCAAGGTCGATATGCTTTTTCGAAAGCATTTCGGGTGTCAGCGCGAAGGTCGCCGTCATCTCGCAATCCTTTTCGGAAAGAACGGTCGCCGCTTTTTCGTTCAAGCCCTCGTACGGGTGCGCCATCTTTTTATAATCCATAAGAACGGAATATAGTGAGCAGGGCGCCTCGCAGGCGTAGCTTTCGTTTTCGTAATGCAGATCCCATCGGGAAATCTTATTGGTAATCACAAAAAACACTCTCCTTTACGTCTTTCATTATATTTCAATATCAGTATACCATAAACGTGAAAAAAATCAAGTGCGATATTGTGCCGTAACTGATTTTGTGATATAATGAAAACACTGACTTGCTTATGAAAGAGGCTTTTTATGGGACTCATTTTTGATATACAGAAATTTTGCATACACGACGGACCGGGCATACGAACCACGGTCTTTTTCAAGGGATGCCCGCTCCGTTGCGAATGGTGCCACAATCCCGAATCCAAACGAGCAAAAAAAGAATTGATCTACAACCCTCATAGCTGCGTGGGATGTGGCGCTTGCGCCGAGGTCTGTTCTGCCGAAGCGCACATACTGACGCCCATGCACACGGTAGACCGCTCCGTCTGCACCGCGTGCGGCAAATGCGCCGACGTCTGCCCAACACAAGCGCTTTCGATCGCGGGCAAGGAAATGAGCGCGGACGAGGTCATGCGCGAGGTTCTGCGTGATCGCGCTTTCTACGAGACCTCCGGAGGCGGACTTACGCTCTCGGGCGGAGAGCTCTTCCTTCAATTCGACTTTGCGCTGGAGCTACTGAAAAGCGCTCGTGAAAACGGCTTGCATACCTGTGTGGAAACCTGCGGCTTTACGGAAAAAGAAAAGCTTCTGCGTATCGCCGCATTCACCGACCTCTTTCTTTACGATTGGAAATGCACCGATCCCGCGCTTCACAAGCGGTATACGGGCGTCGGCAACCATGAGATCCTCGAAAATCTCCGCGCCTTGAACGATATCGGTGCCTCCGTCGTTCTGCGTTGTCCGATCGTTCCCGGAGTCAATGACACCGAAGCGCATTTTGACGGTATTGCTTCTCTCGCGGAAACGCTCCCCTGCATTACCGCCGTGGAGCTCGAGCCTTATCACGCGCTCGGCACAGATAAAGCCGTCCGACTCGGCGCAGAGGTGAAACGCTTCCCCACCCCTTTGCCAAACGAGATCGAGGAATGGCTCGAAGCGCTGAGAGGAAAAATCTCCGTTCCCGTCAGAAGATCGTAACGGCAGCCCGACTCGTTTCTGCACCGTCAATAGCGATAGGATGATCGTTTTTTGATCATTCCGAAAAAAGCGTTTCCAAATAAATTCACAAACTTTTTTTGCGTTTTCCCCTTGCAAGAGCGCGAGAGATTGTGTATAATAAATTTCGTAAATTCATAAAACGAAGCAAAGGGGGGATATACTTGCTGAATTTTGAAGAAAGAATCGTCAAATACGCCATCGTCGATATCGGCGCGAACAGCATTCGCATGAATATTTACGATATCGATACGCAAACGGGTGAATTTACCGTATGCGCATCCGCGCGCAGTCTGCTCGGACTCGCTGCTTACGCAAAAAACGGAACGCTCACCAACGACGGCGTCGGCAAATTATTTGCCGTTCTCCGAGAATTTCTGGCGAGAGCAAACAGTATCCCTTGCGATCGGTTCTCCGCATTCGCAACCGCTTCTCTGCGCGGCCTTTCCAACAGCAAAAGGATCCTGCGCGAGATCAAATCGGGACTTGGCATCGACATCGAGATCATCAGTGGCGAAGCGGAGGCGGGCTACGATCACGCAGCGATCCGTTATCGTTTCCCCGAAACCGAAAAGGGCATTCTCATCGATATGGGCGGCGGCAGCACGGAGATCGTTCACTTCGACGGCGACCGCGTTGCAAACGCAGTTAGCCTCCCCATCGGATGCGTCATGCTCGGCAAGAACTTCACCTCCTGCACGAAAAAGGATCCTTTCCCCACCGAAGCGGAAATGGAAAAGATCCGTGCGTACGTAAAAACGATCCTCGGCGCTTACCCCGTCTTCCACGGGCTCGGCGGCACCGCCTTTCTGATCGGCGGTACGGCACGCGCGGCGGCAAAGCTTTCCCTCTCTGAAAACGAAAATCTGTATGACGGCTATCGCTTCACATCCGAAAAGCTGAAAAAAACGTCGGACACCGCTTTCTGCGATATCCGCGACGGAGGACAATGGCTCCGTGAGACCGTTCCCGACAGAATCACCTCCGTCATTCCCGGTCTCGTCGCCTATCTCGAAATCTGCGAATACATGGCGCTCTCCGATTTCATCATCAGCAACGCAGGCGTACGAGAAGGTTATCTGATCGACTTTATTCAGAAAAATTTTCTCCGAAAAACTCAAGGATCTTGAATTTCAGTTTATATTTCGGGTGTTCACCGCCCGTGAGCACGCCGATCTGATCGGAGGTAAAGCCCGTTTTCACCAAAGCCTCCTCCGTTTTCGCGGCGCTCGTGCAAAGCGTTGGGAAAAGAACGCACCACCAGTTTTTTCCGTCGGCGTCCCCGAGTCTGATCTGCAAGGACTGATATACTCCCGCCGGCAGACTGATATTTTCATAATGGCGGGTGGGATATTTCTCCTGTTTGAAATACACCTCTGCCGTCATTTCCTCTCCGAGTGTCTCCAACGTTTCATTGCACGCCGCGCGTAAGTTATCCAAATTTTTCTCTATGATCTCCATGGCTTCTTCGTGCGTTTGCGCGTCCTTCAGAAGCACGTTCAGCTCCGAAAGAACTCTGTCGCGCACAAGGAGCTTCACGCTCTGATCGTGTTCGGTATCGGAATTTGCGATCACGTGCAGACGCACCGTGTTTTCATAGATCTCCATATCCTCCTTCGAGGGAACGAATCCGCAGAAGAGGCAGCAGGCAAGCATAGATGCCGTAAAAATAACCAAATATTTCATGATGAATCCTTTCTTTTTCCGATATGTAGTTTCGTTTCGGATATCATGAGTATGTCCGTTTTTGAAATCATTATTCAGAAAACAGAAAAAAGAGCAAGAACAAAAGGAAATCCTTTCATTCTTGCTCTTTCTACGCTTTTTTCATATCCGTCAATCGAAAAGACAAAGAGCGAAATCCTTGACTCTCGCGAGGACCTCTCTGCAATCTCGGTAAAACTGTCCGGAATAAATATCGAGATCGGCAGAAGCGCCCTTGACGTTCATCCCCATGTCCTTTGCGATATACATCGCGCGGTACAAATGGTATTTTTGTGTCACGGCAACGATGTTTTCTATACCGTAAACGTCTTTTGCTCTCTGCATCGTCTCGTAGGTGGAATATCCCTGCGGATCCTCCACGATATCCTCCTCGCGCACGCCGTTTTCGAGTGCGTAAAGCTTCATATGCTTGACCTCGCTCCACTCGCCGTTTCCGTCACCCGAAAGAAGAAGCTTCTTCACCTTTCCGTCCGTATACAAGGCGATCGCCGTATCCATGCGGTCGCGGAGCATATCGGAAAGTCGGCCTCCCTCGTGTACCTTCGCGCCGAGAACGACCGCGCAAGCCTCCGAGGGATCCGAAAAATCCTCTCCGATGTCACCATAGACCGAAACGATCATGAATATATTGACCGAAAGGGTGACGATCAGCGCACATAATGTAATCGCAATGGGTATGACGATCCCAAGAAACCGTCTTTGAAAAGGTCTCATCCGTTATCCCTCCCCATCGTCGAGGCGCGCATATTGATATTGTGGCGGAAATTGATCAGCTTTCTCGTATATTCGGTCTCCATATAGGGACTCGTAATGATAAAATCCGCGGTAGATCGATTATTTGCAATCGGAATGTCGTAGACCTGCGCGATACGGAGCAACGCCTTCACGTCGGGATCGTGCGGTTGTGCCTGCAAAGGATCGGAAAAGAAGATCACAAGATCGATGTGTCCTTCCACAATGCGCGAGCCGATCTGCTGGTCGCCGCCAAGAGGACCGCTGTTATAGCCGCGGATCGGAAGACCCGTTCTGTCCGCGATCATTTTTGCCGTCGTTCCCGTTCCGCAAAGAAAATGATGCTCGAGGATCTTCTTGTTGGCAATACACCAATCGATGATCTCCTGCTTTTTGTTGTCATGCGCGATCAGCGCAATGCTTTTCTGCTTGGGCAGCGTACAAGCTACGTATTCGTTTTCAAACATAATATACCTCCTGTAATGATAATAGATATGCACGGTTGTTTCATGAGCCGAATCTTCTCGCATAGCCGCATTTGCGGCAAAGCTCCTCGGTGGCTCTTCTTTCGGTAAAGCCCTTTCGCATGGCGACCGCACGGGGTGAAGATAAGATCGCCTCCGCCGTCGCTCCCTCGTCAAAAATATTGCCGAGTGTCACAGCGCCCTCTCTGTCGAGACAGCAAGGAATGACTCTTCCGTCGCAAAGAATACCGAAATGGTCCTTGAGTCCGTAACAGAACACCGAGTCGCCTCTGTCACAAGCCTCCATATCGGGCCACTCGAAGCGTTCTCCGTATTCCAAATGCAATTTATCGCGGATTCGGGCGCCCCTCTTTCCGAAGCTCCATTCATTCGGGAAACGCTCGTGAAGCAAAGCGACGGTATCAGTATTCCGTCCCTCGTCGTATCCCTGATTCCAAAGTCGAAGAACCGTCAGAACACCGTGGCTGCTCGCATAATCGGCAAAATCCAGACAATCTCCAATATAACGGAGATAATCCTCGTAAGCACCGCTTTCAAAGCTATGCACGGAAATATTGACCTTATAGATCCCCGCCTCCACGATCTCCCGTCCGCGTCTTGACAAAAGCGTTCCGTTGGTCGTGATCGCGGGACGATAGCCGTTCTCGTTCGCGATTCGAATAAAATCCGTCAGAAGCGGGTGCGTCAGAGGCTCACCCATAACGTGAAAATACAAATACTTCGTCACAGACTTCAGTTTTTCCGCAACAATACGGAATTCCGCCTCGCTCATTCGTCTCGGCGCGCGCTTCGTTCCGGGGCAAAACGAGCAGTTGCGATTACATATATCGGTAATTTCTACATAAACACGTGAATACATATTCTTCCCATTTCTTTCATTTATTAAACTTCCATACTTCAAGTATAGCATTCCGTCGCCTATTTGTCAAGAAAACGATTTCACCACACATTATTATTCTATAGTAAGAAAGGAATTCTCTATGTTTGATCTTCATATCCATACGCTCCATTCCGTCGATAGCAAGCAGACGATCGACGAGGTTTGCGAAAGCGCGATCCAAAAGGGCTTGCAAGGCATCGCCATCTGCGACCACGTCGATATGTGGTTTTCTCAAAAACTGAACACACCCGCGGCGATCCGCGATTGCGTGGAGGACGTTCGCCGCGCTCGTGCAGCATACGGTGATCGTCTGGAGATCCTGCAAGGCGTGGAAATGGCGGAATATCTCTACGATTCCGAAAACGCCGATCGTATCCTCGGGCTCGGTGAACTCGACGTCATCCTCGGCTCCGTCCATAGTGTCGCCTTCGAAGAGATCGACGATAGCTACTCTCGCATAGATTTTTCGTCCATGCCCGAAGAAAAGATTGTCCGCTTCATGAAAAAATACTTCTTCCATATCTCCGAAATGATCGAAAAAACGGATTTCGACGTGCTTTCCCATTTGACCTGCCCCTTGCGCTACATCAACGGAAAATATAACAGAAGCATCGACGTTCAGATCTTCGAAAAGGAGATTCTCGATATCTTCAGAACCATTATTGAAAAGGATATTCCCCTCGAGATCAACACCTCGGGAATCGGCTCCTTCTATAGCTGCTATATGCCGGATACCAACCTGATCCGCAAATATCAAAGCATGGGCGGCAAGCTCATCACCCTCGCATCCGATGCTCACGTGCCGCAAAACGTCGGAAATGCATTCCCCGAAACGAAGACCTTGCTTCAAGATCTTGGGTTTGACAGCTACTGCGTCTTCCGCAAAAGAAAGCTTTGTCAGCAAGGTTTTTAAATCATTTTGTCGAAAAAAATGATTTAAAAATGAACAAATAAGACAAAGAAAATGACTGTCAATATTGCCCCGAAAAATCACCGTATATCTTTTGTTTCTATACGATACATAATTTCTACCACAACATATAGTGTAATCGGTTGACTTTCACACAATATATTGTTATAATAAGAGAACCTAGCAGTGTTTTTGCAAAAAATACTGCTTATTTTCAAACGATCACGGACACATCCGACATCCAATTGATAAACAGATTACCAAACACATATTCTATATTTATTATAGAAAATAAAACAAGGAGGCGCTCTAATGAAAATTATTAAAAGAAACGGCACAGAAGCTATTTTCGATCCGAAAAAAATCGTCGTCGCCGTGACGAAAGCAAATAACAGCGTTGTTCCCAGCGCACGAATGACACCTGTACAGATCAAACGCATCGCAGAGGACGTGGAAAGTGCGGCGCTTAATATTCACAGAGCGCTCAGCGTAGAAGAAATTCAAGATATGGTCGAAGACCAGATCATGAACCAAAGAGCCTTCGACGTTGCAAGAACCTACATTACCTATCGTTACAACCGTGCGCTCATCCGCAAGTCCAATACCACGGACGAGCAGATCATGAGCCTCATCGAATGCAACAACGAAGAGGTAAAGCAGGAAAACTCCAATAAAAACCCCACCGTCAACAGCGTTCAGCGCGACTATATGGCAGGTGAAGTCAGCAAGGACATCACAAAGAGAATTCTTCTTCCCAAGGATATCGTTTCCGCGCACGAGCAAGGCATCATCCACTTCCACGACGCCGATTACTTCGCGCAGCATATGCACAACTGCGACCTCGTCAATCTGGAGGATATGCTCCAGAACGGCACCGTTATCAGCGGAACCATGATCGTGAAGCCGCATAGCTTCTCCACTGCCTGCAACATCGCAACGCAGATCATCGCGCAGGTTGCTTCCTGCCAGTACGGCGGTCAGAGTATCAGCCTTACTCACCTCGCTCCCTTCGTTGACGTCAGCCGTCAGAAGATCCGCAAGCTCGTTCGTGAAGAGCTTGACGATCTCCCCGGCATTACGGAGGAAAAGATCTTCCAAATCGCAGAAAAGCGTCTGCACGAGGAGATCGAACGCGGTATTCAGATGATTCAGTATCAGGTTGTCACTCTCATGACCACAAATGGTCAGGCTCCCTTCGTTACCGTCTTCATGTATCTCGGCGAAGCGAAAAACGAGCAGGAACGCAGCGACCTTGCATTGATCATCGAAGAAACGCTCAAGCAGCGCTATAAAGGTGTTAAAAACGAAAAGGGCGTTTGGGTCACTCCCGCATTCCCCAAGCTCATCTACGTATTGGAAGAAAACAATATCCACGAA
This sequence comes from Eubacteriales bacterium, assembly GCA_045646925.1. GTDB lineage: Bacteria > Bacillota > Clostridia > Oscillospirales > CAG-272 > QALR01. Next base: position 59,878 of record JAZRLQ010000012.1, read on the forward strand.
GACAGCAAATATTACTACCTCACCAAGCTCGCCGCAAAATGCACGGCGAAGCGTATGGTTCCCGACTATATTTCCGAAAAGATCATGCTTCAGAACAAGATCGACAAAAACGGCGAAGGTCACTGCTATACCTGCATGGGTTGCCGCAGCTTCCTTACCCCCTACGTCGATGAAAACGGCAAGCCCAAGTACTACGGAAGATTCAACCAAGGTGTCGTTACCGTCAACCTCGTTGATATCGGTCTTTCCGCAGACAAGGATATGAACAAATTCTGGGAGATCTTCGACGAACGTATGGAGCTTTGCCACCGAGCATTGCAATGCCGTCACGACAGACTGACGGGTACGCTCTCCGACGCCGCTCCGATCCTTTGGCAGCACGGCGCACTTCTCCGTTTGCAGAAGGGCGAGACCATCGACAAATATCTCCACGGCGGTTACTCCACTCTTTCTCTCGGCTATGCGGGACTTTGGGAATGCGTATATAGCATGATCGGTAAAAAGCTCACCGAGCCCGAAGGCGAAGAGTTTGGTCTTGAGATCATGAGAAAACTCAACGAATACACTGCAAAGTGGAAAAAGGCGGAAAACATCGACTATTCCCTTTACGGCACACCGCTCGAAAGCACAACTTACAAATTTGCAAAGACCCTGCAGAAGCGTTTCGGCTTCATCAAGGGTGTTACCGATAAAAACTACATCACCAACAGCTACCACATTCACGTTACGGAAGAGATCGACGCATTCGAAAAGCTTGCTTTGGAAGCAAAATTCCAGGCACTCTCTCCCGGCGGCGCAATTTCCTACGTCGAAGTTCCCAATATGCAGAACAATATCGACGCCGTTCTCTCCGTCATGAACTTCATTTACCACAATATCATGTACGCAGAGCTTAACACGAAGAGCGATTATTGTCAGGTTTGCGGTTTTGATGGCGAAATCGAGATCAAAAAGGACGACACAAAGCTCGTTTGGGAATGCCCCAATTGCGGAAACCGCGATCAGAGCAAAATGAACGTCGCAAGACGTACCTGCGGTTACATCGGCACGCAGTTCTGGAATCAAGGCAGAACGCAGGAAATTCAGGAACGCGTACTGCACCTTTAATCAGGATATCTCATGAATTACGCATTGATCAGAAAAAACGATATTGCCAACGGTCCCGGCGTCCGCGTTTCCCTTTTCGTCAGTGGGTGTCGTCACCATTGCAAAGGCTGCTTCAACCCCGAAACGTGGAACTTTTCCTACGGAAAGCCTTTCACGGATGCAGTTATGGAAGAAATCCTCCGCGCATTGAAGCCCGAATACGTCTCCGGTCTTTCCCTGCTCGGTGGCGAGCCATTTGAACCCGAAAATCAGGCAGGACTCGTCAAATTGACTTCCCTTGTCCGCGAGCGCTATCCGAACAAGAACATTTGGTGCTACTCCGGCTTCACCTTTGAAGACCGCCTCCTGCAAGGAAAGGTCGGCGATCCCGACACTTGCCTTGCACTGCTGAAAAATATCGACGTTCTCGTGGACGGCACGTTCAAGGAAGAACTCAAGGACGCATCTCTCCTCTTCCGCGGATCTGCCAATCAGAACATCATCGATGTGCAGAAATCCTTGAAGAAAGGTCATATGATCCTTCTGGAAGGAAAATGGAAGCGCACGATGGGTAGCGGTGATATCAATGAAATCTAAAAATCAAAAGGACAGAATCTAACGATTCTGTCCTTTTAATTTTTAGCAAGCTTATTCTTCGAAGCAGTTGTAGGTTTCGAGCATTTGCTTACCGATCTTATAAAGGAAGATCTCCATTTCCTGACGAAGCTCGGGAGACATCATGTCGAGCTTCTTCTGTTCCTCGCCGTCCTTTACGAAGGGGATCGGATTCACACGGCGGATGGGGGAATCGACCTCAAAATTGAAGGTACCTTTATATCCAATTTCAAGCAAAGCAGAGATCACGGCGTCAAAGTTGATATTGCCCCAATAGGGATACAGATGCAGGTCGCAGCCGGGGGTACGTACGCCGCCGTAGTTATCGTGAACGTGCAAGCCCTCAAGTCTGGAGCCGAGCTTCTTGAGCTCCGCGTACTGATCGAGATTGCAAAGGTTTGCGTGACCGGTATCCCAGCATACGCCGAAGAGCGGATGGTCGATTCTGTCAAGAAGTTCATTGAGATCGTCTGCAGTTGAGATTTTGTTATCTCCCGCCGACCAACCAACGTTTTCGATCAGAAGTCTCGTACCGTATTTCTCCGCATAGGGAATCAACTGTCTGAAAATTTCGGTATTTCTTTCCAGATATTCGTCGCGGGACATAGGGGTAATTGCCTGACCGGGGTGCACGGTCATGGTCGGAATGCCGATCTTGCCCGCAAGATCAATGGCGCGAGTCGTTTTTTTGAAATAGAATTTTCCGTTATCGTTACCCATAGAGTTGCCGAAGGGCTCATGGCTCTGTACGGGAATCAGCTCCAGCGTTTCGATCTCTCTTTTGTATTCATCCGCGAGGATCTCGTTGTCCGTCGTGAAGTAAGAAGAGCCCGGAAGATATCTCGACCAGAAGGAGATGTCGATATACTTGAAGCCTGCATTCTTCAAATGCACGAGAGAGGAATGCAGATCGCCGTCGTAGAAATGCAGAATCGGTCCGTTCGTTTGAGAAAGTTTCATAAAAGTGCCTCCCTAATATTTATTATATGATATAGAATTATACCATTTTTCAAGATAAAAAGTCAAGATTTCGGCCATCTTTTTCCACACATTTGTTGAAAAGCAAACCGGATTTCGTCTGAACAAGGTGTTCATATAAAAAGGAGCACGGACAACGGCGTGCACAGTTAGCAGAGAAATTATAAAATAACTTTACTCATTTAAGATGCAGTAAACAAATAATCAGCCCCGACAGATTCAAAGGTCTGTCGGGGCTAATCTATTCAGTTCGATAAATTGGAATTTGTTTTAATCCTTGCTTTGTTTATCCGCGATAAGATTGCAAATGCACATCACTACCGGAAACAGAACTCCGCCCACGGCAAAAATGATCCAAGACAAATGCCATTGATTGTTGAGGAAACTTACCATAAGATAGATTGAAGTTAAAACACCCCAATAGCAGAATCCGACGACCTCTTTTACACTTGTTCTTTTTTTCTCTTTCTCGGTAAATTCTCCTTCTTTGAGGAGCTTTTGCATACTTGCGTTTTGTGTTCCGGCTATGATGAACATTCCTACGCCTATGCCTACAATTATCATCAATAATGCAAGGGAGACCGCAACGAATATCGCATTCTCCGAAAAAGATAATATTAGCAAAGGAACAACCGAAAAAATACATACACACGTTGCGATTATGTTATAAGCAATATAAGTAGGTCTGAAAGCCTTTTTCTTTTCGTTGACTAATCCTTTCACTCCATATTCAAGTTCAAATGGGATATTTTTGTCAAGAAATTCATACGGCTGATTTTTGAATCCGCAATAAATATAGATTGGAACGGCACACAGAATGAACGCAAAGAGAACAGTTAACCCCACCACACCTGCTGTTGTTTCTGTCACGATAACATTCGGCAATTCAGAAAGCATACTCAATATAATGAGCGTGATTGGAGAAAGAATACACAAGAATGTGGCAAGAGCGATACGCCAAGCGGCTTTCTTCCTTTGCTCGATATATGCGTTTGCTTCTCCTATTGAAATCCTTTTTACATTTGTATCTGAAGATATATCGTTGGTAAATTCTTCGTCCTCAATTTCGTCCTTCAAAAGATAGTCGGTAGTTACTCCGAACAATACGGATAACTGTAATATTTTTTCTAAATCGGGAATGCTTTGTGCACCCTCCCACTTTGAAACGGCTTGACGGGAAACGTTCATCTTTTCAGCAAGTTCCTCTTGCGACAAACCGTTCTTTTTTCGTAATCTGATAATTTTGTCTGCTAAAATCATAAAACCACCTCATTTGATTTTGTAAAAGCCCGCTGCTTTTTGTGCCTATATTGTATCATAAACTGCGGTCACGCACCACCAACCGTGAGCTTTCAATGTGTCAACCGACGGTTGCTTTTAGCTTTTTTATCGTCAAATTCTTATTTATCGTTCTTTTTTTACAGCAGTTTCGCCTTTGTATTACAAAGGCACAGGGCAAGGCCCATACCCTTAAGGCTGCGCGTATCCTAAGGCTCCCTCTGGGAGGGAGCTGGCGCCGTAGGCGACTGAGGGAGAGCGCGTTATAATAAGGTAAATTGAAATCCAAAGTCACGCAGGCTCCTTCCGTCACGCTCCGCGTGCCACCTTCCTCCCAGAGGAAGGCTTTTTTGCTACTCTCATTATACCAAAAAAAGGCAGAGAAAACAAGTTCTCTGCCGATTTTTCGTACTGTTAATTCTCCGCTAAGAATGCAGAAAGAAATGTCCGTACTCCTTTTTAATGAATTAGAACCGTTATTATCTGGACTGTCCGAGAAGCCAATCAACAAGACCGCTCGTTGCGTAAGCCTGATCCCAACAGCTATGACCAACGCCCTGAAGATAGGTCACGCGAATCTTCGTACCGCCCGCCGCCTTGATGGCGCTCTCCATATCGGAGGTACCCTTGGAAGGAACGGTGGTGTCGGCAGTGCCGTGGAATGCCCAGATCGCAATCTCCGTAAGCTTTGCCGCTTCGGAAGGAATACCTGCGCCGCAAAGAGGAATTGCCGCCGCAAAGACTTCGGAGCGTCTGGTGATCAGCTCCCACGTGCCGTAGCCGCCCATCGAAATACCGCCTGCATAAACGCGGCTCGTATCGACCTTTCCGCTTGCAAGATATTCGTCAAGAAGCGCCATCGCCGCCGCCATCGCTGTCGTTGGATTTTCGGGGAGCGCCGAACGGGAGCCCTGCGCCCATTTGTGAACGTTGGAATTGATCCATTCGCGATCGCCGCCGTCGTCGCAGGTCGCCTGAGGCGCGACGATAATCACATTATCTCTTGCGATCAGATCATTGATAAGCTTGTTTTCACCGCCGTTTACGCGGATGTTCTGCGTGTTATCCATGCCCGTCTCACCGTGTCCGTGGAGGAAGAACAGCATGGGATATTTCTCACTGCTTTCGGGATCATAGTCGGAGGGGAGATATACGCGGTAAGGTAAATGCAATTCGGTATCGCCGTCTTTGTAAACAAAGATCTCTCTGCCCATGGAATCCGCAGTTTTGTAATCCGCGAGGATCACATCCTCACCAACCGCGTAGTTATAAAGCTTGCAATCCGCGATCTGAACCTTCGCGCCGTTTACGTTGATCGCACCTGCACCGATGAGATCGCGGGAGGTACTGGGAACGTACTGATTGTAGGGCTTCGTCGAGCCTTGCAGTACGCCGTCCAGATAGAAGAGAATCGTCTTGCTTTCGGGGTTCTGGATCATGACGGCGTAATGCTCGCCGTTTCCGATCGCCGCGTCGGCGTAATATTTGCTTTCGCCCACGTGCATGACCAGGCGCTTTTGTTCATCGAGAGAGAAGCCGTAGGTACCCTTGCCCGCGTCCTTTTTCACGATGTCACCGGATTTGCTTTCATTCGTATAATTGAATTTCACGGCAAGCGTAAAGCCCTCGCCCGCGAAAAAGCCGTCGGGGTCCGCATCGGTCACAGTGAATGCTTCACCGATTTCGGCCTTCGTATCGAGAAGCACCTTGTCCTCTTCCTTTGTAAATCCCTGAATATATGCTTCAGACAACGCACAATCATAGATCTGAATGTCATCCAGCTTGCCGAGGAACTGACGCTGTCCAACCTTTTCTCCCATCGCGCCGATGAAAAGATCCGTTGCGCTGGAAACATCCGTAGGATAATTCACGAATTCACCGCGGATACCGTCCACGTAAGTAGTGATCGTTCCTTTTGCCGCGTCCTGAACGGCAACGAAATGGTGCCACTGATTGAGACCCGTATCGGAGGAAGCGTTAATGTTTACGTTGCCCTTGGCAGGCTGCGCGCTTACGCTGAAGTTGATTCCCTTTCCCGTGGAGGAATTGGAGATCTGAACGGAGTAGCAATCCGTGGAGGTTGTCGTAAAGCCCTTATTCAGAATACAGGGCCATTTGCTGAAGCTGGTATTTTCATCAAAGCAATACCAAAGAGAAAGTGTGTAACTGTCTTTTTCTGTAAAATTGAGTTCATCCGCATTTTTGACGACGAAATAATCGCCCTTTGCCTTCAGCTGAGCCGCCATAGAGCCATCGTAGCTCTCAACCTTTGCCTCCGCGCCGAATGCCGTTGCGTCGTGACCGTTGCCGGTTACGTCCTTTACGATACCGTTATCCCAGGAATCGAAATCAAGGTGCATAACGAGATTTTTTTCATACGAAACGACAGGCTCGGTCTCACCCGTGGAACCGGACGAGCCCTCCGTCGCGGAGGTGCCGTCCGTTGTGGACGTTCCGTCCGTGTTACCGCCGCATGAAGCAAACATCATAGCAACCATTGCGAGAACCAGCAACAGAGAAAGTATTTTTTTCATATAAGACTCCATTCCGCCGCCTTCGCGGCATAATTTTTTGCAATCGACTATAGGACAAAAAACGAGAAGCGAAACGCCTCTCGTTTTTCATTTGCCGATAAAGCCGTTTCCGAAAATATCGGAATCATGTAATTTTAGCCAATGACAAGTTCGTTGACGCTGATAAAGTCGCCGTTACCTCCTGCGGTACCGCTGATTCTGACACCGTCGCAGGTGACGCTTTCCGCAAGCGTGAAGGTATAGGTTTCATAACCTGCGCCGAATTTATCCTGTCTGTCACCGTTTGGATATGCGGGAGATACCGTGACCGCCACCTTCTGCCACGTGCCGTTGACGAGGATCTCGATATTGACGTCACCGTTCTTGAACCAACCGCCGTCGGTGTAATTGTAGCCTTCCGTGAAGGTAACCGTGCTTACTTTACGCGCTTCTCTGAATATATAACCGAAGAATTCAACGTCGGCGCGAACCTTGCCGTCGTACGTATCGTACGATTTTTTATCAATCACACCGTCGAACATGATCGAAAGATCTCTGGAACCGCTGCCCGTCGGTGTCGTCGTGTTACAGATAGCGATCGGAACGGAAGCATTGTCAAATTCTGTGGAGAAAGAAACGTCGTGGTAACGGGGGGTCAATTCTCCGACGCTGATATACGGATCCGTACCGCCCGCCTTACCAATAATGCGAACGCCCTCACAAACCACCGCATCAAACGTGAAATTATACGGTTGGAAAGCAATGCCCTGCTCATCGAGAGAATTGCCGGGATATGCAGGAGAAATCTCGGACTGAACTTCCGTCCATACGCCGTCGATCAGAACCTCAACTCTGGGTGTTTCGGTGAACCAACCGCCCTTTTTATTCTGCTTGCCTTCAAAGAATCTCAAGCCGTCTATCGCAAACGCGCGGTCAAATTTGATACCTGCCCAAACGTCCGCTCCTGCCGTCGCAGGCTTCACTTCACATTGAAGCTGCGCCGCGCCCGTTGTCGAAGGATACGCGATAACACCGTCAAAGACGATCGCGCTGTCACCTGCACTGGTAATACCCTTTCCGGTGGGAACCGCTTCCACCTTCACGGTCTTTTCGCCCTTGACAACGGTACCTTTTTCACTGACGATGGTATATTTCACAGTGTAGTTACCCGTCTTTTTATAGCTGTAGCAACCGCCGGAATACATGGTGAAGCCGTCGCCCATATCAATTTCCACAGACTTCATCTCTTCCTTGCCGGTAGAACCTACAACAAGCTGAACCATACCGTTCGGAAGCATTTTGAAAAGAACGTCTGCGCCAAAATCATCCTCCCACTGTTCGTAAGGAACGGTCTCATAGGATTTGTTGGTCTTGATCGTCCAAACACCGTCTTTTTCGGTAGAGCCGTAAGCGGTAATGACTTCTTTCGCAAGATCCATATTGATCTGAACGACCTCGTTCAGCGTATAAGTGGTCTGGCTGAACAGAGTGGTATCGTAATCGACCTTGCTCTTATAAATTTCAGCAATGCCGGATGCGCCGTAAAAATTACCGAGAATGGAAGCCGCGCTGGAGGGGTTACAGTCGCTGTCCTGACCGCAACGGCAGGAAATTTCAACCGTCTTGGCAAAGTCGCCCTTGCCCCAAAGCAGACCGATCGCAATATACGCCGCATTGACCTTCGCGTCGATGTTCATTACTTGATTTGCGGCACCCTCGCGGCATTCAACGCATTTATCGTTCGTGCCGCACTGATCTTCAACGATTCTCCACGCCTCTTCCCACGTTTTTCCATCCTTGTACGCCTTCACCACGTCGTCCATCAGATCTCTGAATTTCGTTCCGGTGGGAACCACGGAAACACCCGCATCGACGATATCCTCCACGGATTCCGCCGTATAAGCCGCAGAGTGCATAGCGGTTACGAATACACCGCCGTAAATACCGTCACCGTAGCAGATCATGTGACCGATCTCATAAGCGCGCATTGCCGCTTCGTTCACAAGACCGGGATACATCGCGCCGAGGAAGTCGCTCTCGATCTGCCAGTCGATATCGTCCGCGTGACCGTTGATCAGATAATGACCCGCATCGTACCAGGAATAGCCCTCGCGCAAGTTCTTTCTTGCCGCGGAGTTTGCGTGCCAAAGATTAAAGAGTGCGTCTTCAAATTTATCACCCATATAAGCAGGGCTACAGAACGCGCCGTTCTCCTTCATCGCGTCAAGGAACGGGATCTCAACGTAAACGTCGTCCTGCTCGTAAGCATTGGTGATCATTCCCGCCGACCATGCGGGGAATCTGCTCGTCGGCATAATTTTTCCGGTCGCCGCAAATTCCGTGGACGCAGTCCATGCAACGCCGATCATCTGTCCGAGCCAGCTACCCATCATTTTGTCGTAAAGCTCGTCCTCTGTGATCGTAGTGTCATTATACTTCGTGGGATCGACAACAGGAAAACCGCCTGCTTGTGTCGCGGAAGAGCTTTCCGTCGTGCCTGCGGTAGACTCCGAATCGCCCGTCGTATCCACGGGTGGCGTTTTTCCGCAACCCGTCAGAAGAATCATCGCCGCCATCACAAGACAGCACAACTTCAGTATTGCTTTTTTCATAAATATCCTCCTTCAAGGCTTTATTTTGTTTATGCTCATTATACCATAATAGTGTGTATAAGTCAATGTTTTTTGGCTATTATTACATGGCTTTTGAATCCGTGTGCAAAAATAAACGGCGGATCGTATTTTCTCTGATTTTTTGACGTAATACAAAAACCACCGCAAATGCTTTTACATTCGCGGTGGTTTTATCCACTTAACCTTTATTTGATTTTCAACGTGACGATCTCGAAGCCGCGGATATCAAGCTTCACTTTGCCGTCCACGATGGGAAGCTCCTTCTCTTCGTTTTCAAGCATATCGCAGAGATAGCAGGACTTCGCAGGGAAGCCAAGCGTAAGCTCCGTCTTGGAGCGGATATTCTTGCATTCGTAGAGACGAAGAACCGTCGCCTCGGAATCCTCCGCTTCCTTGACGGTCTCGACGAGAACGTTCTTCTTATCCGTATACGCAACGGAGTAGGTTTCGGGGAGCGCAGAGGCTTCGCCCGTCGCCTTCACTGCCGTCATCGGATTGTTGAGCATATACGCAAGCTCGACAGTGTCGCTTTCCTTGACCGCGCCCGCGTGCGGATAAATGGAATACGTGAAGATATGCTCACCCTGATCCGCTTCCGGATAAGGCTCTGTGCCGGATTTCAACAAAGAGAGCTGCATGATATTGTCGTGAATATCGTATCCATACTTGCAATCGTTGAGAAGCGCCACGCCGTAGCCGCCGTCGGAAAGATCGGCGTACTTATGTGCGCAAACCTCAAATTTCGCACGATCCCAGCTCGTGTTCTTGTGCGTGGGACGTTCCACGGTACCGAACTGCACTTCATACGTTGCTTTGTCGGAATGAACGTCGACTGCAAAAGCCGCCTTGACCATCTGATGATGCTGGTGCCAATCGACCTTCGTATCAAAATCGATCTTCGCGATATCGTCATAGAACCAGATCGTTTGGGCGATCGTAGATTTCATGAAAGGACGGACGATACGAACGCCCTTTCTCACGCCGTCATCGACGATCTCCACGGAAGAAACCGCTGTCACGGTCTTATATTGCTGTTGCAAGGAATATTCCTGCCATTCCCAGTTATCGAACTTGTCGGGATGGTCGGCGTAAACGCGGATCTCGTTGCCGACACCGCCCTCGGCGATCACTTCTCTATCATTTTCCTTGTCGTAAACGGAAACGATCTGATAGTTATCGTCGAAGATAACGGTAAAGTATTTCGTGTCCACGGTCTTTCCATCGATCGAGATCGTATTATCCGTCTTAGGCGCCAAAACGCAAGCGTAGCCCTTGGGCGCAACGTCTTTCACATAAGCGCATTTGCCGTCGATCTCAACGGTGCCGTTTCCAACAAAGTCGTTGGGGTTGAAAACGACGTATCCGTTCTTCGCGTCGATCATGGAAGCAATTTCCTTCTGCGCCTCGTTCACGATCGCGCTTCCCTTGCCCATAAGCTCTGCGTAATCCTTATCGCTCTGCTCGTAAACCCCGCCGATGGAGGAGCCGGGAATGATATCGTGGAACTGGTTGGTCAGAATCATTTCCCATCCGTCGCGAAGCGTCTTCTTCGGGAACGCCTTGCCGCCGAGAAGCTTCTGCATGGTCGCCATCCACTCGGCGTTCATATAGAGAAATTCGCTCTTTCTGTTGTTTCTCTTATTCTTGCCGATGGAGGTATACGTACCTCTGTGATATTCCAAATAAAGCTCGCCGCTCCACTTCGGAAGGAGGGGCGCGTTTTTGATCTTTGCCGAGAGATCCGTCAGGAAGTCGTGCGCAAAGGTCTGTCTTGCGTTCGGGATGCCGGGAATGCCCTTTTTCAGACGGATGGCGTTTTCGAGATGTCCGATGGTGGGACCACCGCCGCCGTCACCGTAGCCGTAAGTGATCATCGCGCCGTTATTCAGATTCTTCTGCTGGTAGCGGTGCCAGGTGCCCGCAAGCATGGGCGCGGTAAGATAAGCGTTATAGGTCGCGTATTTCTCGGGATATTTTCCCGCCTTCTTGTCCTGCGCGGTCAGGAAGTACGTATTGATCTTCGTACCGTCGATACCTTCCCAAAGGAATGTGTCGTAAGGCATTGTGTTGACGTCGTTCCAGCTGATCTTGGAGGTAACGAACCAATCCACGCCACTCTTGCGGAGGATCTGCGGAAGCGCCGCGGAATAACCGAATACGTCGGGAAGCCAAAGGATATGATTGTCCTTTCCGAATTCTTCGCGGAAGAAACGTTTGCCGTAAACAAGCTGACGGACGAGAGATTCGCCCGAGGTCAGATTGCAGTCCGCTTCAACCCACATCGCGCCTTCGCATTCCCATCTGCCTTCGGCAATGCGCGCCTTGATCTCCTCGTAAAGCTCGGGCGCTTCTTCCTTCATAAATTTATAGAGAAGCGGCTGAGAGGAGGTAAATTTATAGTCGGGATAACGCTTCATCAGCGCAAGCACGGTCGCAAAGGAGCGCTGCACTTTTTCTCTCGTCTGTCGGATGGACCAGAGCCAAGCGCAGTCGATGTGCGTATGACCAATACAAGCGACGGAAACGTTCTGTTCTTTGCAATATTTGCCGTAGAATTCCGTATCCATGAAAATTTTTGCTTCGGCAACGGAACGGAAATAATCCTCGGAGCCGATCTCAAAGAGATCCAACATGGAAACCGCATTATCAAGATAACGAAGGATCTCCGCGTATTCCTGAGAATGCTCGTCCAAGGTCGAAAGCGCCTCAAAGGGAGACTCGATATCGTAATACAGCGCGTACGCCAGCTCGTTGACGTTGCGGATGGATGCAAAGAAGCGGGAACGGGGATTCGAGGGACCCGTATATGCATAGATATAAACATCGTACGAGGTTTCGTCTCCCAAACGGTAGGAGATGTGCTGGGTATCGAGACCCTGACAAAGCTTTCCGTTGATATAGAGATTGAACTGGGGCGTGCTTCCGACGGAATACTTGAATTCGGACTTCGCTACAAGTTCTACGGGCTTATCGCGCATATCCTCGGGAATCTCCAGATTGAAATGGAACCATGCGTGCGTGTCCTTTCCGTTACCGAACGTCTCGCCAACGGTGAAGGGCTTGAATTCGTCAAGCGGAGGAGGCGTGTGTCCGACCTTGTAATCACAGGGACAGAACGTCACGTTTTCAAGATCGCGTTCGCCGGTATAAACGGTTCTTTTGATGATATCCAAATATTTCTGAACTTTTCTGAATTGCGTTTTCATAGGAACTCCTTTACTCATTTTTTGCGCATATTATAGCATTATTTTTTGATTATTTCAACAAAAAGCAATGAAAAATTTCCTTGTTTTTTGAAGTTTTTTTCGAAGCACTCCCCTTTCGGAAAATTTATTCTGCAGAGTCGGATTTTCCCTTTTCGCCCTATTGCTTTTTCTGAACAGATTTGGTATAATATATAAGAATGAACCTATTTTTGAAAGGACTTTTGCAAATGGAAACTTTATACTTTGTTTTTGCCTGCTTCATGCTGCTTGCAACCGCTGACCGTGTCTTCGGCAATCGTTTCGGTGTCGGCAAGGAAATGGAAAAAGGCGTTATGCTTCTCGGAACCATGACACTCTCCATGGTCGGTATGATCGTACTCGCTCCCGTGATCGCAAATCTGATCATGCCCGTATTGAACCCTCTGAAAGAATATCTGCATTTGGAACCTTCCGTTATTATGGGTTCTTTGCTTGCAAACGACATGGGCGGCGCGCCTCTTGCGGAACAAGTCGCAAGCAATGACACCTCGGGATATTTTAACGGGCTCGTCGTTGCATCCATGCTTGGCGCCACCGTTTCCTTCACCATCCCGCTCGCGCTCGGCGTTATCGATAAGCAGTACCACAAGGACGTTGCTCTCGGTATGCTCTGCGGTATCATCACCATTCCCGTCGGCTGTCTCATCTCGGGTATTGTTTTGAAGATGAGCTTTGCTGACCTCGCTATGAACCTCATCCCCCTCATCATTTTCTCCGGCATTATCGCCACCGGACTCGCCCTCGCGCCCAACGGCTGCGTCAAGGTATTTACGATCTTCGGCAAGGGTGTTCAGATCCTCGTTGCCATCGGTCTTGCCGCAGGTATCTTCTCCAAGCTGACCGGAATCACGTTGATTCCCGGCATGGCATCCTTTGACGACGAAGGTATGCGTACCGTCGTCAACGCTTGCGTCGTTATGACGGGTGCATTCCCTCTCGTTTACATCATCTCCAAAATTCTCAAAAAGCCGCTCATCGTTCTTGGTAAGCTGATCGGCATCAACGATATCGCCGCAATGGGTCTGATCTCTTGTCTTGCAACCAACGTGACCACGATCAGCATGGTCGAAAAAATGGACAAGAAGGGTATCGTTCTCAATATGGCATGCGCCGTTTCCGGCGCGTTCGTATTCGCAGGACATCTCGCATTCACAGTCTCCTTCAACGCCGATTACCTCGTCCCCGTCATCATCGGTAAGCTCACTGCAGGCGTTTGCTCCGTCATCCTCGCAAACTTCGTCTTCAATAATATGCACAAAAAGGATAAAAACGAAGCCAAAGAAGAGGCAGTAAAAGCAGAGGTTTGATTTTATAATATCAAAAAAGACTTGCAAGGAAAATCCTTGCAAGTCTTTTTTATTTTAATTAAGCCTCCACAACCTTCGTTGCGTAATATGCAATGTATCCATTAGAAGTCGAACCTGCGGTTATGTTCAGATTCGATTTGTTGATAACTTCTTTCAATTGGCTACAACTGTAGAATGCCGACGAACCGATGCTCGTCATACCGCTACCGATCGTAACACTTGCCAATTTAGTGCAATAATAGAACGCATAGGTGTAAATGCTCGTTACGCTATCGGGAATCACAATGCTCGTCAGACCACTGCAATTATAGAATGAATAAGTATCAATATATGTCAAATCTTCAGGAAGCGTAATGCTTGTCAAACCACTACAATTATAGAACGCGCCATAGAAAATATCGCCACCTGTAATCGTTACGGTTGTCAAGGTTGCAGGAATATAATATGTCTTACTCGAGTAAGAACTATAGTACTGCGTTGTTGACTTACTGCCTGTATAGCTGCTCGTTCCGAAGATGTAACCAAACAAGGTCGAACTGCTTGCACTCGTTGCACTTGCAGAACCACCGACAAAAGGAAGCGTAATGCTTGTCAAGCTGCTGCATCCGGAGAATGCGCCGGAGCCGATGCTCGTTACGCTATCGGGAACAACGATTGAAGTCAAGCCTGTGCAGTATGCAAAAGCATTCGAATCAATGCTGGTCACATTTGCAGGAAGTGTGATAGAAGTCAAACCGCTGCATCCATAGAACGCAGAGGAACCAATGCTCGTTACACCGCTGCCGATCGTAATGCTTGTCAAACCATCGCATCCGGAGAATGCACCGGAACCAATGCTCGTTACACTGTCCGGAATCACAATGCTCGTCAAACTATCGCAATCGTAGAATGCAGAAGTGCCGATACCCGTTACGCCGCTGCCGATCGTAATGCTTGTCAAATCATCGCGATCATAGAACACACGAGAGTCGATTTCATAAGTCTCTCCGTTATAATTATCGGGAAGTACAATTTCCGTAGCACTACCAATGTAGCCAATCAGATAATTGATGCCGTCATACGGATAGAACAAGAATCCATCCTTATTGACAAGTTTGCTTTCGCCGCTATGGACGCCTTTTGCATAATATGCAACGTATCCGTAATCATTCGAACCCTTTTTTATATCAAGTTCAGATTTGTTGATTACTTCAAACAATCTCTCACAATATTCAAATGCAGAAGAGCCAATGCTCGTTACACCACTACCGATTGTAACACTCATCAAGTTATCACAGCTATAGAATGCATCGTAGCCAATGCTCGTTACGCCACTACCAATCGTAACGCTCGTCATGCTATCGCAATCATAGAATGCAGAAGAGCCAATGCTCGTTACGCTGTCCGGAATCACAATGTTCGTCAAGCTATCGCAATCACGGAATGCATAAGAACCAATACTCGTCACACCCAAAGGAAGCGTCATATCGGTCAGGCTACTACAACCACAGAAAGTACGATCGGGAATCGCAGTTACAGTGTTCGGAAGCGTAATGCTTGTCAAACCACTGCAATTATAGAACGCACCGTAGAAAATATCGCCACCCGTGATCGTTACAGTTTTCAATGTTGCAGGAATATAATAAGTGTAATAAGAAGAGGATTTATAATACTGCGTTGTTTTTACGCCGCCCTCGTAACTATTACCGCCAAAGATATAGCCAAACAAGGTAGAACTGTTTGCACTCGTTGCGCTCGCAGAGTTACCAACGAAAGGAAGTGTAATGCTCGTAAGACCGCTACATCCGGAGAATGTGCCGGAGCCAATGCTCGTCACACTATCGGGAACAACGAT
This sequence comes from Eubacteriales bacterium, assembly GCA_045646925.1. Lineage (GTDB taxonomy): Bacteria > Bacillota > Clostridia > Oscillospirales > CAG-272 > QALR01. Next base: position 75,367 of record JAZRLQ010000012.1, read on the forward strand.
CGAAGTCAAGCCCGTACAGTTTGAAAATGCATTCGAACCAATGCTGGTCACATTTGCAGGAATTTTGATGGAGGTAAGACCGCTACAGCCGGAGAACGCATAGTAACCAATGCTGGTCACATTCGCAGGAATCGTGATGGAGGTCAGACCACTGCAATTACAGAATGCGTAATCGGGAATCGTCGTTACAGTGCTCGGGAGCGTAATGCTTGTCAAACCGCTGCAACCATAGAACGCAGAGGAGCCGATGCTCGTCACGCTATCCGGAATCACAATGCTTGTCAAGCCATCGCATCCGTAGAATGCATAATCGCCGATCGTCGTTACGCTATCCGGAATTTCAAAGCTTGTGAATTCCGGGCATTTATAGAACGCATATGCACCAATGGTCGTTACACCATCCAGTTTCACGTTTTTCCATCCGGAATAGCTGGAAAATGCGCCGTAGAGACCGCCGCCCGTGATCGTAATATTGGTTAAAGAAGAAGGAATGTAATATGTCTCATAATAGTAAGAATCATAGTACTGTTCTGTCGCTACACCACCTTCATAACTATCATAGCCGAAGATATAGCCAAACAAGGTAG
>JAZRLQ010000013.1:0-9407 GCA_045646925.1 Eubacteriales bacterium
ATCGTCCCGAGAGAAATCTTTCGCGCACGGCTCGCGGAAGCGTTGAAAAAGGACGTCTTGATTATTGACGGAAATTACGCTTCGACAATGGAGCTCCGTTTGCAATGGTGCGACACAGTATTCTTTTTGGATTACGATCTCGACACTTGTCTTTCAGGCGTTATCTCTCGCAGAGGGAAGCCAAGACCGGATATGCCGTGGATCGAAACAGAGGAAGATACCGAATTCACAGATTATATCAAATCGTATATATCGGACAGCAGACCGACGGTGCTGGACTTGCTCGCAAAATATAATGACAAAAATATTGTTGTTTTCAAAAGCAGGGAAGACGCGACAGCTTATTTGAATACATTATAAAATAGGGCACGATACCGTGATGATTGGTACCGTGCCCTTGATTTTGAATTTAGTGCTTGAATTGGCTATTATAGAGATTTGCGTAGAAGCCGTTCTGTGCAAGAAGTGATTCGTGTGTGCCGGTTTCGACGATCTGACCATCGTTCATAACGAGGATCATATCAGCCTCGCGTATCGTAGAAAGTCTGTGCGCGACAATAAAGCTGGTTCTTCCTTGCATCATCTTGGCAAACGCGTTCTGAATTCGCATTTCCGTTCTGGTGTCAATCGAAGAGGTTGCTTCGTCAAGGATCAGCATTGGAGGAAGCGCGAGCATAACGCGCGTTATGCAGAGAAGCTGTTTTTGGCCTTGAGAAAGTCCGCTATCATCACCGATTACGGTATCGTAGCCCTTGGGCAAACGCTTGATGAAGCTATGTGCATGAGAAGCTTTGGCGGCGGCAATGATCTCTGCTTCTGTCGCATCGGGCTTGCCTATCGTAATATTTTCTCTGACGGTTGCCGTTTTGATCCACGTATCCTGCAGTACCATGCCATACGAGCGGCGCAGACTGCTTCTTGTAATGTTACGGATGTCGGTACAATCCAAGAGGATCTCACCACTGTTTACGTCGTAGAAGCGCATAAGAAGTCCGATGAGTGTGGTTTTTCCGCAACCGGTCGGTCCTACGATCGCAACGCGGCTTCCACGGGGAACGTATACGGAGAAATCACGAATCAGAGATTTGTCTTCCGTATAGGAGAAGGAGATATTTCGGATATCAATGTTTCCTTCTACGTCGCTAAGAGCCTTTGCATTTTCCTTGTCAGGTATTTGCGGTTGCTTCTCGACGAGTTCAAGAAGACGTTCCGCACATACGAGAGAGTTTTGAAGCTCCGTAACGACACCGGAAATTTCATTGAAGGGTTTTGTGTATTGGTTTGCGTAACTGAGAAAAACGGAAAGGCTACCAACGGTAAATACTGCAGGGTTGGCAATGACGGAGAGAGCGCCGACGAGTCCTACGCCTGCGTATACGATACTGTTGACAACACGAGTAGCCGGATTCACCAAAGAGGAGAAGAACACGGCTTTTAAAGAGCATTTTTCAAGCTCTCTGTTCATGCTTTCAAAGGTTTCGATCGCTTCCTCTTCGTGACCGTATGCACGAACAACCTTTTCGTTGCCGATGATCTCGTTGATATAAGCAGTTTGTTCACCGCGGATCTTTGCCTGCGCAGAAAAAAGATTGTGCGTACGGCTTGCAATAAAGCTTGCCACAAAAAGGGAAAGAGGCGTAACCAGAACGACCACGAGAGCGATCTTCCAGTTGATAACGAACATGAATGCAAGTGTTCCGATGATTGTGATCAAACCGGTAAAAAGCTGTGAAAAGCCCATTAGAAGTCCATCGGAGAACTGATCGGCGTCCGTAATGATACGGCTTACAATATCGCCATGCGCATTCGTATCGCTGTAAGATACGGGGAGTTGCTGCAATTTACCGAATGCGGCGCTTCGCAAATTGCGAACGATACCGAAAGTTATCTTGTTATTGATAACACCTTGAATCCATTGTATCAATGCGGCAAGACCTGCAGCGATCGCAACGCGGATCAAAATACTCACGATGATATCCATATGAACGTTGCCGGGTTCAATAATATGGTCGATGGCTTCACCGACTGCAATCGGAATATAGAGAGTCAAAAGAACTGTGAGAGCGGCGCAAAGGAGGGAAAGGATCAGTCCTGCATAATAGGGACGCGCATAATTCAGAATTTTTCTGATCGTTCCTTTGGATACGTTGTTTTTCTTCATACAGAAGCAACCTCCTTTTCCTTTGGAAATTGAGAATAGTAGATCTCGCGGTATACCTCGCAGGAAGAGAGAAGCTCCTCATGTTTGCCGGAACCGACGAGCCTGCCGTCGTCCAGAACCAAAATGCGATCTGCGTGCAAAATCGACGCTGTGCGCTGGGAAATAATAAAGATGGTGTGCTCACCCTGCATATCGCGTACTGCAGAGCGAAGGTTGGCATCTGTTGCGTAGTCGAGAGCGGAAGCGCTGTCGTCGAAGATCAGTATTTCAGGTTCGGCAATCAATGTGCGAGCGATACCGAGTCTCTGTCTTTGACCGCCGGAAAGATTTTTGCCTCCTTGTTCGACCATGAAGTCGAGGCCACCTTCTTTGCTCTTGACTATTTCTGTTGCCTGCGCGATCTCAAGCGCTTTCATGATCTGGGCATCCGTTGCGTCAGGATTACCCCAAAGAATATTTTCGCGGATCGTTCCTTTAAAAAGAACGGCTTTCTGCATAACGATGCCGACTTTCTTGCGGAGATCCTTTGCAGAATATGCGCGGATATCCACGCCATCCAGACAGATGTCGCCTTTTGTCGCGTCGTAGAAGCGGGGAATCAAATGAGCAAGAGAGGTTTTACCGGAGCCCGTACCGCCGATAATGCCGACGGTCTCACCCTTTTTGACATGGAAGTCAACGTCCGAAAGAGATTCGTCGGAAGCGTTCTCGTAAGAGAAGCTGACGTGAGAGAAGGAAACCGCGTAACCGTTCTTCTTTTCGGAAGAATTTACTTTTTCGGGTTCCTTTCCGCCGTCCTCCAAAAGCTGTTCAATGCGTCCCGCACAAGCGGCAGCCTTGGTCATCGTGATGATCAGATTTGCAAGCTTGACGAGCTCAACGAGGATCTGGGACATATAGTTATAGAGAGCGATAACGATACCCTGCGTCAGAATGCCCGTTTCCACGCGGATCGCGCCCGTATAGATCAGAGCGACGATCGCAAGGTTTACCACGAGGCAGGTGACGGGATTCATCAGTGCGGAGAACTTACCCGCGAATTTTTGCGCAGAGTTCAAAGCCATATTGGCACGGTCAAAATTTTTGATCTCTCGTTCTTCGTTGGAAAATGCGCGGATCACTCGGGTTCCGGCAAGATTTTCTCTGGTGATGCCGAGTACACGGTCAAGATTCGACTGCACCTTTTTGTAGAGCGGAATAGACCCAAGCATAATACCAAACACGATCACACAAAGGATCGGAATGGCAATGGTAAAAATGAGCGCAGATTTTACGTCAAGGGTAAACGCCATGATCATGGAACCAAAGACGATTACAGGGGAGCGGGAGAACAAACGGAGCGTCAGATTCACACCCGATTGCACCTGCGTTACATCGTTGGTGATTCGCGTGATCATTGTGGAAGTACCGAGACGGTCAATATCGGAGAAGGAAAGCTTCTGCGCGTGTGTAAAGACGGCGCTTCTGATATTGGCGGAAAAACCAACTGCGGCGCGCGCGGCAAAGTACTGCGCAAACAATGTGCAGGTAAAACCAACAAGCCCGAGAAGGATCATCAATCCACACATTTTAAAAACATAAGGACGATCCGAATTTTTTATACCAACGTCAATAATGGATGCAACGACGAGCGGGATCATCAATTCGAAAATTGCTTCCAATACTTTGAAAAAGGGTGCAGATATTGCGGCGGCGCGATATCCTTTCATATATTTCAATAGCTTGATCACAACGGATTCCCTCCTTTTCTTTGGTTATAGGGGCACGCGCGCATACAGAGACCGCAAACGGCACCCCTACCGATATCTTTATACGTTTTCATATGCTCGGAACAACGGCGCGCGTCCAAAATGGTATCTCTGTCTTCGCCGTAAACGTAGTTCTTGCCCGTGATTGCTTTTGCAGGACAAGCATTTTTGCAGATTTCGCAAGAACCGCAGCCTCTTGTCATGACGGGATGTTCGGGAGAAAGCGGCATATCGGTCAGTACAGTTGCAAGACGAATCTTGGAGCCGTACTCAGGCGTGATAAAAAGCGCGTTCTTTCCGATGAATCCAAGTCCGGACAAAACAGCTGCAGTTTTGTGGGAAAAGACGCCCCGATAGGCGTGTTTATCCGTATTCGTGCTTTGAGAGGCTGCGATCGGGAGCGCAGAATAACCTTGAAACTCAATGAAGTCCACGGCATCCAGCGCTAAAAGATCGAGTTTTGTGTTAGTTGTACGATAATGATGGAAATACATAATACTCGGCTTTCCGTTGATGGTTTCGACTACGGTGTCAGAGAGTCTACGGACGATCGTCACCGCGTAGCGCAAGCCGGGGAATTCCGAAGACGCCTTGTCTCCGAGATCGGAAAATCCAACCATCGTAGCGCCGTTTTCTTTTAAAATTGATTTCAGTTCGCGTTCAAACATTATTTTTCTACCGCAGCAGAAGATTCTGCTTCTTCTTCCTCGGTCAGTTGCTGTTTTACAACAACGGTTGCTTTTTCGATTCTGTGTTCATTGATTTCCAATACGTCGATCTCAAAAAGATCCGTGGAAATCTCAAAAGTAGAGCCATCTTCGGGAATGGAACCGTAAAGGCCGAGAACAAATCCGCTGAAGGTTTCCGCATCGCAATCTTCGATCTTGATTTCAAGCGTTTCTTCGATATCGGAGATCAACGCGCTACCCATGATATTCCATGTGTTTTCTGTATCCTTGACCTTTTCGATCAAAGTAACAGTCTCTTCTTCGGTTTCTTCCTCGGTGTCGATGTCGCCGATCAAGCATTCAACGAGGTCGGTCATAGTAACGATACCGCAAACGCCGCCGTATTCGTCAAGTACGATCGCGATGGCTTCTTTGTTTTTTCTCATATTCTGGAACAAAACGTCTGCTTTTACGTTTTCGGGTACGAGATATGCGGGATTAACGGCGGATTCCATGACGTTTTCCTTCGTTTTGTCTTCCAAACGGAGATATGCTCTCGCGTCAAGGACACCGACGATATCGTCGATATTTTCACCACAAATGGGATAGCGGGAGAATCGGCTATTGACAATGATCTTATCCCATTCTTCAATCGGATCTTCGGAAAGAAGCACGGTAAGATCGGTTCTGTGCGTTGCGATCTCACCTGCGGAAATGTCGTCGAAGTCGAAAATGTTTTCAATAATTTCCTTGCCGTATTCGTCAATGCTTCCGTCTTCGTGCGCTTCGTCAACCAGCGTCAGAACCTCGCCTTCGGTAACGGTATCAATATTTTTGGATTTGAACACGAGAGAAAGAAGCTTTTTCCAGAGGGAGAATACACAGTTTACGGGGGTGAGGATGAACATTAAGAAACGAATAAAGCGAACAACTGCCATCGCGTAACCCTCTGCGTGATCCTTCGCAAGAATTTTCGGAGAGATTTCACCGAAAATCAAAACAGCAATTGTGATGACTGCGGTAGAGATCGTAGGTGCGAAATCAGCTGCAGTCGAATTTTTCAAAAGATCGATAAAATAAAGTGTCGCAACGGAGGAAAGTGTAATATTAACAATATTGTTACCGATGAGAAGCGTCGTCAGCATTTTGTCGTAGTTTTCTGCGAGATCGAGCGCAAGCGCGGCTTTTTTATTTCCCTCGGTAGCAAGATTTTTCATTTTAGTTCGGTTAAAAGAGGTAAAGGCGGTTTCCGTTCCGGAAAAAAAACCTGAAAATCCAAGGCATATTAGCATAACTATTAGTTCAGTAGACATAATAACTCCTTATAAAAATGTTGAAAAGTGGTTGACAAAACACAAAGCAGGAAAAACCGTAAACGCGGTTTTTGCAAAAATGGGTGCAACGCAAAAAAGCATACCAACCCTCCTTCAAAAAAGGGCGCAGTATGCCTACGTCAACTGATATATTTCTTTAAAACGATATATGTACTTCGACAATTATCGTCGTCTTCTCCGCTATCCACGATATTTTCTCCTATAATATAATACTGTGTGTTTTGTTACGAATTATGAATTCATTATACACTATAACAGAAGTTTTGTCAATAGCGAAAGTAAAAATAAACATAATCACAACTTCGTTTTTGTGAAAAATGTGTGTTTCTCGGTAGATCTATTTATGATAAGCGCAACGAAAAACAGATATGTCTTGACATGGTGATGAAATGTTGCTATAATATATACAATATAATATCTTATGATATTTAGGATTCGAGTTACGGAAAGGAATTTAATTTTATGAAACACATCTTTGTCGTCAATCCGGCAGCGGGCAAAGGGAAGAATATACCTGCTCTTCTTGCATCTATTACATACGCTTGCGAAGACTTGAAGGTAGAATACGATATCTATCATACACAGTCGGCAGGCGATGCAACTGTTTACGTATCTGAAAAATGCAAGCAGAATCCTGATCAGAAATTCCGTTTTTATGCTTGCGGTGGAGACGGCACTCTCTCCGAAGTCCTGAATGGAGCTGTTGGCAATGACAATGCCGAAATTGCAGTTATTCCTGCGGGAACAGGAAACGACTTCATCAGAACTTTCCGCCATCCTGAGTATTTTTCCGCTATCCAGAAACAGATCCTTGGCACTGCGCAGAAGATCGACCTTTTGAAATATAACGATCGCTATGCGTTGAATATCGTTAACGTTGGATTTGATTGCGATGTCGTCCGCAAAGTCGCAGATATCAAACGCAAATCCCTCGTCCCTTCCAAGCTTGCCTATATCATGGGCATTGCCGCAGTATTTACCAAGCCTCTCGGAAAACGTTTCAAGGTCACGATCGATGACGGCGAATGCTTTGAAGATGAATTCATGCTTTGCGCTATGGCAAACGCGCTCTATTACGGCGGTGGTTTTAAGGCAGCGCCCCTTGCGAAGCTCAATGATGGTTACATGGATCTTTGTTTGGTTGATCTTGTATCCCGTGCCGATTTCGTCCGTATCATACCCAAGTACAAAGCAGGTCAGCACGTAGACGAAGAGGGAAATAGTAATTATCCGTTCGTCCGTTATCAAAAATGCAAAAAGGTCGTCATTGAATCCGAAGAATCTGCCGGCATATGCGGTGACGGTGAGATCTCTCCGTTTAACAAAGTGGTAGTTGAAGTAATTCCCGGTGCAATCGCATTTTCTGTTCCGAAAGATTCCGGTTGCGAATCCATGGAAGCGTAATTCAATTAAAAGAACGAAGATATCGTTTCTATTTCATAAAACTTTCACAAAAAATCTTGCATTTTTTCTATAGCTATGCTATACTGTTTTTATTGAAATTTTCTGTATAATCGTAAAGGAAGATAAAATATGAGAAAAGAACTCGAAAAATCATACAATCCGAGTGAAATTGAAAAACCTCTTTACAAAACATGGTGTGAAGCTGGTTATTTCACTCCTGAAATCGATAAGAGCAAAAAACCCTTCACCATTGTCATCCCGCCTCCGAATGTCACCGGTCAGCTTCATATGGGACACGCACTCGACGAAACTTTGCAGGATACGATCATTCGTTTCAAAAGAATGAGTGGTTATTGTACTCTTTGGGTGCCCGGAACTGACCACGCAGGTATCGCAACGCAGATTAAAGTAGAAGAAAATCTTCGCAAGGAGCAGGGTCTCTCTCGTTACGATCTCGGACGCGAGAAATTCACCGAACTCGTATGGGATTGGAAGCATAAATACGGTCATCGTATCATCGAGCAGCTCAAAGCTCTCGGCTCCTCTTGTGACTGGTCTCGCGAGCATTTCACCATGGATGAAACACTCTCAAAGGCAGTTCGCAAAAACTTCGTTGATCTTTATAATAAAGGATTAATCTATCGCGGATTCCGTATCAGCAACTTCTGTCCGAAATGTGCAACCGCGCTTTCTGACGCCGAAGTTGAATACAAGGAAAAAGACGGCTCCTTCTGGCATCTTCGTTATCCCGTGAGGGATAGCGACGAATACGTTATCGTTGCCACCACCCGTCCGGAAACCATGCTTGGTGATACTGCCGTTGCGGTTCATCCCGAAGATGAAAGATACGCGCACCTTGTCGGCAAAACACTCATCCTTCCTCTTGTTGGAAGAGAAATCCCCGTTGTTGCGGATGAATACGTTGAAAAAGACTTCGGAACCGGTTGCGTAAAGATTACTCCTTGTCACGACCCGAACGACTTCGAAGTCGGTAAGCGTCATGATCTCGAAATGATCACTGTTATCGATGAAAAAGCCAAAATTTGCGGCGGCTATAAATATGACGGAATGGATCGATACGAAGCAAGAAAAGCGATCGTTGCCGATCTTGAAGCAGAGGGCTATCTCGTAAAGATCGAAAGCTGCAAGCATAACGTTGGTCACTGTCATCGTTGTGGCACGCCTCTCGAGCCTCTTGCTTCTCGCCAGTGGTACGTTAAGATGGAACCTCTCGCAAAAGAAGCGATCCGCGTCGTAGAAGAAGGAGATATCCGCTTTATTCCCGACCGTTTCTCCAAGCCTTACCTCAACTGGATGTACGGCATCCGTGACTGGTGTATTTCTCGCCAGCTCTGGTGGGGACACAGAATTCCCGCATTCTACTGTGACGATTGCGGTGAGATCAGCGTTTCCGAAAATGACATCACCACTTGCCCGAAATGCGGCGGTACCCATGTTCGTCAGGAAGAAGACGTTCTCGACACATGGTTCTCTTCTGCTCTCTGGCCTTTCTCTACACTTGGATGGCCCGATAATACGGAAGACCTCGGTTATTTCTATCCGACCTCTACGCTTGTTACCGGTTACGATATCATTTCCTTCTGGGTTTCACGTATGATTACCATGGGTATGGAAAACATGAAGCAGAAACCCTTCTCCAATGTCTTCATTCACGGACTTGTTCGTGACGCAGAAGGCAGAAAGATGTCCAAATCTCTCGGAAACGGTATCGATCCTCTCGAAATCATCGATACCTGCGGTGCAGACGCGCTTAGATTCGCGCTCCTTACGGGTAATTCTCCCGGTAACGATATGCGTTTCTCTCCCGAAAAGATTGAAGCGGCAAGAAACTTTACCAACAAAATTTGGAATGCGTCCCGTTTCGCGCTTATGAATCTTCCAGAGGATCTCGAAGATACCGCGCTTCCTGCGATCGAAGATCTCCGTTTGGAAGACAAATGGATCATTTCCAAATTCAACAAGCTCGCTTCCGAGGTTGCTGAAAATCTCGATAAATACGAACTTGGCGTTGCGCTCTCCAAAATCTATGATTTCCTTTGGAACGTACTTTGCGACTGGTACATCGAAGTCA
>JAZRLQ010000014.1:0-14313 GCA_045646925.1 Eubacteriales bacterium
ATCTTGCTGAAACCTCCTGCATCAACTGCGGTCAGTGTATCAATGCTTGTCCCGTTGGCGCTCTCTACGAAAAGGACGACACCCAGAAGATTCTCGAAGCGATCGGCGATCCCACCAAGCACGTTGCGATCTGCTGCGCACCTTCCGTACGCACCGCGATCGGCGAATGCTTCGGCTACGAACCCGGCACCGACACCGAAGGTCAGATGGTTGCAGCGCTCAAGAAGCTCGGCTTCGACGGCGTATACGACATGAACTTCACCGCAGACCTTACCATCATGGAAGAAGCTACCGAATTCCTTGAAAGAATGAAGGAAGGCAAGAACCTCCCCCTCATCACTTCCTGCTCTCCCGGTTGGATCAAGTACTGCGAACACTACTTCCCCGAATTCACGGACAACCTCTCCACCTGCAAATCTCCTCAGCAGATGTTCGGCGCAATGTACAAGACCTACTATGCGCGTAAACGCGGCCTCGATCCCGCAGACATCGTATTCGTTTCCGCTATTCCTTGTACCGCGAAGAAATTCGAAGTACGCCGTCCCGGACAGAGCGCTGTCGGCGAAGGCATTTACGACGTTGACTACGCGATCACCACTCGTGAGCTCGGTCGCATGATCGAACAGGCGGGCATCAACTACAAGGGTCTCGACGACGAAGAATTCGACAAGCCCTTCGACATCGGTTCCGGCGCAGGCGCGATCTTCGGCGCTACCGGCGGCGTTATGGAAGCAGCTCTCCGTACCGCAGCTGAAGTTATCCTCGGCACCAAGCTCGAAAAGCTCGAATTCAACGACGTTCGCGGTACCGCTCCCATCAAGACCGCAACCTACAAGCTCGGTGACGTAGAAGTAAACGTTGCAGTTACCTCCGGCACCAAGAACGCAAAGGAACTTCTCAACAAGGTAAAATCCGGTGAGATCAAGGCTGACTTCATCGAAGTCATGGCTTGTCCCGGCGGTTGTGTCAACGGCGGCGGTCAGCCCGTTCAGAGCGCAGCTACCAAGGCAGCGATCAACCTCAAGGAAAAACGCGCTTCCATCCTTTACAATGCAGACAGCAAGATGGCACTCCGCAAATCCCACGAGAATCTCGCCGTTCAGAAGCTTTACGACGAATACCTCGAAAAGCCCGGCAGCCACGTTGCTCACGAAATTCTCCATACCCACTACATCAAACGCGGACTTTAATAAATTATCGTTCAACGCAAAAAGCCCAACCTCAATCGAGGTTGGGCTTTTTAGTCGAAAAAAATCCACCGGATCGGTGGATTTTTTTCGAAATCAATCGTCATTAAATTTTACGAAGCTTTGCGTAGGTCGCCATAAGCTTTTTGGTTCCCGCTTTATCAAAAGCAACCTCGTAAAGCACGTCAGCGCCCATTTCTCTGACGGAAAGGACGGTACCTTCACCGAACATAGAATGGCTGACACGATCACCTATAGCAAGGCTCTCAACAACCTTCGTCTTTCCGACCTCGCTGGAAAGAGAGGACTTCGAGGTGAATGCGTTGGAAAGTGTATATTTCTTTGTCTTTTCGCCCGTTTCCGCCTTCATCTTCGGCTTCTGTTCCGGAATGTCTGCGGTCTTATACTCGTCGGCAATTTCGGAAAGGAAGCGGGACGCGGGGTTGAACTGCGATTTACCGAAAAGCAATCTTTCCTTTGCGCAAAGCGCGTATACGCGCTGCTCCGCACGCGTCAGGGCAACGTAAGCGAGACGGCGCTCCTCCTCGAGCTCATCGGGAGAAAATGCGGATTGTTGGCTCGGGAAAATGCCTTCCTCCATACCGGGAAGGAAAACAACGGGGAATTCCAATCCCTTCGCGCTATGGATCGTCATGAGAACGACCGCATCGGAGGTTTGATCGTAATTATCAATATCAGTAACGAGAGAAATTTCCTCAAGGAAGCCCTGCAAGGTCGCGCTTTCAACGCTTTCTTCATATTCGATCACGCTGGAGATCAATTCCTCCACGTTTTCGCGGCGTTCCGGTCCTTCACCGTTTTCTTCCTGCGCGCGAAGCATATCCATATAGCCCGAAAGCTCGATGGTCTCGCGCACAAGCTCGGAAAGCTTCGCCTTGCCCTGCATATTCTGCAATCTGCGGATCAGAGCCACGAACATGACGAATTTGCTGTACGCCTTGGAAACGGTCGGATAGCGGTCTGCATTCTCCATGACCTCGAACATCGCCATATTGCGATCCTCGGAGATTCTGCGAACCGCCGCCATCGTCGCTTCACCGATCTTTCTCTTCGGCTCGTTAATGATACGCTCCAGACGGAGATTATCGGTCGGATTGTTGACAACGCTCAGATAAGCGAGAACGTCTTTGATCTCTTTTCTTTCAAAGAAACGGTGACCGCCTACGATGCGGTAAGGGATCGCGCTTTTTGCGAGAACGCTTTCGATCGCGTTGGACTGCGCGTTCGTTCTGTAGAGAACGGCAAAGTCGCTGTATTTTTTCTTTTCGCGGATAACGAGCTCCATGATCTTGTTCATGATGTAACGGGACTCGTCGTTCTGCGTGTCAAACTGCTTGACGACGATCTTTTCGCCGTCGTCCTTTCCCGTCCAAAGCTCTTTTCCTCTTCTGCCGAAGTTGTGACGGATCACGGAGTTTGCCGCGTTGAGAATGTTTGCGGTGGAACGGTAGTTTTCTTCCAGCTTGATAATCTTCGTGCCGCGCACCTTTTCGTCGAAGTGGAGAATGTTTTCAATGGTGGCGCCGCGAAACTTATAGATGCTCTGGTCATCATCGCCAACGACCATCAGATTATCGTAGCCGCCGGAGAGCAGAAGCGCCAACTCAAACTGCGCGAAGTTAGTATCCTGGAACTCGTCGATCATAACGTAGCGGAACTGCTTCTGATAATAAGTGAGCGCTTCCATATTTCCTCGAAGCAAGAGGACAGTGTTCATGATGATATCGTCGAAGTCCATCGCCATCGCGCCCTTCATTCTATGGTCGTAAAGGGTGTATACGGAGGAGATCTGCTGCAGCTTGACGTCCTGACCAACCTCAGCATCGAAATCCTGCGGTGTCGTCAACGTGTTTTTTGCCATGCTGATGCGGTTCATCATCGTGCGGACGGAAATGACCTTTTCGTCAATACCCATCTGCTTCATGCAATCGGCAATCAGTTTTTTGGAATCGTCCGTATCGTAAATGGTGAAATTGCTTTCATAACCAATCGATTTTGCATATTTTCGAAGCATACGCAGACACATGGAGTGGAACGTACCGCACCAGATATCCTTTGCGCCTTCGCCGATCGTCTTTTCCAGACGGGTCTTCATTTCATTGGCTGCCTTGTTCGTAAACGTGATGGCAAGCACGTTCCAAGGCGCGACGAATTCCGATCTGTCGGCAAAGGAATCGAGATATGTATTCAGATCTTCAGCCGAAAGATTCTTTGCATTTTCCATTTCCGCAATCGTTTCCTCGGAAACAGCGTAAGGAACCTGCTCTGAAAAATAAGCGTTGCCATATTTCAATATATAAGCGATACGATTGACAAGCAAAGTCGTTTTTCCCGTACCTGCTCCGGCAAGCACGAGCAACGGACCCTTGGTTGTATAAACTGCTTCTCTTTGTTTTTCATTCAGAAAAGCGTACTTTTGATCAAAAAGAGCGCGCTTCGCCGCAAGATAGCGTTCACCCTGCGTTTTGTTTGCTTGATTTGACATTTTCATACCTTCCGTTTCATAAATGTTCGTTCACAGAGCGACGGCGTATTTCCGTCGACACAAAATTTACATACATATTTATTATACACTAAAATTCATCCAGAATCAACACAAAATACAATTTTTTCTAAAAAAAGATTTTTTTATTCGACCTGCGCTTGTTCTCGGAAATATTCCGTTTTCTCTCTCGGAACGCAGTTGTTCCGACCATGAGGGATATTGAGAAACGGCGAAAGCTGAATTTCTATTTACCGCTGACTGCGCACGCCGCCAGCCCTATTTTATTATTTTACCCAATCGATGCATTATGTGTAAATCTAAACAAAAAGTCAAAAAAGAAAACAAATTTTTTCACGATTTTTTGCACTTTTTTTCAAAATCCCCTTGTTTTTTTAAAAGTTATATAATATAATACTAAATGAAAGATGCGTAAATACTCCCAACTCAAAGAAAGGATTAAAAAATGAACAACACCCAAACCAATATAGATAAAGTCAATAAGCCCGCCGCGGAAACCGCTGCAAAGCCCTCTGCTCCGGCCACAAATAAACCTACTGCAAAAAAACCCGCAACTCAGCCAGCAAAGAAAAAACACAAGAAGCTCCGCTTCAAGCCGAACAAGGGCGGTATGCTTGCCCTTCTCGCTTTGATCCTGATCACCGCGGCACTCATCACCGGTATCGTATTCCTCATCAAGGGAACTATTTACTGGGTTGATTCCATGAAAAACACCACTGAATCCACTTCCGATAACGGTGGATCGAACACGATTCCTTGGAACAACGCTTATGCTCCTATCTCGTATCCGAACTCCAACATCACATTGGGTAAAGAAGGCTCTTCCTTGATCCTCGTCAATTCTGCCAACGCCTACTCTCTTGCAGACTCCATCAGCTCCCAGACAACGAATCTCTATCAATACAATGGATACGGTTCTCACTACGTACTCCCTGGCAGTGACACCCGTGCGCATAACTCGATGCTCTCCTCCTTGGTCAATATGATCAGTGCTTTGGTGGAAGCAGATCCCAGCGGTGCATTCCAAACGACAACCGATAAGCTCTATATCACCGGTGCATACCGCGATATTGCCTTGCAGACGACATTGAATTCCACCAATCCTTCGAATTATCCCGAAGTTCCCGGATACAGTGAGCACCACACCGGTCTTGCCATCGATCTCAAGGTTCTGTCCAACAGCGCAACAATCGCTCTTCGCGACAGTGAATACGAATGGTTGGCAGCGCATTGCGCGGAATACGGCTTCATCATTCGCTATGAAGCAAGCAAGTCCGCTCTTACCGGCATCGTTGATGAGCCCTATCATTTCCGTTACGTTGGCGTTTCTCACGCAACCTATATGACGGCAAACAATCTCTGTCTTGAAGAATATCTTGAACTTCTCCGCAACTCCCATAGTTACGAAAAGACTCCTCTCGAATTCTCCGCAGGAGATAAGGACTATCTTGTATACTACGTAGAATCTACCGCGGATGCATCTTTCACCTCCATCCCCGTTCCTCCCGCTTCCGAAGGAAGCTACACCACTTCCGGCGATAACATGAACGGCTTCATCGTTACCGTTGAAAAAACAGCAAAATAATCGCATTCAAATTCCGTCTGCGCCCTTACGGCACGGGCGGAATTTTTATATCGAAAGGAACCATTATGGACTCTTCTCAAATTTTTTACCGCTTTTCCCCTCTCGTGCAGGATTTTATTTATACGAACGGATGGGAAACCCTTCGTCCCATTCAGATCGCTGCCGCAGAGGTCATTTTTGATACGAACGACAATCTCATTCTGTCCTCCGACACCGCTTCGGGAAAGACGGAGGCCGTCTTTTTTCCGATCATCAGCGAAATGAACGGAGGCTACGGCGAATCCATCGAGGTTCTCTATATTGCTCCGTTGAAAAGCTTGATCAACGACCAATTCGAACGCATTGATTCCCTTCTGCGCGATAGCGGCATTCCCGTTTTCCATTGGCACGGAGACGTCGCCGCCTCTCACAAAAACAAGCTTTTGAAAAATCCGTCGGGCGTTTTGCAGATCACCCCCGAATCGCTCGAAAGTATGCTCATGAACAAGCATAGCGACATTATTCGTCTGTTCGGACGTCTGCGCTACGTGATCATTGACGAGATCCATACGCTCATGGGCGTGGACCGAGGCAATCAGATCCTCTGCCAGCTCGATCGTATCGCGGAGATCATCGGATATCACCCGCGACGCATCGGTCTTTCCGCAACCATCGGCGACCTCGGCAAAGCGCAGGAATGGCTCACGGGCAATAGCGGAAGGGGCACGCAGATTCCGACCGTCCCCTCCAATAAGCACCGCGTTCGCCTCGCCATCGAGCAATTCTATATACAAGACGATGGACAAAGCAGAGAGATCTCCACCGCAGAATATCCAGAAACCGCCGTCACGATCGACGCCGGATACGAATATGTTTACGATTGCGTCAAGGACAAAAAAAGCATTGTCTTTTCCAATTCCCGCGAAGAAACGGAATACGTAACGGCAACACTCCGTCAGATCGCTTCAAACCGCGGGGACGACGATATCTTTTACATTCATCACGGCAATCTTTCCGCCGCGATCCGCGAAGAAGCGGAGCAAAGATTGAAGGACGATAAAAAATGCGTGGCTTGCGCAACGGTAACGCTTGAGTTGGGTATCGACATCGGTAAAATAGAGCGCGTACTGAACGTAGGCGCTCCCAACACCGTCTCGGGCTTTCTGCAAAGACTCGGACGCAGTGGCAGAAAAACGGGGATCTCCGAAATGTTCATGGTCTTCCGCGAAGAAAAGCCTCTCCCCGATACGCCTCTGCCGCAGCTCATTCCGTGGGAGTTGATCCGCGGGATCGCCGTCATTCAGCTCTACATCGAAGAGAAATTCATCGAGCCGCCGTCCGTCAAAAAAATGCCGCTCAGTCTGATGTTCCAGCAAACGCTCAGTATTCTCGCCTCCTCGGGCGAAAATACGCCGAAGCGCCTCGCGCAGAAGATCTTTTCCCTTTCCCCCTTCTCCGAAGTGGAGAAGGAAGATTACCGCGAGCTTCTCATCTCCATGATCAAAAACGATTACGTGGAAATGACGGAAAACAAAGGACTGATCCTCGGCCTGCGCGGTGAAAAGCTGACGAAAAGCTTCAAGTTCTACGCCGTATTCAAGGATAGCGAGGATTACTCCGTTAAAAACGAAAGCGAAGAGATCGGAACGATCTCCTCCCCGCCCCCCGTAGGCGACCGTTTCGCGCTCGCGGGAAGAGTATGGGAGGTCGAGGAATTGGACCTCCCGAGAAAGCTGATCTACGTTCATCCCGTTCCGGGGAAAATGCAGGTCGCATGGCCCGGTGAATACGGAGAGATCCACACGAAAATTCTCGAAATGATGTTCAAGGTACTGCGATCGGATACAGAATACCCCTATCTGAAGCCAAACGCAAAGGAACGTCTCGCCGCGGCGCGCCGTATCTTCCACAACGCCGGCATGGACAAAACCATGCTGATCTCCCTCGGCGGCAACACGAAATGTCTGTTCCCCTGGCTCGGAACGCGCTCCTTCCGTACCTTACGCAAATATCTGCAAATGAATGCCGCTTATTTCGGCATTTACGGTTTGGAATACAACGGTTGTTATTACATGACGTTCAAATGCGATAAGGATGCGGACGATCTTTTGAACATGATCAGACGAAAGATCACTGCCGACAAGATCGAGACCATCGACCTCGTCGGAAAGGGGGAATGTCCCATCTTTGAAAAATACGATCCTTGCATTCCGCCCGAGCTTTTGCGCCGCGCCTACGCCGCAGATAAGCTCCGCACCGACGAAATGAAGCGCCGTTTCCGATTCGAACGTTAATACAAAAAGGAGATAATTTATGAAAAAATCCGCTTTACTCTTTCTGATCCTTTCCTTGCTTCTCATATTCGCAGGACTTCATTTCACAGGTCTTTTGTCCGCATTTCTTTCCGATACCGACGTCGGCATCATCGGAGGTGCGGACCGTCCGACCGCAAATTTCTACATCAATAAAATTTTGAATACCCCCTCCGGTTTGCTGTTACTATTCGGATTGCCCTGTGCGTTTTGCAGTCTCTTCGCACTGATCTTTCCCCGCTCAATCGAGAAAAACTGCTCAGTTCCCACCACGGCAACGGCGCTTGGACTATCTGTCTGCGCGTCACTCGGCGCTTCCTCGCTTTTGATTTTCGCTATGTGCTTTATGATGGGAAATCCGTCAGAAAATCCGATCGCATTTTCCGCAAGCATTTGCGTCAGCATGGCGGCGTTGATTGGATTTATTCTGTTGATAGCGCTTTATTGCAAACTGCGTGGCAAAAAGCCGTCTATCTCCGGAATATTCATCGACATGGCATTTTCTATCATATACACCCCCGCATTTTTTCTAACTTGTATGACGATATCCAATTTTCTATCCGAGCTTCATTGAAAAAATCCCGATTGCAACAAATGCAATCGGGATTTTCATTTAAGTAATATTCGCGCTGACGATCAGATTCCAGTAAGGATAGTTTCCGTCCTTGATCGGAATAATTTCCTCTTCCAATTCTTCAATCACGCTGATCTCACCGTTCGCGTAAGCGATAAGCTGCTCCTTGCAATTCTTCAAACGGCGCTCAAGACCGCCCAAACGCGCGACCTGAAACTCGAAGCCGTAGGTCTTATTGAAGGTATACCACTGCTTTCTGTAAGCCGTATAGAAGGCTTCCAGAAGGTCCAACGCCTTCGTGTAATCCTGCTCGGCGAGAGCACGCAATCCGTCCTTATCGTCTGCCGCATAGAGCGCTCTCGTTCGGTTGCCGAGATTGAATTTTACAGTCAGAACATCACACAGACAAGCCATGGATTCATAGAGATATGCGTATTCCGTCTTGCTTGCCTTTGCATTTTCGTGCAAACGAGCCGCGTAATCCGCATAGATCGTACCATCTACCGCGTCTTTGGTGTTCGCGCTGAGCATAGCAAGGAAAGGATCGTCGTACAAACGGTTCTTGCTATAATTTGCCGTTCCGACAGAAAGCTGTTCTCCATAAATATAGTTCGGCAAATCAAGCGCAAGGAAAGAATCGTATTCCTCGCCCGTGATCTCCTTGAACTTCGCTTTCATTTCCGCTTCGTCCATTTCCTCGGCAAGCGCCGCCGCATACATGAGTCCCGCGAGAGCGGAAGCGTACGGGCATTCACCGCCGTTATCACCCCACATCGTAAGGAATGCGTTGCGAACGCCGTGGCGGATACATGCAGGGATCGCGAGCGCGTTTCTCACGTTACTGTAACGGGTGTGCGGAGCAAAGCCACCCCATACCCAAGAACCGCCTGCAAACCATATCTTTTCGGAAAGATTTTTGTGAGATTTCAGCATAGCGTCGTAACGGGTTGCGCTACTGCTGTAATAATCCCAATAAACCATCGTGCAATCCGCAGGAACCTTGTCCGTGATCTCTTTTGAAAATTCGATCGCCTCATCCACATAGTAGTCGCCCTTGTTGCCGAGACGGAAGAACATATCGCTCCACATCATCGGCTCATAGCCGTACTTTCTCGCGATCTCGCAAACGCGATTCAAATGACGGAGCAAGATCTCGTAGCGGTCGCAAAGACCGTGACGGTCGAGATATTTACCTCTGCCGACGTTGTGAGCCTCGTCCATACCGATATGGATCTTTCTCGAAGAGATCGCTTCCGAAAGCGTTGCAAACATATTTTCGATCAAAGCCTCGGTGCGTTCGTCTTCCATAAGAAGGATATCGTCGATATCCTGAATCTTTTTGTATTCGCCCCAACGGAAGATCGCGTTCAAGTGCGCAAGCGTCTGGATACAAGGAATCAACTCAATACCGACGGAAGCCGCGTACTGATCGATCTCTTTCAATTCTTCGATCGAATATCTTCCTCTCTTATAACCGAAACGGGGTTCATTCTTTACCTCGTAAGTATCCTCGGTATACAGCATAGCGCAATTGTATCCCATTTTCGAGATCACGTCAAAAAATCGCTTCAAGCCGGAAACGCTCGGAACTGCGTTACGTGAACAGTCGATCATGACACCAAAAGAATCAAAATGTTTCATGATAAAATCCTCTCCATCTTTCACGGCGCCGTATGCACAGCACCTTCATAGTACCATCAGTATAGCAAATTATCATGTCAAAGTCAAGAAAAATCAGCGTGTTCCTCTTCCGAAAAAACACGCTGATTTCTATGAAATATTACGATAACGCTTATATTCTGCCCGTTCTCGCGATGCAGACGACTGAAACCTCGGTGAATCCCGCCATTCTGGCAAGTGTGATCAGAGAGGATAGCGTACTGCCCGTCGTCATAACGTCGTCAACGATCAGAAGCTTGTCCGTCTTCCGAACGTAAGCTTCATTGAGATAATAACTTTTTCTGGCGTTGAGCTTTCGTTTCCGAGCATTCAATCTTTTCTGCAATTTCGAAAAATGGGTATGGCGGAAAACCGTGGCGAACGGGATGCCGAGACGATCCGCCGCAAGCGAAGCCACTGTTTTCGATTGGTCGAAGCCGTAAACGCGAACGCTTTTCGGTTTTCTCGGCGCATACGTCAACGTATAATCGGAAAGATCGTCGCCCGCTCTTTTCCGAATCATATCGGCGATCTCATTTGCAAAGAATCGTTGCAGAAAGGGCAAATTTCTCAGCTTCATTGAATAAACGAGTGTACGGGAGATATCGTCGCGGAAACGGAACAAATGCGCGGCAAAGCCCACCTTCCCCTTCAGTCTGTCAGGGACACAATTGCACGCCCATTCTTCCTTTTCACAGAGCGGACACTCGTTACTGCACAATACCTGATATCGCGCAAAACAATTCTCACAGAAAACCGCGTCATCGTCCGCGTCCGGTAAAGCTCCGTGGCAGACGACGCATTTTCGGACAAATAAAAGACTCTTCAAAAAATTACTCATATTGCGTCATAAAATAGCCAAGACCCGTATAGCGCTTGGTCTGTCTGTTGTTATCCGTCATCATATGCGCAACCTCTGCGTTGCCAACCAATACGACCATCTGTTGCGCACGCGTGATCGCCGTATAGAACAAATTTCTCGTCAACAGCTTCGGCGTATAGCGATACAGAGGAATCACCACGATCGGATATTCGCTACCCTGGCTTTTGTGGACCGTAATGGCATACGCCAGCTCCAATTCCTCCGTCATGGAGAAATCGTAATCCGCAATTCTGCCGTCGAAATCGATCGTCATGGATTGAGCGACAAGATCGATCTTCTTGATGATACCGATGTCGCCGTTATAGATACCGTAGCCCTCCGCTCCGTTTTTTTGCCATGCGATATCGTAATTGTTTTTGGTCTGCATGACCTTGTCGCCCTCGCGGTAGGTCATATCGCGGAACGTCTTTTCTTTCTTGCCGTACTCGGGAGGGTTGATCGCCGATTGCAACACGGAATTAAGCATTTCCGTGCCGTTCTGGCCCTTTCGGGACGGGGTAATCACTTGGATGCCGTCATACACGGAAACGCCGTATGCGCGCGGTAATCGCGTCTTACACAGCGTTCTGATAATGCTTGCCGTTTGCTCGTCGTTTTCACTCGGCAGATAGAAGAAGTCGCCGTCTTTTTTCGAAAGATCGATATGCTCCCCTCGGTTTACGGTATGAGCATTGGTAACGATCAGACTCTCTCTTGCCTGACGGAAAATATGCGTCAACTCGACCATGGAAAAGCGTTCGCCGAGGATGATGTCCTTGAAGATGCAGCCCGCCCCGACGGGAGGAAGCTGATTGGCGTCCCCGATCAGAATCAATCTCGTTCCGGGGCGCATGGCGCGCAGAAGCGCTTCCATCAGATACAGATCGATCATGGAAGCCTCGTCGACGATGATCACGTCCTCCTCCAGAAGACTGCTTTCATCTCTGCGGAAAACGGGTCCCTCGTCCGCCTTATAATCCATCTCAAGCATACGATGGATCGTCTTCGCCTCTCTGCCCGACGCCTCGGAAAGTCTTTTTGCCGCGCGGCCCGTAGGCGTCGCAAGAGCGATATCGAGTCCCATACTTTCAAAGATACGGAGAATCGCGCGGACAACCGTCGTCTTACCCGTACCGGGACCGCCGGTCAGAACGAAAACGGAATTTCGGACCGCTTCCATGATCGCCTTTTTTTGCAGACCTTCGTAGCGGATCCCGTTTTCAAGCTCCGTCTTTTCGATGAGAAAATTCAAACTGTCCGTATCGGAGATATGATCGGTCATCTCCAGCATATCCAGCTTGGTACAAATATATCGTTCCGCCTCGAAAGCGTCTCTCAGATAAATGCAGTTGCGACCGCCGATCTTCACGGCGCGCAATTTCCCGAACGAGAGTTGCTGCTCCAGCTCGTCCTCCGCTTCCTCCTCCGTGCAACCAAGAAGCGTGACCGCCGCAGGAATCAGCTTTTCTTGCGGAAGATATACGTGGCCGTTCTGGTTCATATTGTAAGAAAGCACGAAGCTCAATCCGGCGGCGATACGCTCCGCGCAGTTTTCTCGCATACCGAGATCACGCGCCACCGCATCCGCCTTGTCGAATCCGATTCCGGGAATGTTTGCGCATAGCATATACGGATTATCCTTGATCACGTCCACCGCGCCAACGCCCCATTTCCGAAATATTTTCATCGACATCGTGGGAGAAAAATAGTTACTGCAAAACAACATTACGCTTCGCATACCGAATTGTGTGCGGAAGGTCTCTCCGATCTCTCTTGCTTTTCGCGGAGAGATCCCCGAAATATCAGCGAGCCACTCGGGGTGATTTTCAAGCACGTCCAGCGTATCGTCACCGTACTGCGCGACGATCTTTTTGGCAGTGGAAGGCCCGATTCCCTTGATCGCACCCGAAGAAAGATACTTCAGGATCAGATTTGCCGTTGCGGGCAATTGCTTTTCATAATATTCCACCTTGAACTGTTTGCCGAAGGTCGGATGCGTCGTCCAATCACCGAGCGCCGCAATGCTCTCGCCTTCGCAAAGATACGGCATCGTCCCGACGAGAATAAACAGCTCGTCGGACGGCGCAAGCAATTCGCAAACGGTATATCCGTTTTCTTCATTTTGATAAATCAGCTTTTCGACCGAGCCCTCGATCGACAAAAGCTCCTTTTCCGCTCCCTGATCCATAAACATCCCCCTTTCATTCACGTCATTCTGTAAAAAATATTCTTGTGTCTGCGCCGCATCATGCGGACGATCTCTTTCATCTCGTTCTTTTTGCCGTCGTTTTTCGGAATATTGACGATGATCGTCACACGATCACCCGCATTTGCCGCTATCGCTATGCGAAGATAATATTCCAACGAATCCGCATTTGCGTAGATCTGAATGGCGTCATCCTCGACGGAAGCGCCGCTTTTCGAAAGCTCCGCGGAAGCGTAACGAACGATCAGGCGGTAAAAAATAAAATAGACCAAAGCGACTCCCGCCGCGCACAAACAAAGATCAAATAATTGGCTTGTATTCATAAAAGCCTCTCTTTCATTGGGTGGTACCCCATTGTATGAAAAAGAGGCTTATTTTGTTAATGTAATAAAAAGGATTTAGATCGCTGCTTTTTCGCGGAGAATTTCAGCGATATCGGTCTTTTCCCACTTTACGCCAAGCTCTTCTCTGCCGAAGTGGCCGTATGCGGAAAGAGGTGCGTAGATGGGCTTACGAAGCTCGAAGTAGTCGATGATCGCCGCAGGACGAAGGTCAACGGTTTCTTCAACGATCTTTGCGATCTTTTCGTCAGCGATCACGCCGGTACCGAAGGTGTTAACGTTTACGCAAAGGGGCTTTGCAACGCCAATTGCGTAGGAGATCTGGACTTCGCATTTCTTGGCGAGCTTTGCCGCAACGATGTTCTTTGCAACGTAGCGAGCCGCATAGCAAGCGCTTCTGTCAACCTTGGTCGGATCCTTGCCGGAGAATGCGCCGCCGCCGTGTCTGCCGTAGCCGCCGTAGGTATCAACAATGATCTTACGTCCGGTCAGACCGCTGTCACCCTGAGGGCCGCCGATAACGAATCTACCCGTAGGGTTTACGAAAATTTCAGTATTTTCGTCGATGAACTGCGCAGGAACGATGGGCTTGATAACGTTTTCGATGATATCTGCGCGGATCTGTTCGAGAGAAACATCCTCATCATGCTGTGTGGAAACAACGATGTTTTCCAAACGAACGGGAGTATCGCCGTCATATTCCACGGTAACCTGTGTTTTGCCGTCGGGACGGAGGTAAGAGAGTGTGCCGTCTTTACGAACCTTGGTAAGCTGCTTGGCCATATTGGTTGCAAGCGCATAGCCGAGAGGCATGAGATTTTCGGTTTCATCGGTAGCGTAACCGAACATCATACCCTGGTCGCCTGCGCCGGTATCGTATTTATCAGCCTGTGTACCGGTTTTTGCTTCGATACACTTATCAACGCCCATCGCAATGTCGGGGGACTGCTTGTGGATGCGGTTTACAACTTCACAGGTGGAAGCGTTGAAGCCATATTCTTCTTTATTGTAGCCAATTTCATTAATCGCTTTGCGAACGGTTGCTTCTACATCAATTTTAGCTGTTGTAGTGATTTCACCCATT
>JAZRLQ010000015.1:0-3978 GCA_045646925.1 Eubacteriales bacterium
AAATCTTTTCTCATAGTTTCCAATCCTTTTTCTTTCCAAGGCATCGTCTTGTCCTCCGCAAACATTTGATACCTTTATTTTACCATAAAATTGTAAACTATGTCCCTTCACATTCTGTAAACAATCTTACCACACCAAACAGTTTCGCCTCCCGTGAATACATGACGATCAAGCATTGCATATCCGTCGATGGGATTCCGCGAGTATGGGCGATCACGATCGCCCATACGAAAAAACCGTTATCCGAAATGGATAACGGTTTTTCTTTATCTTCACTTTATAACCTTATAAATAAGCGGCTCTTTTTCCACGGGGCTGTCGGAAAACGTGAGCGCCGAGAGATAGAGCGCCTCCGCCTCATCGAGCGTTTCCGCGCAATTGGTGTGCAGATACGCGAGCGTTTCACCTGCGCGGACGAGATCGCCCGTCTTCTTCACGAGTATAACGCCTGCGGACATATCGATGGAATCGCCCTTCTTTTCCCTGCCTGCGCCGAGAAGCGTCGCCGTTCTTCCGATCGCGGCGCAATCCATGGCGGCGATGTAGCCGTCCGATCTCGCCTTCATCTCGAACACCTCGCGTGCGATCGGGAACATTTCGGGATGCTCGATATACGAAACGTCACCGCCCTGCGCAGAAACGACCTCGACGAATTTCCGAAACGCAGTTTCATCGTCGAGCGCGCATTCGCAGGCATGACGGATCGCCGCTTCGTCACCGCCGACGGAAAGCGCGAGCATATGCGTCGCGAGAACGAGACAGATCTCACGCAGATCGCGAGGGCCTCTGCCGCGCAGGATCTCGATGGCTTCCTTCACCTCGAGCGCGTTGCCGACGGCGTTTCCGAGAGGAATGCTCATGTTCGTGAGGATCGCTCTGACGTTTCTGCCGTGCGCGCGTCCCGCCGCGATCATCTTTTCCGCGAGAAGAGACGCGCTCTTCATATCCTTCATGAACGCGCCGTTGCCCGTCTTGACGTCGAGAACGATGGAGCGCGCGCCCGTCGCCAATTTCTTCGACATGACGCTGGAGGCGATGAGCGGAACGGAATCGACCGTCGCCGTCACGTCGCGGAGCGCGTATAGCTTTTTGTCGGCGGGCGTCAGATTGCCCGACTGCCCCGCGAGGCAAACGCCGTTTTCCTTCAGCACGCGGAAAAATTCATCGTCGGAAAGCTCCGTTCTGAAATCGGGAATGGATTCGAGCTTGTCGATCGTGCCGCCCGTGAAGCCGAGCCCTCTGCCCGACATCTTCGCGACGACACCGCCGAGAGAAGCGACGAGAGGCGCGATGACGAGCGTCGTTTTGTCCCCGACGCCGCCCGTGCTGTGCTTATCCACCGTTCGCGCACCGAGCGCGGAAAGATCGACTGTGTCGCCCGATCTCGCCATCAGCTCCGTCATGTGAGCCATCTCCGCGTCGTCCATACCGCGAAAGCAGACCGCCATCAGCCACGCGGAAAGCTGATAATCGGGGATCTCCCCGCTCACCGCGCCACCGATGATGAACGCCAGCTCCTCCTCCGTGTGAGAAAGGCCGTTTTTCTTCTTTTCGATCAAGTCCTGCATACGCATATGATCGCCCCCCTTTAAACGATTGTCAAAAAAGCCTCTCACTCCGGGAGAGGTGTCACTACGGTGATACTGTAGTGACAGAGAGGGCTTGTTCATGCCAATGCAAAACCCTCTCAGTCGCGTTCCGCGCCGGCTCCTCCAAAGCGGGAGTCTTCAGAACTTTTTCATTTTGTTCGTTATTCCTTATCCATCTCCACCGCAACGCCGAGCGCGATCTCCATCATGTTCGTGTAAGCGGTTCTTCTTTCCTCCGCCGTCGCGTATTCCTCGCGGGTGATATGGTCGGAGATCGTGCAGATCGCGAGCGCGTTCTTGCCGAGACGAGCCGCGTTCATGTAAAGCGCCGCCGCTTCCATTTCAACAGCGAGAACGCCCATCTTGATCCATCCCTCGTTGACGGTCGGGTCGTCGTGATAGAAATTGTCCTCGGTGAGAATGGTGCCGACGTGGAGCGGCATGCCGAGGTCCTCAGAAACCTTGTCTGCCGTTTTCAGAAGCTTGTAGCTTGCCGTCGGCGCAAACGTGCCGGCGAGCTTGTACTGGGAAGCGAAATTGGAGTTGGTGCAGGCAGCCATGCCCGCAACGACGTCCTTCAGACGAAGATCGTCGGAGAAGGCGCCCGCCGTACCGATGCGGATGATGTTCTCCACGTCGAAAAATTTGAAAAGCTCGTAGCTGTAGATCGCCATGGAGGGCATACCCATGCCGCTCGCCATGACGGAAACGCGCGTACCCTTGTAGGTACCCGTGTATCCCTGAACGCCGCGGATGTCGTTGACGAGAACGGGGTTTTCAAGATAAGTCTCTGCAATAAATTTCGCGCGGAGCGGATCCCCGGGCATGAGGACAGTTTTGGCGAAATCGCCTTTTTCTGCCGCAATGTGAGGTGTTGCCATAATTTCAGTTCCTTTCTTTTTATAAAAGCGTATTTACAATTCCATTATATCTCAAAAGAACGGCAATGTCAATAAAAACGAGCAAAGCCGCAAATCAGCGATATTTAGTTTTTTATATGGGATCGTAGGATAAATGGGGATTGCCGGGAGCAGCCGATTAGCCTTCCCCAAGGGGAAGGCTAAGGATTTCCACCTACAAAAACTCATCTGCCAAAAGCAAATACAGTTGCGTGGTATTGAAAAAGAAACGAGCAGTCATTCTGATTTGAAAACGGAAAAAGTCCCCGAACGGTACCGGGATGTGATGCTGTTCGGGGAGTTTTATTATGGGTTATTGAGATTATATAAGATTTTGCCGTATTAAATCGTAAGTTACGCTATCCTTGTTATAAAGAGTGGAAAAGAAAGGATTGCTTTTTGCGTTATTTCCGTGCAAAACGTAAAGACAAACAAAATTCGTTATATCGCGCCCTTCTTTATTTCTCGAATTAAAATTAGTAATTGTCGATTGAATGACCGGTTTAGCCTTTTCCTCAATTTTAGACAATTTTACTCCGTATTCAAAAAAGCACATATCTAATAACTTTGCCGAAGGATACCCGCCTCCACAATATTGTTTCATTGAAGAAAATTCTGTGGCGTATTTTACATATACCTGGCTCAATTCAGTAAGTGACTCTTTGCACAACTTTGCTTTATCCAATGAATGCTTGAGTGCACATACAAAGAAACGATCATAAGCAGGAACACAAGCTATAGTACCAAGAAGAATTTTGGTTTTAAGAGTATCCGTTAGCTGATAATCATCTTTTTCAAAGTGATGTATGCGTTTGTATGTATCCTCCAATTCTTTAGCAAGATCCTGAATAAGCTGTGCTTGTGCTGGAGTCAACGTCAAATAATCAATGTCCCATAGAGACTCCCAACGTTCGTCATAAATTAATTTAATTGTATCCTTGTGAATTTCATGACTGTACTGGTTTAAAAAAGAATTTCGGAGCATCCCCCAGCTTGCTAAATACCACCCTAAGCTTAAACACAAAAAATCCATTTCCTCTGGAGTTATCGCAGTTTGGGGGTCACGATATTTTTGTTTGATTTTCAAAAAGGCACTATGACAATGTTCCCAAGAGCGGTCTATGCTGTATTGAGTTGCTGTCATTTGGTCATAGATAGCCTTTCCGCCATCTATCAGATAATTAATATCAACAATTTTCATTTAAGCCACCAACCTAATGCAAAATATTATGGAATCTGTAATTAATAGTATATCACTTTTTTCGACATAAAACAATATTTTTTTGTAAATTTATTCCTTGAACGATACAAAATCCGCCGTTTCTGTCTTACCGGGGTAGAGGATGGCGGATTTATCGGTTACAAAAGAAAAAACACCCTCCAAACCGCCGAAATAAGCGGTTAAAGGGCGAAAATAAGGCATTTTCCGTATATAAAGCAAAATTCCATAGCCGAAATTGTATCGACTATGGAATCTTTTTTGGTTGCGG
>JAZRLQ010000016.1:0-8156 GCA_045646925.1 Eubacteriales bacterium
CTCTTGTTTTCCGCCGCCCGTTCCATTTCCGTGAAAACGGCGGTCGTTTTTCCCGATCCCGTTTTGCCGTAAACAAAGCGTATCATGATTTCTCCTTTCTTTCAGAGTCAATAACCGTTATCATATTACAAATATACCTTCACTACCTTTTCCTGCGGCAAACGTCTCGCAAAGGAAAAATAAGCGCTGATATGAATTCTGAACATGCGCTCTCCGACGGGAAGAACGCTCTTATGCTTGCAGTCCTTAAAGGATTGCGTGACGAAAAAGACGTGTCCGTTTTCCGTCAGCTGCTGCGCTGTGCGGACGAAATATCCGCCCGAGGAGTCCTTTGGTAAAAAGACGAGGTATATCTTGCCCTCATAGCCCTCGGACCAGAAGGGCTTCAGTATCTTGTTCCTCTTTCTGCGGGAAAAATAGGTACAAATACCGATCAACGCGGAAGCGACGAGCGCCGCGGGAATGAATACCGTAAGCACGACACCGATCAGCAAGACCTGCGCACTGACGCCGAGAAAGGCGAAGAGCCCGATGAAGAAGACCCACATCTTTTTTGCGAATTTGAAGCCCTTCATCGCAAAGCGCGTCTTATCGAAGATCAGAAACGATCTCGTACTGCGGAAGCGCTGGAACATATACGAAAAGTAGTTTTTCGCATGGAGAATATGCGCTCTCTTTACCGAAGCGGAAAGCGCCTGCTGCTCCGCCGAGACCTCGTCCTTTGGCGTTTCGTCGTACTGCATGGACAGATGGCGAAGATATTCGTTCTCCTTCCGCAATCTGCGGTTTTCGCGCTGAAGATCGCGGATCATTTTCTCTTTTCTTTTTTGAGATAGCTTATGTGATGATCGTTTCGACAAGTGACCGCCTCCGTATCAATGATGATTTTCCTCCGAAAACAGAGCGAGATTGCGAAGCAAGGTCTGCTTTCCGCGCCACGAAAACGCGCGGAAACGGAACTCCTCCTTGCTCATGGCGTTCAGCCTCTCCTCCGTTAACAGAGATATACGATTTTCCTTAAAAAAGTCGATCGGCGTACATACGCCGTTTTCGACGGCTTTTTTCGTCATGGGGCAGGAGGTCTGACAAAGATCACAGCCCCAGACGGAGCCGTATTCACGGATATAATCCTCCTGCTCGGGCGTCAGCGCGCCCTTTTTCTGCGTCAGCGCGGACAGACATTCGCCCCCATGGCTCTGCGCGGGACAAGCTCTTATGCAAGCGCCGCAATGCAGACAACCGCGCGCCTGCGCGACTTCTCCGCGAAAGCCGAGCGCCTCCGGCTCTATCGTCGAGAGGATCTCCGCGATGAAGACGAAGGAGCCGTATTTCTGATTGATGAGCATATAATTGTCACCGAGCACGCCGAGTCCCGCTCCCGCTGCAGCGATATTTTCCTCTATCGGAGACTTGTCGGCGAAGCCGAGAAACCGTCCGCCGAAGCGCGCCTCCATTTCGGGCAAGATCCGCCCGAAGAGCGCGTCGCAATAGAAATGATAGTCGCCCGAGCGCGCGTAAAGCGAGATGTTGCCATCCTCGCCATCGACGTAATACGGGACGAGAAAGACGACGGCACTTCTGATCTCCTCCGCCCAAACGCCCCCGCGCTCGATGAGATCGGGACGTCGGCATCGACAAGCCGAAAACGGCAGAACGCCGTAAAATTCTATTTTCTCGTTTTCAAAAATCGACCGTAACATCCGTTCCTCCGGAGCGCTTCCGCACGGCGTTTGCCGAATGAGCGCAAAATAAATTGAAATTTCGATATTATTTCCAAAAAAATTCCTTGATTCTGCAATTGATATGTGCTATAATAACAACACGGCCGCTACAAAGCGGCAAATGAGAACAAGGCTCTATATTGATTATATCAAAAAATTTCAATAAATCAACCTCGTGTGAAAATTTTCCGCAAAATGTACGGGCATTGCGTTTTGCGGAAAAACATAGATAAACATTTGTTTTACAACAAAGCGAAACGAAAGGAATCGGATTTATGTCAAAAAAGAATATACGTTACGACGACAGCAGCATTACCATGCTGAAGGGTCCTGACCGCGTGCGCAAGCGCCCCGCGGTTATTTTCGGCTCTGACGGGCTCGAGGGCTGTGAACATTCCGTCTTTGAAATATTGTCCAACTCCGTCGACGAAGCGAAGGAAGGCTTCGGCGATCGGATCAATCTCACCGTTTTCCGCGACGGAACCATCTCCATCGAGGACTTCGGCAGAGGCGTTCCGCTCGGCTTCAACGAAAAGGAAGGCAAATATAACTGGGAGCTCGTCTACTGCGAGCTTTACGCGGGCGGCAAATACTCCAACAACGCAAGCGAAGGCTCGAACTATAAATACTCTCTCGGTCTCAACGGTCTCGGCGCCGCCGCGACGCAGTGCAGCTCCGAATTCATGAAGGTCCAATCCTTTCGCAAGACGGAGAAGCTCGAAATGAACTTCCGCAAGGGCTACCCCGTCGGAGAGCTGATCACCACACCCATCACAAGCAAGAAGCTTCAGCGCACGGGCACCATCGTGACGTGGAAGCCCGACCTCGAGGTCTTCACCTCGACTTCGATCCCGCGCGAATACTTCGAGACCATTCTCGAAAGACAGTCCATCGTCAACGCGAAGCTCCGCTTCGTTCTGCGCTTCGAAAACGAGGACGGAAGCTTCGACGAGAAGGAATACTACTGCGAAAACGGCATTCAGGATCACATCGCGAAGATCGTCGGCGACACGGCGCTTGCCGCGCCCGTTTTCAGACAGACGGAGGCGCGCGGCAGAGACAGAGCGGACAAGCCCGAATACGATTTCAAGGCGGAGATCGCTTTCTGCTTCTCCAACACGGTCAATCTGATCGAATATTACCACAACTCCAGCTATCTTGAGCATGGCGGCTCGCCCGACAAGGCGGCAAAAAACGCATTCGTTTACGCCATCGACAAATATCTCAAAAACAACGGCAAATACAACAAATCGGAAAGCAGGATCTCCTTCGGCGACGTCGAGGACAGTCTCGTTCTCATCATCAACAGCGCCTCCTCGCAGACCTCATACGAAAACCAGACGAAAAAGGCGATCTCCAACGAATTCATCGCGGAGCATCTGACGAGCTTTCTGAAAAATCAGATCGAATATTACTTCATCGAAAATCCCGCCGAAGCGGAAAAGATCACCTCGCAGATCCTCGTCAACAAGAGAAGCCGCGAGAACGCAGAGGCGACCCGACTCAATCTCAAGAAAAAGCTCACCTCGCAGAACGACGTTTCCTCCCGCGTGGAGAAATTCGTCTCCTGCCGCTCCAAAGACCCCAATATCCGCGAGCTTTATATCGTTGAGGGTGATTCCGCTATGACCTCCGTCAAATTGGGACGCAATTCCGATTTTCAGGCGATCATTCCCGTGCGAGGAAAAACGCTCAACTGTCTGAAGGCGGATTACGACCGTATCTTCAAAAACGAGATCATTCTGGATCTTCTGAAGGTCATCGGATGCGGCGTCGAGGTCAGCGGCAAGCACAAGGACCAGAGCATTTTCGATCTGAATCAGCTCAAATGGAGCAAGATCATCATCTGCACCGATGCCGACGAGGACGGCTTCCAGATCCGCACGCTGATCCTCACGCTCTTCTACCGCCTCCTTCCCACGCTGATCAGAGAAGGCAAGGTCTTCATCGCGGAATCCCCGCTCTACGAGATCACCTGCAAGGACAAGATCTACTTCGCGTACGACGAGAGCGAAAAGCAAAAGATCGTCTCCACCTTCAAGGGAGCGAAGTACACGCTCCAGCGCTCGAAGGGACTCGGTGAAAACGAGCCCGACATGATGTGGCAGACGACGATGAATCCCGAAACGCGCCGTCTGATCAAGATCACCGAGGCGGACAAGGAAAAGACCGACTACATCTTCGAAACGCTTCTCGGCGACGATCTGCCCGAAAGAAAGCGCTTCATCGCCGATTACGGCAGCCAATATCTCGCAAACGCGGATATCTGAGAATCACGAAAGGATGACAATTCCCCATGGCAAAGAAAAAAACGCAACCCTCGCAAAACACCGCCGCGCCTGCTGAGATCACACTCCAGCCCATCACGGATACCATAGAAAAAAACTATATGCCCTACGTCATGAGCGTCATCGTATCCCGCGCGATTCCCGAGATCGACGGCTTCAAGCCCTCGCACAGAAAGCTGCTTTATACGATGTTCAAAATGGGATTGCTCACGGGACACCGCACGAAGAGCGCCAACGTCGTCGGTCAGACGATGAAGCTCAATCCCCACGGCGACATGGCAATCTACGAGACCATGGTCCGACTCACCCGAGGAAACGAAGCGCTCCTCCATCCGCTCATCGACTCGAAGGGAAGCTTCGGCAAGGTCTACAGTCGCGACATGGCGTTCGCCGCCTCCCGTTACACCGAGGTCAAGCTCGACGCCATCAGCGCGGAGATCTTCCGCGGCATCGATAAGGACGCCGTTGATTTCACGGACAACTACGATAACACGATGAAGGAGCCCGTCCTTCTCCCGACGGCGTTCCCCAATATCCTCGTTTCCCCGAATACAGGCATCGCAGTCGGTATGGCAAGCCAAATCTGCTCCTTCAATCTCGCGGAGGTCTGCGACGGCACGATCGCCGTTCTGAAAAACGAAGCCACCTCGACCGAGGAGCTTCTCGATATCATCAAGGCGCCCGACTTCTCCGGCGGCGCCAACCTCATTTACGACAGAAACGCCATGCGCGGCATCTACGAAACGGGAAGAGGAAACGTCGTTCTCCGCTCCCGCTACGTTTACGATAAGGAAGCGGGCTGCATCGACATCACGGAGATCCCCTACTCCACCTCGATCGAGGTCATCATGAAAAAGCTCACCGATATGATCAAGGCGGGCGCGCTCCGCGAGGTCACAGACGTGCGCGACGAGATCGACCTGAACGGCTTCAAGCTCACGCTCGATCTGAAGCGCGGCGTCGATCCCGACAAGCTCATGGCGAAGCTTTTCAAGAAAACGCCTCTGCAGGACTCCTTCTCCTGCAATTTCAATATCCTCGTCGACGGCAGTCCGCGCCAGCTCGGTCTGCGCGGTATCATCGACGAATGGATCCGATTCCGTATCGGCTGTCTGCGCAGGGAATACACCTTCGACCTCGGCAAGAAGGAAGAAAAGCTCCATTTGCTCGAGGGCCTCGAAAAAATCCTCGCCGACATCGACCGCGCGATCCGTATCATCCGCGAGACCGTGAAGGAAAAGGACGTCGTCCCCAACCTCATGCAAGGCTTCGGCATAGACGAAGCGCAGGCGGAATTCATCGCAGAGATCAAATTGCGACACCTCAACCGCGAATACATCCTCCAGCGCACCCGTGAGATCTCCCATCTGAAAAAGGACATTGCGGAGCTTCGCTCGCTCGTAAATTCCGACAAGAAGCTGAAAACGCGCATAGCAAAGCAGCTCGAGGAGATCAAAACGACGTACGGTCAACCGAGAAAAACGAAGCTGATCTACGAGGACTTCGCAGAAAAATACAGTGAGGAATCCTTCATCGAAAATTACGGCGTGAAGCTCGTTCTCACGAAGGAAGGCTACTTCAAGAAGATCACGCTCCCCTCCTTCCGCATGAGCGAGGATCAGGCGCTCAAACCGGGTGACGAGGTCATTCAGATCGAGGACGCGGAAAACGTGTCCGAGCTTCTTTTCGTCACGAACAAGCAGAGGATCTACAAATCGAAGGCATCCGACTTCGAGGTCAAGAAATCCTCCGTGCTCGGCGACTACGTTCCCGGCAAATTCGGTTTCGCCGACGGTGAGCGCGTCATGGCGATCAAGCCCATCACCGCTTACGAGCAGAATCAGTATTTCGTCTACATTTTCGAAAACGGCAGAGGCATCCGCGTGCCGATCTCCTCTTACGAAACGAAATCCTCGCGCAGAAAGCTCGTCGGCGCGTATTCCGATGCGTCTCCCCTCGTCGCCGCCTTCTACGAAACGGAGCCGTTCCATATCCTGCTCGTCAACGACGCGGGAAAGGCGATCTACATCCACTCCTCGCAGATTCCCGAAAAAGCGACGAGAACCGCCGCGGGCGCTCTGCTCTTCTCGCTGAAGGAGAATCAGAAGCTCGTCGACGCGACGCGCGCTCCCGAAAAGCACTACGCGGATTTCGAAAAGTGCAAGAAAAATAAATTGCCCGCCATCGGCGTCTCCATCACGAAAAAATAACGGCTGAACGCAGAAAGGAATCGAAATGAACGTTCTCATCGCAACGCAGGATACCGTATTTTGCCGTATGCTGACGCTTGAATTCTCGGAAAAAGGCTTTTCCGTTCTCTGCGCGAAAACGAAGGAGGAGATGGAGGAGCTTCTGTCCGACGCGCGCCTCGCGCTGATCGACGCCGACTTTCTTCTGCACGGCGAGCTTCCGAAATTCCCGTACGACACCATCCTCTTCGGCTACGCCGAGGTCTTCGACAAGATCACGACGCAGGAGCTGACCAAATATTACACGCTGGTGCGCCCGTTCGTCATGGAGGACTTCTTTTCCAATCTTCTCGTTCCCGAGAACGAAAACGGCTCGATCCATATACGCGTCCCGAAAAGAAAAAGTCCCTCCGAATCGCTCGCGCTCGACCGCAATACGCACTCGGCTTATTACAAGGGCGAGAAGATCTCTCTGACACAGAAGGAATTTTCCCTTCTCGCGCTCCTTTTCGAAAACAGAGGAACGCCCATTTCCAGAGAGGACGCGCTCGCGAAGATCTTCTCCGACACGGGCAACGGCACGAACATCGTCGACGTTTACGTCAATTATCTGCGCACGAAGATCGACCACAAATTCGGCGTGCGCATGATCGCGACCGTTCGCGGCTGCGGATATATGATCCAGAAATAACGATTTTTTCAAAAACGCTGAATACCTCCGCAATTTCGGGCAACAATAAAGACAGTTCATCCGCCAAGGGCAGAAAGGAATTGTTTTTATGAATCAGAATCAAAAGAAATTGCAAATGAACCGCACGCTTTCCATCGCGCTTTCCCTTCTCGTCGTCGTTGCCGTCTGCGTGACGGCGATCGCGGTCGGAACCGCGAAAAAGGAAAAGCCGTCCACCCAATCGTCCTCCACCTCGAAAACCACGCAATCGACAAGCAAAACGACGCAGACCACCGAAACGAAGGAGGAGCCGAACACCTCCGTCGTCGTGGAGAAGGTCACCTTCGTTTCCCCCATGACCGCGGGCAGCGTCATCAAGGAATGGTCCGCTGACGTTCCCGTGTTTTCCATGACCATGGAGGATTACCGCTTGCATTTGGGCGTTGACCTCGCCGCGAGCGCGGGCACTCCCGTCTACGCGGTCGCAGACGGAACGGTGGAATCCGTGGAATTTCATCCCATGATGGGACAGACCGTCGTGATCACCCACGCAGACGGCTATCGCTCCGTCTACCAGAATATGCAGACCGCCGTTCCCGACGGCATTCAGGCGGGTGCTACCGTGAAGGCGGGCGACAAGATCGGCGCTGTCGGTGACACCGCTCTCGTCGAGATCTCCGAGGATCCGCACCTCCATTTCGAGCTTTATAAGGACGACGTCTGCGAAAATCCTCTCGCGCACTTCACCGTCAGTCCCATCGACGAAACCGCCGATTACGAGGATCGCTGACCAAAACACCCGACAGATCGGCGTGATACCCCAAACGGAGTATCACGCCGATTTTATTCTTCTCCATCCCCACCAATTCCCATACATACGCGTCGCGAAAAGGGAAACACTTGTGATACGCAGACCAACGTCTGTGACGATCACGAAAGGAATCCCATATGAAAAGAACCATTGCACTCGCTTTATCCGCCGCGACGATCTGCGGCGTTCTGATGACCGCAGGCTGCGGCAGAAACCGCCCGACCGCAAACAACACGGGCGCGACCTCATCCCATTCCGCAACGCAAACGGACGGCGGCTCACTCCCCGACGGCACGAGCGATTCGAAAGGCTCGTCGGAAATACCGGAAAACACAACATCTCCTCCGCCAACGCCGGAGGATCCCGCGACCGTAAAGCCGCTCGGATTCGAGGATCTCACGTTCGGAGGCCGAACCTTCACCATTGCCGCCGCGGACGGCGCGGATCCCCGATGGAAAAGCATAAAG
Organism: Eubacteriales bacterium; assembly: GCA_045646925.1. GTDB lineage: Bacteria > Bacillota > Clostridia > Oscillospirales > CAG-272 > QALR01. The sequence continues at coordinate 8,147 of JAZRLQ010000016.1, forward strand.
GAGATCTACA
>JAZRLQ010000017.1:0-5485 GCA_045646925.1 Eubacteriales bacterium
ATGATAGAACTGCCGATCGCGGAGATCGTGGTGGGCGATATCGTTTATCTGGAAGCAGGAGAAAAGATCCCCGCGGACGGTATTTTGCTCGAGGGCTTTTTGCGCGTGGATGAATCCGCATTGAACGGAGAAAGCAAGGAAACGCGCAAGGAGACGGGCGATGACGAAAAGAAGAAGCTCCTTTATCGCGGAACGACCGTCAGCGAGGGGGAAGCGGTCATGCTCGTACAAAAGGTGGGCGACGCGACCGTGTATGGCAGACTCGCAGGAGAATTGCAGACGGAAGCGATCGATAGTCCCATGAAGGTTCGTTTGAGCACGCTTGCAAAGCAGCTTAGCCGCATTGGATATACGGCTGCCGTTTTGATCGCTCTTGCCGATCTGATGGGATCTGTCGTGATAGAAAACCAGTACGAAAAGGCACTCATTTTGTCAGAGCTTCGGAATCTGCCGCTCATGGCGCAGAATTTTATTCATGCGTTTTTGCTTGCGATCTCCGTGGTCGTGGTCGCAGTGCCGGAGGGCTTGCCCATGATGATCACGGTCGTTCTGTCCTCCAATATGATGCGTATGCAACGGGCGGGCGTTATGGTCAGAAAGCTCGTCGGGATCGAAACGGCGGGAAGCATGAATTTACTTTTTACCGATAAAACGGGTACGCTGACCTGCGGTAATTTGAAGGCGGAGAAGATCTTTACGGGCGAGGGGGAGTGCTTCAGAGATTTTTCCGAGCTTTGCAAATATACGAAATACGCGCAATTGCTCGCGCGTTCGTGCGTTTGCAACGGAACTTCCTCGCTTTCTCCCGACGGAAAAGCGATCGGCGGAAACAGTACGGAACGCGCTCTCGTTTCTTTTGCCACGCCGCTCTATTCCTCCGTTTCTTTGGAGATCAAGGAAAAAACGGTTCCTTTCGACAGTGCGAAAAAATACGCTTGGACACGATTGGAGGACGGAACGGTTCTCGTCAAGGGAGCGCCCGAAAAATTATTGCCGAGGTGCACGGGATTTTATGATAAAAACGGGGTGTATCACCGAGGACTCGACGCTTCCGTTTGGGAAAATCTCACTGATATGACGGAGGATTCCATGCGTGTGTTGCTTCTTGCAACGGCGGATCGTGACTTTGATGAGAAAAACGCAACGTTGACCTTGGTCGCGCTTGTGGGTATTCGCGATTCATTGCGCCCCGAAACGAAAAACGCCGTGGAGAGCGTCCGCCGCGCAGGTATCCGGACCGTTATGATCACGGGAGACAACAGAGAGACTGCGGTTGCGATCGCGCGTGAATGCGGAATTCTAACAGGGAAGGATGAGGAGGTCGTTCTGACGGGGAGTGATATGGAGGAAATGACGGATGACGATCTTTCCGCGGTCATGAAATCCCTATGCGTCGTCGCGCGAGCGCTCCCGACGGACAAGAGCAGACTCGTGCGTATCGCGCAGAAGATGGGCCTTGTCGTCGGTATGACGGGAGACGGTGTCAACGACGCGACGGCGCTCAAGCGCGCCGACGTTGGCTTTGCAATGGGTAGCGGTACGGAGGTTGCGAAGGAGGCGGGCGATATCGTGATTCTGGATAATCGGTTTTTATCCATCGTGCGCGCCATTCTTTACGGCAGAACGATTTTTCACAGCATTCGGAAATTTCTCGTTTTTCAGCTTACGATGAATTTCTGCGCCGTCTGCGTGTCGTTGATCGGCCCGTTTATCGGCGTGGAAGCACCCGTGACCGTTACGCAAATGCTCTGGATCAATATCATTATCGATACGCTTGCGGGACTCGCCTTTGCAGGAGAAGCTCCGCAAAAGGCGTACATGGAGGAATCTCCGAAAAGTCGGAAGGAGCCGATCATCACGGGGAAAATGCTGGGACAGATTCTCATTACGGGAATGTATACCGTCGGGATTTTGTCTGTGTTCCTCATCTTTCCGTCCGTTCGCATGAGATACGGCTTCGAAAGCGATTTCGTCGGCTTTATGACCGCGTTTTTCACTCTGTTCGTTTTCTGCGGTATTTTCAACGCCTTCAACGCCAGAACGAGCCGCGTGCGTTTTCTTGCGAATATCCGAAAGAACAAAGGCTTTCTTTTGATCATGCTTGCTGTTTCCGCCGTGCAGATCTTGCTTGTTTTCTTTGGTGGCGCGATGTTCCGTACCCATGCGCTTCCCATGACGGTGATCCGCGACGTTGTTCTTCTTGCATTCACGGTGATTCCGTTTGACGTTATAAGAAAAATTTCCGTTCGTATATTTACGATGGGGCGGGTTTGAGTGGGGGCGCCATAATTGAAGAGAATCGGAGTGTAGCTCTTGACGAGCTGCGCTCCGATTCTCTTTCATCTTTGTAATTGGGATTTCAAACGAGTTTGTTTGAGGGAAGATCAGACCGAAACGGTTCCGTCGGTACAGACGATCTCTTTGATCGAAGAGTCATTTTTCCAATTGGTAGCTTTGGAAATGGCGTTCCATTCAGCTTGTGTGCCGTTAAAGTAAATGGTCTTCAGCATGGGACAATCATAAAATGGCGATGGATAATACTCGTTTCCGATGGTTTCAATACCGCTTCCGAGCTTAACGGACGTCAGATTGTCGCAACCGTAAAACGTAGTCTCGTTTATGTGTTTCACTCCGTCGGGGATCACAATGCTTTCCAAAGAGGTACACCACCAAAAAGCACCTCTTCCGAGACTTGTGATACTGTCGGGAAGCGTAAGGCTTACAAGACTGCTGCAAGCATGGAACGCAGAATCGGAAATGGTCGTGATCTTGTTGTGAAGAACGACGTTTTTCAGACTTTTGCAATTATCAAACGTGAATTCGCTGATGACGGTAATGTTTTCGGGAATGATTATGGACTCCAATTTTTCGCAAGACATGAAAGCGTTTTTCCCGATTTCCTTTACACTGTCGGGGATATGGATACTTACCATGCTCGAGCAATAATAGAATGCGTAAGCGCCGATCGTTGTAACGTTCTCGGGGAGTGTAACGTCGGTTAGACTATGACAATAATAAAACGCGCCATGCCCGATGGTCTCCAGATTTTCGGGAAGATCAATGGAGGCGAGATCAAAACAGTTTTCAAATGCGCGCTCTCCGATGCTTGTGATCTTGTTGTTCAATACGACTTTTTTGAGGGAAATACAGTTCGCAAATGTGTTCTTTGGAACGATGGTCAACGTATTGCCGAAGTTTACTTCTTCAAGCGAGGAGCAATTTGCAAAGATTGCATTGCCGATGCTTATGACGGTGTCCGGGATCGTGAAGCTCTTCAATGCTGAGCAACGATCGAACACGTCGTTGCCGATGCTTGTAACACTTGCGGGAATCATGACGTTTTGCAAACCCATGCAAGAAGCGAAAAGGGAATCGCTGATGTGCGTCAATCCGTCGGGAAGAACAACTGTGGTCAGATCATTGCAATGCCAGAATGCCGATTCACCGATCGTTTTAACGCTGTTGGGAATATCAATGCTTTTCAGATCGTAGCAATAAGAGAATGCGTAAGCCTCAATTTCTGTGACACTGTTTGGAATCACGACGCTCTGGAGATGATAGCAGGTTTCGAATGCCGATCTTTCGATTTTTGTGATTCCCGATCCGATCACGACGCTCTTGAGTGCGTTGGCGCCCTTGAACGTCTGACCGAAGCTGAGAAGACTGTTGCCGAGAACAACGCTTTCCAATTCGACGCAATCACTGAATATAGATTGTCCGATGGTGACAACACTGTCAGGGAGGGTGATATCTTTTATTTTTTTGCAGGATTGAAATGCGTAATCCCCAATGCGTTTCACTCCGTTTTCGATGATGATCTCCGTTACTTGCACACAGTTTTTGAATGCATAATCGCCCACGCTTTTGACGTTGCCGGGAATTCTTATGCTTGTGAAGGCGCAAGCGGAGAATGCGTTGTTTTCAATGTGCGTAACGCCGTTTCCGATATCCAATGTTTTGGCAAGCCGGCAACCGTAAAAGGCGTATTCACGAATGATTGTTACGCTATCCGGGATGACGATGCTGTTGAGACGGCTGTTGGAAAATGCGTGACTTCCGATGGCGGTCACTTTGTGCCCGTCGAAAAATTCGGGAATAATGAGCGCTGTGTCTGTGCAAGTTCCAATACCTGTGACCGTGTAGGTTTCGTCGTCGTTTATTTCATAAGTAAGTCCGACGGAGCCGATGTAAGGGATGGATTCTGAAACGGTCATATTACAATTCCGACAAACGATCTCTTTGACACCGTTTTCCGTTTTGGTGGCTTCTTTTATAATTGTTTCGGTTCCGATATGACGGGAAACGATCGTTTTTGTCTGGTGATCACCGCAATTTCGGCAAGTGCGTTCTTCCTTGCCGTCATCCGTACAGGTGGCAGCCTGCGTTATCGTCCATTCGCTATAACTGTGACCATGCGCGGGAATCGTTTGCTCACGTTTGTTTCCGCAGACACAAGACAGGACTTCTTTGCCGTCTTTCTCACAGGTTGCTTTCTCAAGGACAGCGTGATCTTCGTATTGATGTCCGGTCGGATAGATCGTTTGCGTTTCTTTTTCGCTGCAGTTGGAGCAGGAGCGTTCCTTTTCGCCCTTTTCCGTGCAGGTGGAATTTTTTGTGACGGTGTAATTCCCGAATTGATGACCGAGTGGCGTCAATGTTTCGCTTTCCTTTTTCATGCAGGTGCAATATCTTTCCCGTATTCCTTCTTCGGTGCAGGTTGCTTCCTTTACCGTGACCCATTCGCCGAATTCATGCTTGTGAGTATTTCCGCATGAAGTGAGCAGAAACAGAAGGGAAAGACAAAGAATGGAAAAAATGATTTTGGATAGCTTCATAATACGACTCCTTTGAAATTTGAAAAAATATCTTATACTAATAAAGACGCAAAAACGGACGTGTTTTTTGCAGAAAATCAAATTGTTTACAATTTGTTCACAAATTTTCTCGGATAAGCAAAATAAAACGGCAGACCGCATGGTCTGCCGTAAAATTTTATTAGAGCTGAACGAGAGCGTCTTTTCTGGAGAGGTTGATTCTGCCCTTTTCGTCGAAGCCAAGGAACTTAACGGTAACCTTGTCGCCAACTTCAACGACGTCTTCTACCTTTGCAACTCACTTGTTGTCGAGCTTGGAGATGTGAACGAGACCTTCCTTGCCGGGAGCGATTTCAACGAAAGCGCCGATCGGGATGATTCTCGTTACGGTGCCGGTGTAGCAGCAGCCTTCAACGGGCTCGAATACGATCGCTTCGATGATGCCCTTTGCTTCGTAAGCAGCAGAGGAGTTAACGGCGAGAATGTAAATGGTGCCGTCGTCTTCGATGTCGATCTTAGCGCCGGTTTCAGCAACGATCTTCTGAATGATCTTACCGCCCTGACCGATAACGTCACGGATCTTGTCGGGGTTGATCTTCATGGTGATGAGCTTGGGAGCGTACTTGCTTACTTCTGCGCGAGGAGCGGGGATCGCCTTGAGAATAACTTCG
>JAZRLQ010000018.1:0-12314 GCA_045646925.1 Eubacteriales bacterium
AAATTTTGTCTTCCTAAGACCGCTTGGCCTCCGACTTGCCGCAAAGCGACCGCTGCTCCTCTGGCCATAGCCAGACCACGTCGAAATCCAGCATGGCAGCTGCGTAAACAAAGGACTTGTGAACATTTCGCGCTGCGACCACAACAGGCCGCGTATGGGAGGTGCGATGGGTGAGTGCCAGATAGAGCATTGCTCGGACGCACTGACTGGAACCCTCTGTAGAATAACAGGTGCGCTGAGAACCAAACAACAGCGAAGCGTTCTGTTCGCTTTCGTCAATGATTCCGCTGGCTTCATAGAGGGCATCAGCTCCCCGTACTTCTGTGATATCCAGCGCTTCACATCCTAAAACCGCCTCTCCCTTATGGCCGGGCATATGAAAACGGATCATATGCTCGTTTCGATACTCCTGCAGGAAATCAGCGATCGGCGTATTCATCAGCGTTGATCCTCTTCTGCCACCTTCATCATGATGGCGCACTCAATGCGTTTCCGGAACAGTTCACAGCCGGGTTCATAGATACCGCGGATAGAACCGCTGGCATGGTATGCATTGGCTGCGCAGCCGCCGGAGCAATACAGCTTGGCCCAGCAATCGGCGCATTCGGGACGGGCATAGGCGTTGCAGGCGCGGAACTCTTCACGCAGGTCGTTGTTGGTGACGCCGTTCCAGATGTCGCCCAATTTATACTGCTCCTCGCCCACAAACTGATGGCAGGGATACAAATCGCCCCAGGGGGTCACCGCCATATATTCCGTGCCGGAACCGCAACCGGTGATACGCTTGTAGATGCAGGGACCGTTCTTGAGATCGAGCATATAGTGGTAGAACGTGAAGCCGCGGCCTTCCTTTTTGCGTCGGATCATTTCCTTTGCGAGAATTTCGTACTGCTCGAACAATTTGGGAAGATCTTCTTTCGTGAGGGCATAGGGATCTCCGGGAGGGCAAACGACGGGCTCCATGCTGAGTTCGGTGAAGCCGAGATCTGCCATGTGGAAAATATCGTTGGTGAAGTCGACGTTGTTATGTGTGAACGTGCCGCGAACGTAGTAATCCTTGCCACCGCGTTTTTCTACGAGACGCTGGAAGTTGGGGACGATGGTGTCGTAGCTTCCTTTGCCTGCGTAATTCTTGCGGAAATGGTCGTTGACCTCTTTTCGTCCGTCAAGGCTGAGTACGACGTTGTGCATTTCCTTATTCAAGAAGTCGATGACCTCGTCGTCGATGAGAACGCCGTTGGTCGTGAAGGTGAAGCGGAAGTTTTTGTTGTGTTCCTTTTCAATGCTTCTTGCGTATGCAACGAGCTGTTTTACAACGTCCCAGTTCATGAGAGGCTCGCCACCGAAGAAGTCGACCTCAAGGTTTCTTCTTGTTCCGGAATTTTTGATCAGAAAATCGAATGCCTGCTTGCCGACCTCAAAGCTCATCAGCGCGCGTTCACCCTGATATTTGCCCTGACTTGCGAAGCAATAGGAGCAGTTCAGATTGCAGGTGTGCGCAACGTGGAGGCAGAGCGCCTTGACGACCTTGCTGTTGTTCTTATAATCGTAAGCAAGACCTTCAAACTGATCCTTGGAGAAGAGCTTCCCGCTTTCTTCGAGAGCGGCGATATCTTCCATGCAAGCGAGGATCTCTTCTTCAGTAACGTCGGGCATATGTCCGTATTTTTCGAGAATTGCGCTGACGATCTCTTCTTTTGTGGATTGCTTATACATCGCAATGATATCGTACGCAACTTCGTCTACGGTGTGTACCGAGCCGCTGCAGGTATCAAGGATGATATTATAACCGTTTAATTTATATTGATGTACCATAAAAACTCCTACTCAATACAAAACGCTGTCTTTTTCAGACAGCGTTTTGAGAATTTACAGAAAATTATTTCTTGTTCTGATTTTCGCACTTCTGGTTAGCAACGCCGCAAGATGTTTTGCAAGCAGACTGGCAAGAAGTCTGGCATTCGCCGCAACCACCGTTGTTTACGGTTTTAACGATATCTTTGGTTTCGATAGTCTTGATTCTGTTCATAGGAAATACCTCCGTAATATAATAATCTCGTACAGCTGAAGCTGTTATTTACATTATTATTCTATCACAAGGACCTTCAAATGTCAATAGTCTGATGGGAATTCCTTGTGAAGAACATAATCGGGAGATTTTATTTTCTTGCGGAAACGATCTTTTCGGTTTCTCTTGCGATCATGAGCTCTTCGTTGGTGGGGATAACGTAAACCTTGGTCTTGGAGCCGGGCTTGGAAATTTCAATGGGACCCTGAGGCTTGTAAGCGTTGAGGTTTGCTTCCTTGTCGAGTTCAATGCCGTAGAATTCCATGTCGGAGCAAGCGCGTTCACGCATAGCTGCGTTGTTTTCACCGATACCTGCGGTGAAGACGATTGCGTCAACGCCGTTCATAGCAGCGGTGTAGGAACCGATGTATTTCTTGATGCCGTAAGAGAGAATGTTAACGGCGAGAAGTGCCTGAGGATTGCCTTCTTTAACTGCAGCTTCAACTTCACGGCTGTCGGAGCCGATACCGGAAACGCCGAGCAGTCCGCACTTCTTGTTCATGAAGTTGCTCATTTCGTCAGCAGTATAGCCTTCCTTGTTCATGATGTATGTAACAACAGCGGGGTCCATATCGCCACAACGAGTACCCATTTCGAGACCTGCAAGGGGAGTGAAGCCCATGGAGGTATCTACGCACTTACCGCCCTTAACGGCAGTGATGGAGGAACCGTTACCGATGTGGCAGGTGATGATCTTGGTTTCTTCGATGGGTTTGCCGAGAGCCTTAGCTGCTTCGTTTGCAACGTAGCAGTGGGAGGTACCGTGGAAGCCGTAACGACGGATGCTGTATTTTTCATACATTTCGTAGGGAATTGCGTACATATAAGCGTAGTCGGGCATAGTTTTGTGGAAAACGGTGTCGAATACGATTACCTGGGGAACGTTGGGCATAACGGAAGTGCAGCCCTGAATACCCATGATGTGGGGACCGGTGTGGAGAGGTGCGATTTCGCGACAAAGCTCGAATCTGTCCATAACGTCGCCTTCGATATAAACGTTATCGGAGAAGTAGTTACCGCCGTGAGCAGCTCTGTGACCGACTGCTTCGATTTCGCTCATATCCTTGATGCAACCGATTTCAGCGTCGGTGAGCGTGTCAACAACGATCTGGATCGCTACGGAATGGTTGGGCATGGGAATGTCGCGTTCGAATTTATCGCCGGCTTCGTTCTTATGTTCGATGTGACCATCGATACCAATGCGTTCGCAAACACCCTTTGCGAGAACCTTTTCTGCGGTGGTGTCCATGAGCTGATATTTGAGCGAGGAGCTTCCGGCGTTTACAACAAGTACGTACATTTGAATAAACCTCCATAATTTATATATTGATTTTATCGGAATTTTGCAGTATATTATTATTATACAAGATTTTTTTTATGATTTCAATAGTTATTTTCCCACATATTCAAAATTTTTTTACATTTATTTTGGAGAATTTTATGAAAATATGCGCTGTTATCTGTGAATATAATCCGTTTCATTTCGGTCATGCGTATCAGCTTTCGGAAATGAAAAAAAGAGGCGCTGTGGTCGCCGTGATGAGCGGAAGCTTTACGCAAAGAGGCGATGCCGCGGTTTTATCAAAATACGATCGCGCGGAGATCGCCGTCCGCTGTGGCGCGGATCTCGTTTTGGAGCTTCCGTTTCCGTATTCCTCTGCTCCCGCGGAAATTTTCGGTGACGCGGGCGTTCGGATCACGCATTTGCTGGGGTGTGTGGACGAGCTTTGCTTCGGAAGCGAAACGGGTGATATTTCGGCGCTGCTCGCGCTTTCCGAGCGTTTGGAGTCGGAGAATTTCAAAGAAGCGTTGAAAAGCGCTCTTGCAAGCGACAGAGCATTGTCTTATCGCGCGGCGGTCAGCAAGGTTTATCGAGGATTTTACAGCGAGGATTTTCCGTCGGATGGATCGAACGACATTCTTTCACTTTCATATCTTTCGGCGATTCGCGCCTTGCGTTCAGATATTACCCCCGTTGCGCTTTTACGAAAGGGAGAGCATTATAACGGCGGCGGTGAAGGATTTGCTTCCGCGACGACGATCCGCCGCTTGATCAGATCGGAGGATTGGGATTCCGTATTCCGCTTGGCGCCGAAGGAAACGGCGCAACGTTTGGCATCCGCTTCAAAAGAGGGTGGGCTTGCTGACAGCGACAAGCTTTTCCCGTTGTTTGCCGCAATTGTCAGAACGCGGACGCAGGAAACGATCTCCGAGATGTACGATATTCCGAATGATCTTGCCGCAAGACTCTGGAAATACGGCAGAGAAGCGGGAAATATGGAAGAATTTCTTTCACTTGCCGTGTCAAAAAACGATTCTCCGTCCCGCGTTCGACGTGCCATGCTGACCGTTCTGATGGATGTAAAGAAAAGCGATGTGGGTGAAGTTCCATATACCACCGTGCTTGCCGCGAATGAAACGGGCAGGGAAATTCTGTCCAAGCTCCGCAAAACAGCGAGTATCCCGATCGTTACGAAGCCTGCCGACGCCAAACATTTTGGAGAAGCCGTCGCGCGTGCGGCGATGCTTTCCGCAAATGCGGATGCCGTATGGGAGCTTCTTTGTGACACGCCGAGAGCGGGAAATGCGATGATGAAGGAAAAGCCGAGAATGCTTTGAAAAGGAATCAAAATAATGATACGGCAAGCATCGTTTTTTCATCGATGCTTGCCGTATTTTATTTCAGTTTATATTTTGTTGCGAGGTTGTCGAACGCGCGATTAGCGTTTTGCTTTTTTGCTGTTGACAACTTTTTCGATATCGTCTTTGTCGATCCATTCTTCAGTAAATCCACAAGTACAGCATATATATCTGTTTACGTTTACCGCAGAAAAGATCGTGCTACCGGTCATTATATTATTTCCGGAACCGTACGCACCTGCGTAACCGTCGATTCTAACGATGTCGGAAGAGCCGCATTTGGGACAAATTCTTGAAATTTTCATGAATAGACCTCCTTAATATGATTATGATTGGAAACAGATGACGATCTGCTCGTTTTTCTCCGTATGCAATTCGATCTCATTTTCGGAGACGACGGTATATTTACCTTGAATCTCCGCATTTGCGATATTTACATATCGGATTCGACAATTTCCGCCCAAGCATGCGGTGACGCGCATTTGCGTTACCTTCTTGTCAGCCCAATCGCAGCCGCAAACGAAATTGCCTCTTGCGACAAGACCGTCGAAGGAGCCGCTTTCCCATGCGTCAGGCTTTGCCGCGAGAAAGTCGATGAATCCCGCCTGACTCTGCAGAAGCATTTCGGAAACGCCTGCAACCGCGCCGAAATTGCCGTCGATCTGGAAGGGAGGATGAGTGCCCCAAAGATTGGGAAGCGTATTGTTTTTGAGTATGGACTGATAGAGATCAAAAGCGCGATTGCCCATGCCCGTTCTCGCCCATGCACAGAGACGGTGCGCGGTTGCCCAGCCCGTCGACTTGTCCGAGCGATTTGTTAAGGAAATTTTTGCGCCCTCGAGCCATTCGGGGGTGTTTTTATTGATGAGCGTGCCGGGATACATGCCGACGAGATGAGAGATATGACGGTGCTCGTATTGACCGATCTCGCCGTAGTGTCCTTCTTCACGGAATTCCTTGACTTGTCCGTCAAGACCGATCTGTACGGGGTCCAATTTGTCGATCTGCGCGCGAACGATGTCGAGAACGGGATCGTCTGTGATTCCCAACTCCTCTGCGGCAAGCAGAACGCAATGATGGTTTTCCCAAATCATCTGTTGGTCGAAGGCGCAACCGACGGTCTGGTAATATTCTCCGTTATGTACTTGCTCGGGGGACGCGGAATCGCGCACGAGAAGCTTTCCGTCAACCTCTACAAGCACTTTAGAGAGGAACAGCGACATTTCACGCAGGAAAGGATAACCGACGGTACGCAGATATTCTTTATCACCCGTAAAATCGTAGTAATCCCAGAAGAGCAGAGAGGTGAAACCGCCTGTGCCGGGACCGGAGTGAGCATCAGCTTTGCCGAGATAATACGGGAATGCCGCAGTACCCATAAACCAACCGTTTTCGCCGTCGGAGGTGAAATTTTCGGGATATCTGGTCTTGATATAATCGTCCGCAAGCGCGCGTGCAGACGCCATGTACGCTTTCGCAAAGTCAACGTAAGGGAGAAAGCACTCGGAAAGATTGGCGATACCACACGGCCAATAATTCATTTGTACGTTGATGTTATGATGATAGTCACATCCCCAAGGCGAGCTGTCATAGCAGGTCCACGTACCCTGGAGATTGGCGGGATAGCCATTTTTGCGCGAGGAGGCAATGAGGAGATATCTTCCGTATTGATAGAGGAGAGTTTCCAGATAAGCGCTTCTCTTTCCCATTTTATAATTCATGACGAGACGGTCGGTCGTCAATGCAAGGTCTTTTTCGGCATAACCGATATCCAGAGTTACCTTGTTATAAAGCGCCGTATAATCCGCGATATGCGCCGCGTACAAGTCCGCGTAGTCCTTTTTGCAAGCCGCATCCATCATAGCCGTCACCTTTTCGTGCGGAGCGGGATAAGGCGCGAGCTTTTGCTTGGGGTCGGGCTCTGTAAAGACGCGGGACTCCATTTTGTAGTTCGTAGCGCAGGTGAAGAGAAGAACGGCTTCGTCTGCGTTTCTGATCTCGATTGCGCCGTCTTTGATTTTCGTTATGCCGCCGACGGTTTTGCATTTGATCTGTCCTTCGGTTTTGATTGCGAAATAGAGAGATTCGCCGCGCATGATCAAGCGGTCGTCTTCTGCGATGATCTCTCCCGTTCTGCCGCAACCGTCGCCTTCCTTTACGCAATAGTCCTTGATAAATGGAATGTCGGGACGGCAGTTCAGAGAGATCTTGCCCGATTCCGACGCGGTGAAGCGAACGGCAAGCACGCGGTCCGGATAGCTGACGAAATATTCTCTGCGGTAGGTAATCCCGTCAATTTCATACGTTGTGTATGCGGTTGCGTTGTCGAGGCAAAGTCCGCGCTCGTAGTTTTCAACGTCTTTGTGGAAAGTATCTATATAAATATCGCCAAACGTGCGTGTTCCGCCGGAGCCTTCCTTCCAATGGGATTCTCGCAAGCCGGGATTGCATACGCTGTTTTCCGTAATTTGCAGGCGTTCGGTTTCGATTCTGCCGAAAACGCTGACGCCGAAATGGGAGTTGCCGAGGGGAAGCGACCATTTTTCCCATCCTGCAAAGGGCTTATCGTTCTGACGCGCGAAATCGCCGTCGTTTACCGTGGGTGCGGGAATGGTGTACCAAAGCTTCATTGTTTGTTGAGTTGCCATGTGTAGAATTCCTTTCGTCGTTTTGTTGTGCAAAACAGGAGATTTGTTTTCTCATTATATCATAGAATCTGTGGATTGTAAAGGCAATGTTTGCAGGGAATATGACGATGAAAAATATTTCCTTGCAATTTACAAAGGTGTTCTCTTGCGTATTGACAAGAAACGAAAAAAATATTATAATGAAAATATATGTGCAGGTTTCTTTTCGGCAGATTTTTTTGCTGAAAGAAAAGAAGTTTTGAATAAACTTGAAAAAAGAAAGGAATTATAATTATGAAGTACAGCATTGGCGTCGATCTTGGCGGAACCAATATTGCAGTTGGTATTGTTGACGAAAATTATCAGATCGTTAAAAAGGGCTCCGTTCCCACTCTTGCGCAGAGAGGTCCGGAACCGATCATTCACGATATGGCAGAGCTTTGCAAGAAGCTTCTCGCTGAATGTGATATTGCGATTGCCGACGTTGCGGGCGCAGGTATCGCTTCTCCCGGTACGGTCAACCCCGATACCGGTGTCGTTGAATATGCAAATAATATCAAATTCTCCGATTTCCCTCTGGTAGCGCTCTTCTCCAAGGAAATGGGTATGCCCGAAAGCAAGATCAAGATCGGTAACGACGCAAACCTTGCCGCTCTCGGCGAAGCCGTTGCAGGCGCGGCAAAGGGCTCCAAGTCCTCCGTTATGATCACGCTTGGTACCGGTGTCGGCGGCGGTGTTATTCTGGACGGCATCGTTCTGACCGGTTGTGCTTACGGCGGCGCAGAGCTTGGACACATGGTTATCGAAAAAGATGGCAGACAGTGCTCTTGCGGCAGAAAAGGCTGTCTTGAAGCATATTGCTCCGCAACCGCTCTCGTAAAATTGACCAAGGAAAAATTTGAAGTATCTCCCGACTCTCTCATGAGAGAAATGTGCGAAAACGATATCAACCGCGTTGGCGGTAAGACCGCTTTTGCTGCTATGAAGAAGGGCGACAAGGCAGGCGCAGAGGTTGTTGAAACTTATCTTTCTTACCTTGCTTGCGGCGTTGCAAACCTGATCAACATTTTCCAGCCCGAAGTATTCACGATCGGCGGCGGTGTATCCGGTGAAGGCGACAATCTGATCATTCCCTTGAAGGCTAAGGTTGCTGCAGAAACTTACTCCAAGGACAATACCTTGAAGACCGACCTTCGTATTGCAAGACTCGGTAACGATGCGGGCATTATCGGCGCGGCTGCTTTCGCGTGCAAATAATGCAATTGTCGTAGGATAACAGATCAGAAATAAAATTGATGGATTTATGACGGGGGACGACAGAATAGCCGTCCCCCGTTTGTTCCGAAAAGGATGGCGTAAATGAAACAATCCGCAAAAACGACGAGCGTGAAGCTTGGGGCTTCCGCCGTGCTTGCGACGGGAATTACACTTGCTTCGCGTTTTGATCTTGCGATTTCGGCGGCTCTCGCCGGACTTTCTCAAACGGAAAACGTTTTTACTCTTTCCGTTCCCAAATTTGCGGCTCTGCTGGAGATCATCGGCGAATGGGCTCCTTCTCTTCTGGCGGCGACCTCGGTTCTGATCGTGGGGCAGGAAAGCGCCGAGCAATACGATGACAGGGAAAACATGCTGAAATTCGCTTCTTTCGTTCCCACGACCGCTTTGATGGCGTACGCAACGTCGAAAACGATGGAATATATGCGCTACGGTCTTTCCGGCGCGCTTTCTGCGGCGATGATCGCGGGTATTGCGTTTGCAATTTCTGCAATTTTATATATGCTGATCGGAAAAATTCCGGACGGTCTCAGAAAAAAACTGTATTTGCCTGCGGCGTATACGTTGGCGGCTTCTTTCTGCGTTATGTCGACCGTTTGCGCGATCAAAACGTTGTGGGGTCGCGTACGATTAAGAGAGCTTGTTGATATGAATTCGCTTGCGAAATTTACGCCCTGGTATCATCCGAATTTCTTTTCGGGCTCTCATTCGTTCCCGTCCGGACATACCGCTCACGCGACGTTGCTTCTCATGCTTCCGAAATGGCTCTCGGGAAAGGGTTTGAAATACCGTCCCGCATTGACGGCAGCGTGCGTGGCTTTCGTGGCGCTGATGGCTTTTTCCAGACTTTCGGCAGGCGCACATTTTCTTTCCGACATTCTGTTTGGCTTTTTGATTGCGTTTTTTATTACGGAAACGGCAAAGAGAAGCTACGATCGTCACGATGAAACGCTCGGAAAATTAAAGGATTTTGCAAAACGCTTCAAAGCGGAATTGGATAGGCTTATGCAGGAAAAAGACGTGCAGACCGCTTAATTCAAGCCGTAATATCTTAAAATACCGTTATATATGCCCCGTGCTATCAGGTTCGGATTTTCCGCCATCAACCGCGAGTCGCTGCCGTTGGTAATGAATCCGATCTCCAGAAGAAGCGCGGGCATTTTCGTTCTGCGCAGAACGTAGAGTGTGGGACGGGCAAAAATGCCTCGGTTTGCGAGTCCCGTTGCTTCAGAAAGACCGATCAGAATATCCTCGGCGAGAGGATATGCGGGCGAAGAATTGCTGTAGACGAATGCTTCGCTACCGGATGCGGTGAGAATATTGGAGGCGTTTGCGTGTAAGCTGATGAACGCATCGGCGTTCCATTCGTTTGCGGCGTTGACTCTTGCGGCGAGGCTCGAAGCGTTGCTCGTGCCGAGAACCTCGTCGGGACTGTTGCGCGAGGTACGCGCTTCAAAATTTGGATTGGCGTTCAGAAGCTCTGCAAGCGCGCGTCCGATGGGGTAAACGAGGTCTTGCTCGCGATAGCCGTTGCCCTCCGCGCCGGCGTTTGGGTTTGTGGGATTGTGTCCCTGATCGATAAAAATTTTGATTGCCATAGTTGATCTCCGTAATTAGTAAGTATTTTCTCTTATTTTATGTTACGGAAATTATTTTGTGATATAAAAAATCGCCTTCTTGACGAAGGCGATTTTTGCGTTTGGTTATAAATCAGAACAAGATGATGAGGAACTGGGAAACGAGTACGACTGCGATCAAAGCGATCGGATAGGTTGCCGCATAAGCTGCTGCGACGTCTTCGGTTCCTGCAGTGGAGATCAGGGTTCCGAGTGCAGGGGTACTTGTCATACCGCCCGTAAGAGAACCGAGGTTGTTCAGAAGGCTGAGCTTCAGAACGTATTTTGCAAAGAGGAAACCGAGGATCATGGGAACGATGGTCATGATTACGCCGTAAACGAAGTACATCGGGTCAAAATTCTTTACGAATTCCGCGCCGCCGGGGATACCTGCGCCGACAAGGAAGAGTACGAGACCGAGTTCTCGGAAGAGCTTCAGCGTGCTCTGCGCGGGCATAATGCTTACGCGGCCGATACGGCTGAAATGACCGAGAACAAGGCTGACGAGCAGACAGCCACCCGTGGTTGTGAGAGAGAAGCAAGTGCCGCTGAGCCCCTGAGAGGAGAGCGGGATCTTGATCTGACCGATGAAGGTGCCGAGGATCGCCGCGAGGGAGAATGCCGCGATACCCATGTGGTCAATTTCAAAGATCTTGCCGACAAAGGATTTCTTTTCTTCTTCTGCTTTGATGACGAGCTTTGCTCTTTCTTCGTCCATGTTAGCTTTCGTGAGCTTGGGAATAAGCTGTACGAAAAGTACGACGCCGATAACGCCGAAGATGTAAGCGATACCGTGACCAACGGAAACGAGGCCCTGATACTGCGCTTCAACCGTCGCCTTTGCCGCGGAGAACGCGGGAGTGGAGGTCAAAGAGCCGGAAAGCAAACCGACGATCATGGCAACGAAGCCGTCCTGCGTTTTAATGGAGGAGCCGTAGCCGATTACTTCACCGAGACCGATGCATCCGGCAGCGGCAAGACCGCCCGCGAGGATGATGATCACACCGAGAAGAACATAGGATTTGAAGTTTCTCTTGAAGTTGCCGAAGAATTTCGGACCTGCAATGAAACCTACGGAGGTTACGAAGAGAACGAGACCGAAGCTTTCCAGAAGGGAAAGGCCAGCTTCAAAATCGTAGTGCGAGGAGGAAGCGGCGAAGAGAAGATCGCCCGTCCATTCGTCTACGTGGAAGAACAATGCGCCGAAGAGCAGAGCGATGATGAATACGCCTGCGTCACCGAGAGAAATGCCTTTGATGGTGATTCTTCCGAGCAGATAGCCGAAAAGAAGAACCGCAAAAACCACGAAAAGCAACGTGGAAATATTGCTGATAGAAATAACGCCGTTAAATAACTTCATTTTATGGAAGCTCCTTTACTTATTTACCTTACGGGTATAGTCGGGCAAAAGTTTGGGAGATACCGTTTCCGTAACGATGCCTGCGTCCTTGATCTCGTTTTCGAATTTTTCGATGTGATCGAGAGTCAGTTTGCCGACGGTTACAGTTTTTGCTTTGGCAGCGGCATTGATACCTGCGCTTCTACCAAATACAATGATGTCAAGCAAAGAGTTGCCCATGAGACGGTTTTTGCCGTGGATACCGCCGACAGCTTCACCTGCAACGAAGAGGTTCTCTACGTTCGTGGTCATGCAATCCTTGGTAATGTCAAGGCCGCCGTTCTGATAGTGCAAAGTGGGGTATACGAGGATCGGTTCCTTGCGGATATCGATGCCGTATTTGTCGAACATTCTCCACATGGCAGGAATTCTCTTCATGATGGTTCCTTCGCCGCCGATCTTTTCGATCATGGGAGTGTCAAGCCATACGCCCTTGCCGTTGCCGGTGTCAACGCCGTTTTCTCTGGTGCTGCATCCACGGATGATGCAAGCCGCGGATACGTCACGGGTTTCCAACGGGTGCATGAAGACTTCACCGTTTACGTTGATGAGCTTCGCGCCGAGAGAACGAACTTTTTCGGTAACGAGTGCGCCGAAGATCTGTTCAGGGTAAGCAACACCGGTGGGGTGGTACTGAAGCGTTTCTGCATAGAGAAGCTTTGCGCCGACTCTGTAGCCGAGAACAAGAC
>JAZRLQ010000019.1:0-12499 GCA_045646925.1 Eubacteriales bacterium
CTGACGAACATGGGCTTTTATCCGCGCCCCGACAAAAAGGACCCCGCCGTTCCGCATTCCGAATTTGCCTATCGCAGAAGCGGCCGCTACGAATGCGGCTGGTGCGGACAGAATATCTCCAACGCGTTTCTTTTCCTTTTCGAATCCATGAAAAAAGAGGTCGCGCAGAAAAGCGCGATCGCGCCCTTCGATCTCGCATTCGCCGTAAAGGGCGCGTTTGACACGGAGAGCGCGGATTTCAAAAACGCGATCGCGATCCTCGACACGTGGAAGCAATACCGCTTCGAAAACGGACTTTTTCCCGTTCTGCTCGACCATATCTACCGCGGAAAAACGGAGGATTTCGTCCTCGATCTCTGTAACCTCGGTTGGCTTTCCTATCAGTATCTGAACTGCTATACGATCCTCCGAAACGGTGGCGTTGACCGATCGGATTATCTGGAATGCGCGCTTGGCGTTCTCGACGCGCTTTTGCCAACGGTCGAGCTTGGACAAGGCTTTCCGCAGACCGTAAATGAAAAGGGCGAGATCGTATGCGCTCTCGGTATGGCGGGAACGATGATGACGGCCGCCGCTCTGCAGGCGTACCGCGTGACCGGAGACGAGAAATATCTGCGAGCGGGAAAGAATAGCTTCGACTTCTACTACGGACATTACCTCTCGAAAAACGCCGCGGCGGGCGGCGCGCTCGATACCTACTGCATAGATAAGGAGAGCGCGGGACCCGTTCTCCGCGCGGCGCTCATGCTCGAACGCATAACGGGCGACAGCTCTTATCTCGAAAAAGCGGAGAATATCGCTTGCTATCTCCAGACGTGGATGTTCTATTACGACGTTCCGTTCCCCGAGGGAACCGACGCGCATACGCTCGGGTTCACGACCTTTGGCGCGACGGCGGTCTCCGCGCAGCACCATCATCTCGATTGCTGGGCAAGCTATTACGTCCCCGATCTCCGCTATCTCGCAACGCTCACGGGAAACGAAGTGTGGCGGCTCGCGTCGGAAGCGCTCCGCGAATATACCTTCGGTGAGATCAGCGATGGAAAAACGTATCTCCACGGACTCCTCCGTCCCGCAGGCGCGCAGAACGAAGCCATCTTCCAAAGCAATTGGAGCTTCGACGGCAAGCACAAAAAGGGCGAGTTCAATGATTGGCTCGTTTGCTGGGTTTGTACCTTCCGTCTGCTCGATATCGACCACGACCGCATTTGCCAAATGCAGAAGGCCATCCGATCGTAAATGAGCTCCAAGGGGCAAGTGGCGGCAGCAAGCCACCGCCCTACGACGAATCGGAGTTTGTGCGCGTAAAATTGGTCGTATGCCGGTAGGGGAGGGCCTTGGCAGAGGCACCCTGCACCGACATGATCGCAATTCCCACGAATCGTGAAACGCGAACCTATACGGTTCGTGTTTCGTGGTTCGCGTGATAAGGATCGATGAGCACCGCGCCCATCAAATCGAAGCCGCCCATTCGTGAACCGATGGTTTCCAACCACTATGCTTCGGGTGTAGGTGCAACCGATTCCGATGCACTGTACCCATGGAAACAGAAAAAGCAATTGCGACACAATTGATGGGCGCTGGTCAACCTGAAAGGTTGTTTGCTTCTTTTGCAACTTTTCTTTCAAACAAAGAAAAGTTGGTAAAACCGTTCTCCCTTTTTAAAGGGGAAGGCAAAAGAGCGCAGAGGTGTGTCGCTTTGCGACACGAGGAGAACGCACAACGCCTCCCCTGCGGCGTTGTGGGCAGGGGAGGCGTGGTTGCCTTTTCGATTAAAGCAAATTGTCGTCGTAATGCGCGCGGATACCGCCGATGAATTTGGGGCGGGTTCTTGCGGCGAGGAGGATCGCGTCACCGATATGGTTCAGCGAGAGACGAACGGGAACGGCGACCTTTTTGAGATGCATACCGATCAGCGTACCGCCGATATCGAGTCCTGCGTCTGCGCGGATCTCTTCAACGGCGACGGGATTTTCGAAATGCGCGTAAGCGGAGGTCGCGAAGGAGCCGCCCGCTTTGGGCTGGGGAACGACGTTGACGATGTCTGCGAAGGGAACTGCCGCCTTCTCGATGATGATCGCGCGGTTCAAATGCTCGCAGCACTGCGCGGCGATGTAAATGCCCTTGGGCGTGAATACGCTCGAAAGTCCTTCGAAGATCGCTTCCGCGGTCTCGGGGCTGGAGGCGCTTCCGACCTTGTGGCCGCAAACCTCGCTGGAGGAGCAGCCGATGACGACGACGTCACCCTTTTTCAGCTTTGCGATCTCGCAAAGATCGTTTGCCGCCTGCGCGGACTGGTTTCTGATTTCATCCAATATCATTTTCTGTAATCTCTCTTTCTCATTATTTTTTCAATCAAGTGCGTTCTGTCGATGAGGCTCATCAGCGACGCGCCGATGGCGATACCGACGGCGGCTTGCGAAACGTTCGGCAATACGCTGACGATCGCGCCCATGCCATAGCTCATGAAAACGGCTTCAAATACGAAATAGCCGACGACCATGACCGTTTCCGCGGCGATTCCCGCCAATACGTATGCGAACCACGCGCGTCTTTTGAAAACGGGCTTGAGGAGCTTTGCAAGCGCAAACGCAACGAGCGCCATCAGCGCTTTGATGATGAAGGTCGCGAGCGCGTAGATCGGGTATCCGATGAGGTCTGCGATCATGGAGCCTACGCCTGCGGCGAGCGTTCCCCACACGGGACCGAGGATCCATCCGCAGATCAGAACGATGCCGTCACCGATATTGACGTATCCGCCCGTCGGGGTGGGGATCGTGACGATCAGCGTTGCAATTGCCACGAGCGCCGCAAGCAAAGAGGCGTACATGGTGAATAAAAGCTTTTTGCTTTTCAAAACAAAAGTCATCTCCTTTAAAAGAATCGTTTCAAATTTCGGTTGCCATAAAAACGATATACATGATATTATATCGTAAGCTTTTTCGTTTTGCAAGTCCTTTTTTGAGAAAAATTACCGTATACGCTTCTTTTTCCGAAAAAGAAAAAACAGAAGAATTCTATTGACATTGTGCAATCTTTGTGATATCATTATGATATCAACATAAGAAAGGAATTTTCACTATGAATGAAATTATTTTAACGAAGAAAAAGAACGGTATGCTTGTCATGCTGCTGACGCTTCTGCTTCTGGTTGGCGCAGTTGCCATGATCGTAGTCGGCGCGGTTCAGTCGGAAAGGGAGGGCAGTCCCGAGATGCCCGTGATTGCGATCGTTGGTATCGTATTGCTCCTTTTCGGTTGGTTTCCTCTGCTCGGTCTGCGCGTTCTCAAGCCGCAGGAAGCGCTCGTGCTGACGCTTTTCGGTAAGTATATCGGTACGCTCAAGGGCGACGGCTTCTATTTCGTCAACCCCTTCTGCGGCTCCGTCAATCCCGCCGCAAAGACCAAGCTCAATCAGAGCGGCGACGTTACGACACGTCCCGGCGTTCCCGGTCAGCCTCAGACGGTCGAAATGGTAAGCAACAAGATTTCTCTCAAAATTATGACGCTCAACAATAACCGTCAGAAGATCAACGACTGCCTCGGCAATCCCGTCGAGATCGGTATTGCGGTTACTTGGAGGATCGTAGACACCGCAAAGGCGGTTTTCAACGTAGATAACTATAAGGAATTCCTCTCGCTCCAGTGTGACAGTGCCCTCCGTAACGTCGTTCGTATCTATCCCTACGACGTCGCGCCCAACGTGGATACCACGGGCGACGGAATTGCGGATGAGGGCTCCCTCCGCGGATCGAGCGAGATCGTGGCGGAAAGGATTCGAAAGGAGATTCAGGCTCGCGTGGATGAAGCGGGCATTGAGGTCGTCGAGGCGAGAATCACTTATCTCGCGTACGCGCCCGAAATCGCCGCCGTTATGCTTCAGCGTCAGCAGGCTTCCGCCATCATCGATGCCAGAAAAATGATCGTGGACGGTGCCGTCGGTATGGTAGAAATGGCTCTTGAGCGCTTGAGCGAAAACAAGGTCGTTGAGCTTGACGAGGAAAGAAAGGCGGCAATGGTCTCCAATCTTCTCGTGGTCCTCTGTTCGGGTAACGACGCACAGCCCGTCGTTAATTCGGGAAGCCTCTATTGATAATATCTTATGGAAGATAATCGCAAAAAACAAGTGCCCCTGCGCCTTTCGCCCAAATTATACGCCGCGATCGCGCAATGGGCAGAGGATGATTTCCGTTCGATCAACGGGCAGATCGAATATTTGCTTACGGAATGCGTACGGCAAAGAAAAAAGAATGGAAAATACGTTTCGGACGAGATCGACGTTCCGCCCGAATTGGACATTTCGTAAACGTACGGTCAAGACGAAGGTGCTTCGTCTTGACCTTTTTTTCGCGCGCTGAAAGAAATTCACAAAATTTTAAAAAATAATTGCAACCTTTTTCATTTTTTTCCGACTAGATAGTTATAACGTATTAATTTATGGAAAAAGGAGTATCATTATGAGCTTTTTTGAGAAAATGATTGCGATTTTTCAGTTGAAAATGCAACGTCCCGAGGCTTGGGGTTGGTTCCATCTTCTTTTCTGGGGAATCAGCATCGGTGCCGCCGTTTTGCTCTGCGTTTTTCACAAGAAGGATAAGCCCGAGCGTGTGAGAATCGTCGTTCTGATCACCGCGATCACGGTCATTCTTCTGGAAATCTATAAGCAGATCACCTTTTCGTACGCGAATGGCTCGACCTTCGATTATCAGTGGTATGCATTCCCGTTTCAGTTCTGCTCCACGCCCATGTACGTCGGCTTGCTTGCGGGTCTGATCAAAAAGGGAAAGGTTCACGACGCGCTTTGCGCATATCTTGCGACCTACGCCATGTTCGCGGGGCTTATCACGATGTGCATTCCGGGCGATATCTACATCGATATCATCGGCATCAATATCCAGACGTCCATTTGCCACGGCTCCATGATCACGATCGCCATTTATCTGTTCTACACGGGTCACGTCAAGCTCCAGCACAAGACGATCCTCAAGGCGATGTCCGTTTTCGCTTGCACGATGGGCGTTGCGATGATCCTCAACGAGATCGCTTTCAGAAGCGGCTTGCAGGAGACCTTCAATATGTTCTACATCAGCCCTCATCAGCCTCCTCATTTGCTCGTATATAAGGACGTTCAGGCTATCGTTCCGTTCCCCTTCTGCACGATCATTTATTTCCTCGGCTTTACGCTTGCGGCGTACCTCATTTTGCTCGGCGCGATGGGAATCGGCAAGCTCTGCGGCTTGGTCATGAAGAAAAAAGACGCTCCCGAGGCTTCGGAAGTTGTCAATGCAAAATGAATTTTTGAGTCCGTCTGAATCAGACGGATCGAAAGCGGTCGATCAGTACCGAAAGGTGCTGACCGACCGCTTTTTGCGTGGGGATCAGCAAGCCGCTCTCCACGATGTAGCCGAGGTTTTCGCCTCCGCGCGCGGCGCGGAAAAATTTCCCGGAGGGTATTGACAAATTGAGAAGAGTCGATTATACTATAACTGTACTAATAGTAATAGTACAGTTGGTCGAAAGGAGTACGATATGCTTGTTATAGACAAATTTTCAAGAAAACCGATATACGAGCAGGTTGTGGAAGGGATCGAACGCGATATCGTGATGGGCATTCTGCGCGACAGAGAGCAGCTTCCGTCCATACGCGAGCTTTCCGCGATTCTCGGTGTGAATCCCAACACGATACAAAAGGCATTTGGAGAGCTTGACCGATGTGGGATCATCGTATCCGGACAGGGCAGAGGCTGCTTCGTTGCGGATCGGGCGGCGGAAAAGATCAAGGAGAAGCTTTCCTCGAGGATCACGGAGATCGAGGCGATCGCTTCCGAGCTTGCGCGCGCGGGTATCGAGGAGGAGAAGCTTCTCGAAGCGATCCGACGCGCATATCAAGATATCAGAAAATAACGAAAGGTGGAATCATTATGATTAACGTAAAAGATATAACGATGGAATTTGACGGATTCGCGGCGCTGAAGGATATGAGCTGTGTGATCCCCGACGGTGTGATCTACGGTCTCGTCGGCAGCAACGGCGCGGGCAAGTCGACGTTTCTGCGCCTGCTCAGCGGCGTTTACAGAGCGAAAAGCGGTGAGATCACCGTGGACGGCGAGAAGCTTTACGAAAACCCCGCGGTGAAAAAGAACATTCTCTACGTTCCCGACGAGCTGTACTTTCTTCCGCAGTCTTCGATGAACACGATGGCTGATTTTTACGCCGCCGCATACGAGAATTTCAGCAGAGAGCGCTTCAAAAAGCTCACGGAGACCTTCGGTCTCGATCCGCGCGCCAATCTCAACACCTTTTCGAAGGGTATGAAAAGACAGGCGGCGACGGTTCTTGCGCTTTCCGCTATGCCGAAATACCTCTTTTTCGACGAGACTTTCGACGGATTGGATCCCGTCATGCGCAATCTCGTCAAGCAGGTGATCTACAACGACGTTCTCGAGAGAAACACGACGACGATCATCACCTCGCACTCTCTGCGCGAATTGGAGGACACCTGCGATCAGCTCGCGCTTCTTCACAAGGGCGGCATCGTTTTCGAGAGCGATATTCAGGAGCTGAAGACCTCTCTGTTCAAGATCCAGGTGGCGTTCGATTCCATGTTCGAACGATCGGTGTTCGACGGCATTCAGATCCTCGATTATACGCAGATGGGCTCCGTCGCGACCTTCATCGCGAGGGGCAACAGAGAAGAGGTCGTCGCGCGTATCCGCGAAATGAATCCTCTGCTTCTCGACGTTCTGCCGCTGAATCTCGAGGAGGTCTTCGTTTACGAAATGGAAGCGCTCGGCTACGCTTTCAAGGATATTTTGATGTGAAATGTGTAGCGTGAACGAAGTAAATTCGTGTATCTGTCCAAAGGACAGTGGAATGGAGATTATGATGAACAATATATTTTCTTATAAGCTTTACTTGCAGGGCTTGCGCAAGATCCGCGTCGTCGGATTTGCCATGCTTTTCCTCGTTACCGCGCTGAACGCGGCTTCTGCGGTGACGATGGTCGTCGCGCCTCCGGGATGCGTGATCATGCCGTTCAGACTCGTTGAATGCGCGCCGTTTTCGCTTCTCGTCGGAGTGTTCGCGCCTCTTCTCGTTTACAGTATGTTTTCCTTTCTCAACGAGAGAAGGG
Organism: Eubacteriales bacterium; assembly: GCA_045646925.1. Classification (GTDB taxonomy): domain Bacteria; phylum Bacillota; class Clostridia; order Oscillospirales; family CAG-272; genus QALR01. Next base: position 7,132 of record JAZRLQ010000019.1, read on the forward strand.
CTTCCGACTTTTTCCACTCTCTGCCGCAAAAGCGCGCTTGCATCTATACAAGCTTCATGGCGGCGGTTATGACGTGGATCGTTTCCGCGATCCTCTTGACGACACTCGTCAACGAAGTGATCTTCGCGTGGAAGGGCGTTTACGTTCCCCCTCTCGCGCAGCTCGCGCCCTTCATTTTCGGATGTCTGATCTTTGCGATGGCGATGGCGGGCTTCATGGCGCTTGCGATGACGGTGACGGGTACGACGATCGCGAACGTTTTCGTTTTCTGTATCTGCGTCTTTTTCGTACGCGCGTGCGGCGCTTGCTTTCTCGACGCGTTTGCCGAGGAAGCGCCCATGTTCGTTTCCGAATACTCCGCGCTGAGATTTCTCGATTGGGATTTCTTCTTGCCCGTGGCGCTTTTCAATATGGATATGGACTCATCGTCTTTCACAGATCCTCTGCCGCTTCTTCTGTATTGGCTTTTCGTTGCGGTCGCTCTGTTTTTCGCCGCCGCCGTTTGCTATTGCCATAGACGAAGCGAGAGCGCATCGAAGGCCGCGCCGAACCGCTTCGTTCACGCGTTGTACCTCGTTTGTCTGATACTGCCGTTTCTGATCATGGGCGTTGAGGTGTTCAGACGGGGCGGAGAGATTCATCTACTCTTCATCCTCACCGGCTTTCTCGCGTGGGTGATCTTCGAGGCGCTGACGACGAAAAAGGTCAAAAATATCGTGCGTTCGCTCCCTCTGCTCCTCATTCCCGCAGTGCTTACGGGCGGATACGTCGCTTCCGTTTCTCTCGCGAAGACGGTCTTCTACGCCTCCACGCCGAAAAGAGAGGAGATCGTGAGCGTCAAGGTGGAAAAATTCTCGAATCTTTGGAGTACGGATGACGAGCTTTCGCAGAAAACGCAGGGCTTTGCGAACGCGATCCTCTCCACCTCGCAGATCAAGGACTCTGCGGTTCTCGACGAGGCGCACGAAATGATCGAGCTGATGAAGAAGTCTGAGCCCCACTTCGGCGGATCTTTTTACACGGATGCGGTCATTACCTTCACCTTGAAAACGGGAAGAACAGTCACGTACAATCTGCACCCTTATAACGCGATTGACGATACGTTCTTCTATTCCGAGGAATTCAGAGCTTATCTGTCCGCGTTCGATTTCGATATCCGTCGCGTCGAAAGTGATTTTTCGGATGAAAAAAGCGCCGCTCTCTGCGAGGCGTTCAAGGCGGATTTCAACGCTTTGAGTGACGAACAGATGCAGATGTATCTGGTCCGGAACAAACAGCAAACGCTCGGCGGCAAGAATATCCTCAAGATCTACGGTACTTACAACGGCGTTGGTTTCAGGCAGGTCGTAAATCCGATCAAGGAATATACGCCGAACGCGTATCGGCTCTATAATGAGTGCTTGGCAGAGCAGGCGGAGGCGCTTCTCGAGGATCTGGCGGACGTCGTCTGCGAGCTTGAGACGATGAAGGCTTCGAAGATATATTCCGCGCAGATGAAGGTCAGCCTTCCGTATAATTCCTCTGTGGTCGACTGTCGGAATCTTACGGTCATCAAGGCGTTTCTGACACAGATCCCGATCGACTCCCATCTCATCGATTACGAGAACGCGGGGGATGACGCCATTCGTTTCATGACGCTGAGTATCCATTGGGCCGACGAGGAGGGGAATGAGCAAGCGATCGAGTTTGACGGTGCGTTCACCTTCTCGCCCGCGGACAAAAGGATCTATTCGGATATGACGGGAAGGATCTTCCCGTGAGATAAAGGAGTGTGCTATGAAAAATATCTTTTCTACGAAGCTATATTTGCAGGGCTTGCGCAAGATTCGCACTGCGGGCGTTGCGATGGGGATCGTCATTGCCGTTCTGAACGCGTGGCTCCCGATCCAATGTATCGTGGAGAATTCCGCTTCGAGCGCTCGTGTAGAGCCGGCGGCGGGCATTTTCGCGCCGTTCGGCGCCGTGCTCATGGTGTTTGCGCCTCTGCTCGTTTACAATATGTTCTCTTATCTGAACGAAAGAAAGTCCTCCGACTTTTTCCACGCTCTGCCGCAGAAGCGCATTTGCGTGTATTTCAGCTTCATGGCGGCGGTCATGACGTGGATCGTTGCGACGCTTTTCGTGACCTCGGTCGCGAACGCGGTCCTTTGGGGCGTGCCGGGCAGATACGTTTTCGACATGAGAGCGGTGCTGATGATCCTTCTCGGATTTCTTCTGCTTGCGATGGTCTCGGCGGGCTTCATGATGCTTGCGATGACGCTGACGGGTACCGTCATTGCGAACGTGCTGGTCTTCTTTCTGTTTTCTCTCTTCGTGCGCGCGTTCGGCTTGTTTTTCCTGTACGGGTTCAAAGCGCTGACGCCGATGGCGAATCTCGAGAATTCCTTCCTTCGTATATTCGACTGGGAATTCTTTCTGCCGATCGGTCTGTTCGTGCAGATGTTTGGCGGCGATTTCGAATTTGCGAAGACCGCGTGGCTGTTTCTCTATTGGTTTTTCGTTGCGGTCCTTTTGTTTGCCGTTTCCGCCGTTTGCTATTGCCGCAGACGAAGCGAGAGCGCGACGAAGAGCGCGCCGAGCCGTTTCATGCAGCATATTTACCGCACGGGTGTGACGTTGCCGTTCCTTTTGCTCGGAATTTGTTTGTATATCGAAGACGGAGCGGGCTATGCGCCCGTGCTTTGCTGGATCGTCGGCTTTCTCGTTTGGGTGATCTTTGAGCTGATGACGACGAAGCGGATCAAAAACGTCGCGCGCACGCTTCCTCTGTTTCTGATCCCCGTGCTTCTCGCGGGAGGCTACGCGGCTTCCGTGCATCTGACGAGCGAGGTCTTTTACGCCACCACGCCGAAAAGGGAACAGATAAAAAGCGTGACCTACGCCTACGATTCGGGAGAGGAGAGCGGCTGGCTCGCCGCGCTGATGACGACGGTGAAGGTGAGCGATCCCGACGTTCTCGACCGCGTTTACGAGGCGATCGAGCAGACGAAGGAAGCGCGCGATATGAGCTGGAGCGAGCGTAAGGAGAATGGCTTCGTCATAAACGAAACGGTCACGGTGACGTTTCGCTCGGGCAGAAGGGTGACGTACGATCTCACGTCCTCGATCGATCTTTTCGAGGAGTTCCGCTACGCCGACGAGGTCATGGCGGAGAGACTCCTTCTCGATGATATCGAGCTTGACGATGTTTATCTGAGCATTGCCACGAGCGAAGCGCAGCGTACGCGCGTGTGGGACGCGCTCGCGGACGATTTCCGCTCGATGACGAGAGAGCAGATGGCGGATTATCTGCGCGCAAGCGAAGGAACGCAGGTCAAGCGATTCTCCCTCTATGTGAGCGGACGTTATAACGGCATGAAGTTCTGGCAGAGCTTTTTCATCGACGAGCAATATACGCCGAAAGCGATGGACGCTTTGCTCGAATGTCTGGCGGAGAAGGGTACCTTGCATGAATTACGAGAGATCATAAGCGAGATCTCACAGACGAAATACGAAGAGATACTCTACGCGAATATACAAGTCGATGACGGAAGCGGAAAAACCATCTATAGCTCGAATTTCAACGTGATCAAGGCGTTTCTGAAGAATCTGGAGATCGACGACCATCTGATCGATTACGAGAACGCCGAGTACGTTTACACGGTCTTTCTGAATATCGAATGGCGGAACGCCGATATTGCGTACGACACGCCTCTGCATACGACGACGTTTTACTATGAAGAGGACGTGAAGCCGGAGCACGCGATCCGCACGGAGCTGTATCTGACTCTTTCGAAGGAGGACGTCGAACTGCTCCGACAGATCATCTCGGGGAAATAAGGATGAATAGGGGGACATCTCAACGGAGTTTGGATGTCCCCCTGTCTCGCTGCGGCCTCCCGTGAATACATAGCAAATCTGCATTGCAATTTCGTCGATCGGTGTCCCATTTACCTTCCCGAAGGGGAAGTATAATATTGCTCTCCCGAAAAAGCTTCTCGTCCCCCCTTTTCTTTTGCGGGGAAATGTGGTACAATGAGAAAAAACGTTTGATGATCGGGAGGATTTATGAGAGAACAGACGATAAAAGCCATTGAAAAGGAAAAGCTGATCGTGATCGTGCGCGGAGTGGAGAGGGAATATCTGATCCCGCTTGCAGAGGCGATGTACGCGGGCGGCGTTCGGCTCATGGAGGTCACGTACGACGCGAGCGGAAAAACTACGGACGTTGAGACTGCGGAGAACATTGCCATGCTGACGGCGCATTTCGGTGAACGCATGGAGATCGGCGCGGGAACGGTTCTGACGGAAACGCAAGCGGAGCTGACGAAAAATGCGGGCGGCAGATTTATCATTTCGCCCAACGTGGACGCGCGCGTGATCGCGAAAACGAGGGCGCTCGGCATGGTCTCCATCCCCGGCGCGCTGACGCCGACGGAGGCGCAGACGGCGCATTTGGCGGGCGCGGATTTCGTGAAGCTCTTTCCGCTTGACGCGATGGGAGCGGACTATCTGAAGGCGATCTCCGCACCGCTTTCGCATATCAGATTCCTTGCCGTCGGCGGCATTGACGAGAACAACATGAAAAAATACGCAAAGGCGGGCGCGAAGGGCTTCGGTGTCGGCTCCAATATCGTGAAAAAGGATTGGGTGTGCGAAGGAAGACTCGGCGACGTCACCGCTCTTGCGGAAACGTTCGTTACGGCGGCGAAGGAAGCGGTTTTGTGACCGCTTCCTTTTTTGTTTTTTTGTTCACGTCGCTTTGTTACGGGTAGTGCGGTTTGCACAAATAAAAAATATAAGATTGGGACTTTTTTATATAGCATGAATCAATCGAATGTGATATAATGAGGGAGAAAATCGTTTTCGCTTTTGCGAAAAATCAATGATAGAGGATGACACGGAGGATTTTGTCATGAAGAATCATTACGAGCTGATCAAACAACAATTTTTCAGAATGTTCGATCCGTCGCTGAAGTTCAACGATCTCATGAATGACGACGATCGTTTGCCCGAATTCATTTCCACGGGCGGCCCCGATCAGGGTGTGACCGACGGCGCGGAATTCGCTTCCCAGATGACCGGTCTTGTTCTCGCATATTATCTCGAGGGCTCGCCGCGTTACCGCGATCCCGAGCTTCTGGAGCGCGCGTACAAGGGACTTTGCCGCTACGAGCTTTATATGCACGAGGACGGCTCGGACGACCTTCTCAGCACGAATTTCCACGATCCCGCGCAGACGGGATTCCACGTTCATTCCATCTACGTCGTCACGGAGCTGATCGCGAAGCTGACGGAGCACACGCCCGCGGAAGATAAGCTCTTCGACAAGATCAAGGAGATCCTTTTGCAAAACGGACGCGCGATGAAGTCGGGTCGTAGCCATGTC
>JAZRLQ010000020.1:0-19300 GCA_045646925.1 Eubacteriales bacterium
AGCTTTATATGCTCTCCTGCTCCACGGAATACGGCGATCTGCTGATCGGCAAATCGACCGACGGCGGCAAGACGTTCTCTGCACCCGTTACGCTCCTGCGAGGCTCCAACGGCAAAAAAGGCAATACGGGCGTTCACAAAAATCCGCAGAATATCGTCCGCTACAATGGCAGAATCTATGAAACACTGGAATGGGGCGCGTGGGCGAACAAGGTATATTCCCACGCCGCCATGGTCATGTCCTGCGACGAAAACGACGATCTGCTCATGCCCGAAAACTGGAGCTTTACCGAACCGAGACCCTTCGACCGTTTCGACCCTTCTCTTGCAGAGTTGCCCATGCACACGATGACCATTGAAGGCACTCTCACACTCGATTCCGACGGAAAGCTCGTCAACATCATGCGCTTCGGCAAGTATCAGACCGCTCTCGTTTACACTGTCAACACGGAGGATCACGAAGCGCCGCTCGCCTACAAGCGTTGTATGTCGTTCCCCGGCAACTATTCCAAATTCATGATCAAATACGACGAGATCTCCAAAAAATATTATTCCATCGCCACGCGCGTATACGATCGCGAGCATACGAGTGACAGAAACCTCCTCTCCTTCGTCTGCTCGGACGATCTTTTCACATGGCGCGTGATCTGCGATCTTCACGACCACAGACACGAAGACAGACAGAAGGTTGGGTTCCAATACGTTGATTTTGAAATGGAGGGGGATGATATCATCTATCTTTGCCGTACCGCGATCAACAACGCGAGAAACTTCCATGACGCGAACTATTCCACCTTCCACCGCATCGAAAACTTCCGCAAGCTCATCTGAAAGGAAATATCTATGGCAAAAGAAGAAAAAACCAACGTCATGCGAATTTTGGACCAAAAAAAGATCCCGTATGACAGTCACTGCTATCTGACGTCGGGCGCGGTATCCGCCGTCGATCTTGCCGCGGCACTCGGACAAGACCCCGCGCACGTTTTCAAAACGCTCGTCACAGTTGGAAAATCCGGAAAAAACTATGTTTTCATGATTCCCGCCGCAGAAGAATTACACCTGAAAAAAGCGGCGGCAGCCGTCGGAGAAAAATCCATCGAAATGATCAAATCGAAGGAGCTTTTGCCTCTCACGGGCTATATCCACGGAGGTTGCTCCCCCATCGGAATGAAAAAGTTCTTCCCCACCGCCATTCATAGCACCGCCGCCGATTTCGAAACCATTTTGTTTAGCGCGGGAAAGATCGGCTATCAGGTAGAACTCCCCCTCTCTTCTCTCCAGAAGGCGATCCGTATTTCCGTCTGCGATCTCATTGTATAAATTTTACGAGGTAATACCATGCTCAAAAATATTTCCTTCAACGATACGGACACCCGTGTCAGAAAATATCTCGTCCCCGCCAAAATTTTGATGACGAAAGGATTTTGGAAGGGCGAGGAACGACTTCTGCGATACAAAAACCGCCAGATCGGCACGAACGAGCCTGAAGTCACGACTCTGATTTCAACCGAAGAAGAAAAAGCAGGCATTCTGCTCGACTTCGGAACGGAACTACACGGAGGCATCTGTCTTTCTCTGTTCCGCATCCGCGACGGAGAGGAAGCCACCTTCCGCATTTCCTTCGGTGAATCCGCGGGCGAAGCGCTCTCTCATATCGGAGAAAAGGGCGCGACCAACGATCACAGTATGCGCGATTTCGAGATCAACACGAAAAGCTGGACGGTCACCGAATGCGGCGCAACGGGCTTCCGCTTCGTTTATATCGAATGTCTGACTCCCGCCAAAATCAATATCAAAACCATTCAAGCGGTCATGACCTATCATCCCTATGAATATATCGGAAGCTTCGAATCCGACGATGCCCGATTGAATCAAATCTACGACACAGCGGCGTATACCTGCCATCTCTGTCTGCAAAATGAGATCTGGGACGGAATCAAGCGCGACAGACTCGTTTGGATCGGAGACCTGGCTCCCGAAATGAAAACGACAAAATACGTCTTCGGAGACGTTCCGCAGATCTATGGCGCGATTTCTCTGTCCGCGTACAACACGGCATTACCCGCTTGGATCAACGGCATCGCAACCTATTCCCTGTGGTGGCTGATCAATCTGGACGAATGGGTATTCTATACGGGTAAACGAGAATATCTCTTCGAACAAAAGGAATACATCGTCCGTCTGACGCGTCAGGTAATCGAAAACGTGGACGAAAACGGGCGGTTCACCGCGAGCGATTTTATCGATTGGCCCTCCAAGGGATTCCCCTCCGCGAAAGCAGGCGCAAAGGCGCTTCTGATCTTCTGTATGAACGCTTGCATCCGTATTTGCGAGATCCTCGGAGAAACGAAGCTTGCAAACGAATGCCGTTCTGTCAAAGCGCTCGCCGAAAGCAAAAAGGAAGATTGCGGTTCACTCAAGCAGATCGCTTCCCTCCTGCTTCTTGCTGATATTGCCGATCGGGACTCTGCAGACTGTCTGCAGAACGGCGGTGCGCACGGCTTTTCCACCTTCATGAGCTATTACATTCTGAAAGGAATGGAGAAATGCTGCTCTGCCGAAGAAATTCTGGAAACGTTGAAAACCTATTACGGCGCTATGCTCGACCTCGGTGCAACGACGTTCTGGGAGGATTTCGATATTCGCTGGGCAGAGAACGCTTGTAAATTGGACGAGATCTGCGACGGCACAAAGAAAGATATCCACGGCGATTTCGGAAAATACTGCTATATCGGCTATCGCCACAGTCTGTGCCACGGCTGGTCCTCGGGTCCCGTTGCTTTCCTGACGGAATACATTCTCGGCATTCAGATCAAGGGCGAAGGATGCTCCGAAATTGAGATCACCCCTCACCTCGCTCATCTGAATCACGTTAAGGGCAGCATCGCAACGCCCTACGGTAAGCTGACCGTGGAGCATACAAAACGCGATGACGGCTCGATCGAAACCAAAATCGACGCGCCGAAGGAAATCACCATCATTTGCCATTCATAATGGATAAGAAAAGCCTTGCGCTTCGGAACACCCGAGAGCGCAAGGCTTTTATCAGATTATTTCTTCAATTTCTCGATCCATTCATTCCAACGGGGATCAGCTTGCATTTCAGAAGCTACATCCTGAGGATCGGGAATACAGATCCAAGGCCAATACGTATCCAATTCTGTAACATATTCCCCATAATCCTTTCCGTTGGGATTCCGTTTTACATTTTTCAGTAAAGACAAAGTAAATGTGGTCTCCCTATCAAAAGAAAATTCTTCACATTTCTTGGCATGGATCAGCGCTTGATCCAAAGAGGCAAAAGCAGCGTCGCGCTTTCCATTACGCCATTGAAGCGTTGACAAATAGAGATACATATTTGCCGAGTTTGCCCGATACCTGCCGCACTCTCCGTCAAGACAAACAATATCAAAAATATCGGCGGCATTTTTGATATATCGTTCCGCCTCTTCGAGCGTGATGTGATCGTAGTTTACTGCAACCGCATCGCCGATCAACTCCGCCGCAAGACCGAGAAGCATCAACACAGTCTCGCCGTATTTTGCCGCTCTTTCTTTACCATCGCAAGCAGTCAGCATCAAAAATTCACTACAACAGTTGATAGTGGGCGCTTTTTCCGCAAGCGCTTTTGCTTTTGAGTGTTCTCCCGTATTCAAATACAATTGCGCGAGCTGCTTCATCGCGTTGTAGCGTGCAAGACCGTCAGCAAGCACGGGAATCAATTTTTCATAGATAACGGCAGCTTCTGCCCACTCGGCATACGTTCGATGCCGCTTAATATCATATACATCATAGCCTTCTTCATCGGTCAAGTGATGCTCATGATACTTCACATATCCCGCCGTCACCAAAATCTGCGCAAGACAAAGCAGTATTTTTTCATTTGCGGGAAATTCCGCAAGGGCTGTTCTTGCCATTCGGATACAGTCATCAATATTGACGTCCACGCCGTTATTTTCCTTATTCATTTCTGTCAACCGTTCGACGATCTCGTCTATGCGCTTTTCTCTCACGTTGTCATAGCCAAAAAGCTCGTCAATTGAAACACCGAAATAATTGGCAATAGAGGGGATCATCTCCATATCGGGATAACTGCCGCCTGATTCCCAGCGGGATACCGCCTGCGCGGTCACGCCGAGAGCTTCCGCGAGATTATCTTGCGTACGCCCATCGCGACGGCGCAATTCTCTGATCTTAGTCCCTAAATTCAATTGCATAAAATTGCCTCCTTAAAATAGTTATCACCGGTGTGATTATAGTATAGCACCTCTATAAGAAAATAACAATTATCAAATAGTTGTTGTTAATTCAACCAATGATTGAATTGCCAGGCATATGAAAAAGCCCTGCGCTTTGGAATACCCGAGAACGCAAGGCTTTTTCACTAAATCAATCTAAAAATTTTTTGAATCCTAAAAAAAGCAAAATATTTATCCTACGCGAAATTGAGAAACCGTATAACTCTTTTTATTCAAAATATACATCGCAGCGAGCAACATATAGGCAACGATACCGTAATGTCCGCTGATCACATACCCACTACCCAGATCACGATGCTCGGCAATATATTCAATGATACGGTTTTCGCTGAACATCAACAACAATTCATTCAATTTAGGAATATCCATACCCGTTTTTTCAACGATTTCTTTTTTAGGTGTAGGAGTGTCACAACGCAACGCCAAAATTAGTTTTTGACCTTCTTCACTGCAAAGCGCCTGCATGACTTCTATCGTGTTTGCATCGAAGGGAGAGATTTGCTTGATAAGCGACGATTTAATTACGCAAGCCACACCTTGGTCATCCCAGATTTTAGTTCCATATGAACCGATAATTCTGAGATTCCCTTGATTTTTGCTTTTTTCCTGAATCTTTCGATTTCCGGTTTCCGCGAAATAGATACCCTTCCACATTTTCCAAAGATCATCGCCCAGTTCTTGATGAAGATTATTATTGTATCTATCACAGTTTGCCGTTGCCCAAATAAATTCTGTTCCCAGCTGTTCGATTTTATTTGCCACAGCTTCAATGTCTCCGTCCGATTCTGTTTCAAGCAGTACATCTGCTGAAATTCCATAAATGTCACTGATAGCCTTCAGATTGAAACAATCCGGAAGACAATCCCCCGACTCCCATTTGGAAATCGCTTGAGGAGAAATGCCGATTTTTTCCGCAACTTCTTCCTGCGTCATACCAAGTTTTTTTCTGTGGTTGCGCAGTTTTTCACCAAATACTTTTTGATCTAACATGATTTTTTCCTCCAAGATTTTTTCGAGATAGCTATCTTGTGACTATATTCTATCATATTTACAATCAACTTACAATAGTAAGAATATTGAGTTTTCCCAATTTCATTCTACTCCAAGTTGAATTTATCTAATACTGGACCTTTTATCTTAACACAAAGAAACGGCACTTCAACCGAAGCGCCGTTTTTCATCAATAAGCCACTATTTTATACCTATATTTGCAAAAATGCTCCCAGACCTTTGACGTAAGCAGACCTTCATAGTTCTCCACTTCCGCCAATGGAACGAACCTTGCGTCACAAACCTCTTCAGGCTGCAAAGAAAGCGCCGGAACTTCTTTTGGCAAATACAAATAAGAATCCACGATCCAATTGTCATAGAAGCAATCACCCAAAAAGATCAAATCTTCTTTTTTTGCGGAAATGCCCGTTTCCTCCGCAAGCTCGCGGACCGCGCCATCTCTACTTTCTTCTCCGGCAAGAATGGACCCCATCGTACATTCCCAAAGAAGTCCCATCGGTTTTTCGGGACTTCTCTGTGTCAGAAGGATCTTTCCATCGGGTGTTTTCGTCCAGATTTCCACAACGATGTGGTAAAGTCCGTGGGGAATTTGATCCGAACGGATTCTTTCGTGCAAAATTCCCGTCTTTTGCTTTCTTTCATCTACAAGCTCCCAGATTTCAGACATAACCTTTACCTGTTCCGAACGGTTGCGCCAAAGGGCATGAGCGAAAGCTTTGCAAATTTAAAATACTGCAAGCCAAACGGGATACCAACGATCGTCACACAGAAAAGACAACCCAAAGCAAAAAAGCCAAGCGCAAACTCTAGTCCGCCGAAGATCAACCAAAAAATATTGACGAGAACGGAAGCCGTGCTATTACCGTACACAATTTCTTTTCCAAAGGGCAATAAGCAAAGCTTCGCAAACTTAAAGCACTGCAAACCAACGGGAATACCGATAATGGTCACGCACCAAAGGCAACCCAGCGCCAGCCAGCAAAGAGACGTGATCAGACCGCCGAGCAAAATCCACAAAATATTACCGATAAGCTTCATGTAGCTCCTCCTTGTATAAAAATATGTCTTATTATATCACAATCCGCGAAAAAATCAATATCACCGAAGCAAAATTTTCCCGTCGCCACCCGATCCCTTGCATTTTCCCCATATTTGTGGTATAATCATTACAAAACATACGGCGTCGCCGTCCAGGCGGCAGAATGGAGATTGAAATGAAATTTGAATTGGGTATGACCAGCGTGACCTTCCGTGAAAAAACGATCGAAGAGATCGCTTCTCTTGCAAAATCCGCGGGACTCTCCGTCATTGAATGGGGTGGCGACCGCCACGTTTTGCCGCTTGATTTTGACGCGGTCAGAATCGCACGCGAACAGATGGAGAAAAACGAGCTTTACTGCCCCTCCTACGGCTCCTATTACCGCATGATCGAAAAGGACGAGGATGCCTTCCGCGCCATCTGCAAAACCTCCGAAGCGCTTGGTGCCGGCACCATCCGCGCATGGCTCGGCAGAACGGGCAGTGAAAGAATCACCGCCGAACAGTACGCAAGTCTGCTGGAGGAAACGAAAAAGCTTGCCGATATCGCCGCCGAATATCACCAGACTCTCGCCTTTGAATTCCACGGAAAAACGCTCAACGACAATGGCGAATCCTCCGTCAAATTCCTCTCCGAGTGCGCAAAGGAAAACGTAAAGACCTATTGGCAGCCTCTCTCCTATTCTGATAATGAAAAAAATCTTTCCCTCGTTCTGCCCTATCTTTCCGCCGTCCACGTATTCACGTGGGATGACGATCACAAACGCTATCCGCTTGCCGACGGAACGCAGGCATGGAAAAAATATCTGCAAATTTTGAAAAATGCAGATATTTCCACGAAGCTCATTATGGAATTCGTCAAGGACGACACTGCCGAGCAATTTCTGACCGATGCCGCCGTCCTGCATGAGTGGGTCGGATGATCAAACAAGCATCGCCATTTCTTCGTAGGGAAAATCACCGTGCAAGGTGCGGTTGATCGCATATCCGATCACCTTTCCCATATTTTCTGCAATCATATCGATTTCTTTCGGTGCGACGAAAAGACCCGACAAAGAGGAAATCACCTCTTCATTCGGAGAAAATCCCTCGAGAACATCCCGAAGAAGCGTTGCCGTATCCACAACCGTCGGCACCCCGACGGCGATCACGGGAACGCCGACCGTTTCACGATTCAAAGCCGATCTCACGTTTCCGACCCCCGATCCGGGTGTAATGCCCGCGTCGGAGATCTGAATGGTACGCGCCAAACGGTCCGATTCTCTTGCCGCAAGCGCATCTATAGCAATGACGGCATCTGGACGAACGTTTTCCACAACACTGTGGATAATAGCCGCCGTTTCAATTCCAGTTTTCGCAGTCGATCCGGGAGAAAAGGAGGAAACATCTCCGAAGCCACCCATACCAAGCGGCATTCCGTCCATCTGCTTCAGATGGTGCGTCACCAGCACATGATCTGCCGCGATCGCACCCAACGCGTCGGAAGAAAGCTCTCTGTTTCCGATCCCGCATACGAGCGTATGCGAAAAATCCCAACAGAACGCACGTAATTCTACCGAAACTGCGTCACAAAGCTTCAGAAAGTCCGAATAAGTGAGATTTGCCGCCGACGGAAAAGAGATCGTCACATACTTCCCCCGAGGCTTTCCGAGTGTTTTTTCTCCTCGCTCATCCGTGATCTCAATGGTACTGATCCTAATAAAATCTTCTTTTCTTTCGTTATACAGAATACCGTCAAGCTCTCCTTGCGCTTCTTTTGCCTTCGAAGCCATCGCGTGTGTGCGAAGCTCTTCGGCAAGATCGGTCCGAATCATAAAAAATACCGCCCTTTTCAATCATTTGAAAACGGCGGAAAATCAAAACGCCGTTTGTCTTCATTTTTGACAAACGGCGTTCGTTTTATTCGATTTCAGATTTCTTGTAATAGGGATCGATCATATATTTTTTGATCTTAGGCCAAGCGGCGTACATTCCCATATAGGCGCAGCCCGAGAAAAGCACCATGAAAATACTGATCACGGCAAGCGGCACGAACAAAGTACCAAGCCATACGGTAAACATCACGAGCATCACGCAGCCGAGGAACAGAAGCAGATTTCTGCCGAATCCAAGAACGGTGAAGATCGCCGCATTCTTGAGGATCTGGAAAAATCTCAGTTCAAACGTTACCATCAAGGTATACACGTAAAAACGCATGAAAGCGTAAAGCATGAATACCAGAAGCATGGAGTAGAACATGATATAGTAAGAATTATAGTTATAATAGTACATATACAGAGCGTACGAGCAAAGTGCAAGCATAACAAGATCAAGAATTCCCATCGCCATTGCCTGTTTCCAATTGTTTTTGATGGTCATTTTGAAATCTTCCCACATAAATACGGGTTCACCCTTCACAAGATTCTTCACGATATAGGTACAAGCGGCATTAACGGGGCCAAAGGTGAAAATGAAGAGCGCGGCAAGCGCGTACAAAATATAGGTCACAGTCGTGTCAGCATAGACGGGAGCCATTTGACCGTGAATACCGAGCAACGATGCAAAGGAAGGCGAAAATTCACCCGACGCAATGTGAATACCGTTGATAACGGGAAATACTTCACTGGACGGCGCAACGCCCACGTTGCTGAAAAGACCGCTGAGCGCCAACAGCAAAAAGAAGATCGGAAAATTGCCCATAATATAAAGCGCGTTGACCCAAATCAATTTTACAAAACGACGGCCGTAAAGCTTGAAGAAGCTGAAGAAGTCGTAATTTTTGATCACGTCTTCCTTTTTGATCTCCTTGCCATCCTTGGTATAACTTGAAAATAAGTTCAGTTTTTTCTTTTTCGGTTCTTCTATTCGTTCACCGTGTTCATTAAATTCCTTCATTGAATCCTTTTACTCCTTTTTCATCTATCTTATATATGATCTTCGTCGGACTCGTCCGTATCGGGCAAAAGATAATTCATATCCCCCGACAAAAGACTCATGACACCCGCGTATATAAATTCCGATCTGTCATCAAAATTCAGCTTCAACAGCTCAGCCTTGTGTCTGTTCTCCACAACGACGGAGGTTTCCATATAAACGCCGTCGCGATCCATACATTTGCAGACCAAACGGCATTTTCCGCCCTCCAACGCGATCACTTCGCTCTCCGTTCTGCGACCGTTTTTCTGATATTCCAAAAAACGCTTTGCCGAGCGAAGCGCTCTCTCGCGAATATTCCGCATAAGATCACTCTGCAAAGCCTCCGCCGCATTTCTTCCATCGAGGGTCAACGAATAATAGTCCTCTCCGTTTTTCTGCGTTTTCTTGATCGCCCCCATTTCGCAAAGCTCAAAGAAGCATTCCATAAAATCAAACTGTCCGACAAATTCATCCTGAACGACGATATCGTGCAAAGTCACGAAATCCAAAGGGATCTCAATATGGCGAAGCAAATATAAAACGAAAATTTTAATATCGGATTTATCTCTCAATAAAAAAGACACGTCCAGCCTCCATAAATATTACATTCGATCTCTCATCAGCATATTTCAAAATATACTTCCATTTCATTGTATCATAAAAAACACAAAATGTACATAATTTTAAAAAAATCCTTGTAAATTTTTTGTATCTTTTTAAAAACCCGCAAAAAAGAGAAGCAGACGGCTTAACGCCGTCTGTCTTTTTAAAAATTCTAACATCGGAAGCAACCGTAATCATAACAAAAATCCGATCAAGCCTACCACAAGCAAAATTGCGGGAATCGAGTAAATAACGAGAAATCCAATCGAAAATCCCTTCACGATCCGATTCGGCGCAAGCACCATATTCAAACAAGAAAGCGAAAAACCTACAAAAGATACGATCATTGTAATCGCAGTAAAACCAAATCCAAGTGAAAAACCGACGAAAACGCGCGCAACGAACGAAGCGCCCGGCAAAGCATCGTCGGAGGGATCCGCATTTTGCAGCGCGTCCATTTGTGCTGCCGTCGCAAAACCAAAGACGCATAAAAAGATCATCAGCGCCGCCAACACACAAAGCACTGCAATCGACCATACTTTTTTATTCATATCAAAGCCTCCTTTTTGATACAACGCATATTCTGTATTTATTATATCACAAAAGGAACTTTTTGTCAAGTTTCGTCAATCGGACGGCTTTCCGAGCGATTTCATGAAGGAAGTCGCAAGAAAAACAAGCACGATCAATGAAATCACGTCGGAAATCGGCGCGGCATAGAGGATCGCCTCGACGTTTGCGAAAAGTCGGGGAAGCACGATGATCAGCGGAACGAAGCAAACAACGTCGCGGATCATGGAAGCAATGACAGCCTGAACCGGTTTTCCCACCGCCTGAAAGAAGATGGAGTTCATTTTGACAAGGCAACTGACACTGCACATGGATAAAAAGATCCGAAGCGTCTTTTCACCGAACGCCCAATAATCCTCAGGGTTCGGAATATTACTAGGCGCGCCGAAAAGTCCGACAACGAAATTCGGAGCAAGTTCAAAAAGGATCGTAAAGGCAACACCAATCATCAAGGAGCAAACCGTGATTTTTCTGTAAAGCTCCTTGACACGATCGTAATTTCGGGCGCCCATGTTATAACTGATGATCGGCTGACATCCCAGCACGATACCAACGACGAGATTGATCACGATCGTGAAGATCTTGCTTTGAATTCCGATGATAGCAATCGGAATATCCGCGCCGTATTCGGAAAGCGCGCCGTATTTTGCAAGCTGAACGTTGCAAAGAACCGTCACAAAGACGATCGCAAGTTGCGTAATAAACGTGGAAACACCCAGCTTTATAACTTCGCACAATGCGCGCAGGTCTGGCAAGAAGCTTCGTTTGGTCAAATGGAACGTCTTCACATGAAAAAGATATTGTCCCGTCATGATAAACGTCACGGCTTGTCCAATTACCGTTGCGAGCGCCGCGCCCGTCATGCCCCATTTGAATCCGAAAATAAACACAGGATCAAGGATCAGATTGACAACCGCGCCCGTGATCATGGAGATCATTGCCCAGGCGGGACTTCCGTCTGCACGAACGATCGAATTCATCGTATTACACAGAATATAGATCGGAATCGCCGCAAGAATGACCTCAAGATATTCCACCGCATAGGAAATCGTATTTTCGGAAGCGCCAAACAACACAAGGATCGGCTCTTTCAGCGGATAGATCAGCGCCATCATCAATATGCCGGCAAAAAAAGCCGCCGTTATACTTGCGCCCAACGCCTTGTGCGCGTTCTCGGAATCATTTCTTCCCTGACAAATATTGAGATACGCCGCACAACCGTCGCCAAAACACCAGGCAAAAGCCTGCGCAATAATGAAAACGGGAAAAACGATTCCCGTCGCCGCATTTCCAAGCGTGCTAAGCTCACTGTTGCCAATAAAAATCTGATCGACAATATTATAAAGCGAGCTGATCAACAACGACGTCACGCACGGAATGGAAAACTTCAACATCAACCGATTGATCTTCTCTTTTCCAAGAAAAGCCGAATTCTCGTTTTGCGCCATGAAAACTCCGTTTCATTTCGGGGTTGCTTGAAAAATCACGCACGTTTGGAGTACTTTGATATTTTTCAAGCAAATCCCCGGTCTCATTTAAACTATTTTATAGAAAAACAAAAGAATACAAATGAGCATCGCTCATTTTGATCTTCAAACGAACCGCTTTTCCAACGATTTCGGAAAGCGATTTTTCAAATTCCACGGGGCGATGGACACTGTCCCCGAACATCGTATAGCTCCGATAACCATCCAATTCGTTTCCGTCTTCATCGCAAAGCGCAACGGAAACACCCCCGAGCGCCGAGGTTGCAAAGTTGATAAAAAGCTCGTTTCCGTCAACGGTAATCGGCTTTGTCAGAATTTCTCCGCCACGATAGGGTGCAAAGAAGGAAAAGAATCCATCCAGACGGAGCGTATATCGACGGAAATTAACGTTTTTAATACGATAATTTTCACCCATATAGAAAGAAATTTCATTGGGAGCGCCATCCTCCTCCGCTTCCGTTTCCGCAAGTCCGTATGCAGTATAGCAGTTGCCGTACCACCAATTATCGCGCGCTTCCACACCGGGCGTCATGAAAGCCTCGTCTCTGCGATCGAATTTGAATCCGTCGCTCGAGGTCATGATCACGCAATCCGTAACGGCAGTTCCCTCGCGCCCGAATACGCCGGTAATATTTTCGTGTCGGTCACCGAGAGGCATGAAATGAAAATTTCTCTTTTCTTCCACGCGGTCATAATATCGAACGGGGAAACCGATGAAAATATCGTCCGTTCGATAATATCTCATGATCTGATTGGTGTAGAGCTGATATTCCGTCTGCCCTTCTTCAAAGGAAATGCGGCCGTGTATCTCCCAATGCTTGAAATCCTTACTGGTGGCAACGCGAATATCGCGGAGACAATCCGGAGTGTAGCCCTTCCAGCTCAATCTGTCTTCACCCGCAGGCGTATGGAACGCGCGGTAGTAGAGAAAATACTGCTTTGTCGTTTCATCCCAAAGAGCAACGTTATAGGAGTCGAACGTCCCCTGCACGTCCAGAACATACTGCTCCTGAAAATCGTATCCGTCCGCACTCGCATAGTAGATCAGCTTCGTACCGCCGTTGCTTCCCAAATTGACTTCGGAAAGCGCTTTGAATTTCTCATTCTGCGGACAATCGGGATTATCATCGTAGAAGACGGAAAAATTATCGACCCATTTCTCTCTGGAAAATACGATATTGTTGTTTTTCGTTCCGTTATATTCATATTTCCCGACATTCGGCTTACGGAACGTAATGCCACCGTCACGGCTCTCCGCTACGCAAATGACAGGTCTGCCCGGAACGGGCGCTTTGTCAAGGCGATGGCGGGAAGAATCCGCCCTATAGTAAAGACGGTACGTATCCCCCATTTTGATCAAACCGGCATATCCGTTGTGAACGCCTTCCCATTCGTTATCGCAAACCAAGGCTATATTTTTCTTTTCGGGCTTATGCGCTTGTATCTGAATATTTTCGCTTTTTTCAATGATCTTATCATCCCAGCACAAGATTCTGTGAGGTGCTTTTTTCATGGTCATATCCCCTTTTCTTCCTTATTTTTATATATTACTTTATCGTTACAACGTTTTCTTTGCATCCTTCGATATGAATATCCATATCGTCTCCGAAAATCCGCCTGCCGTTGAGCGAAACGTTCTCCACTGTGATATCAGCGTATTCCGTCGTCGCGATTCGATTGGAGACCAATATACACACGCAGGCGCTACCGAATTCACCGAAGATCTTTTCGTCGGCGTAAATATCCACGTTTCTGACCGTGATTCCGCGAGCCGCCGCATAATGAGGTTTGCCTTGATCCGAAAGATTGCCATTCCCCACGTCCAGAAAGGCATAGGTTTCGCGGAAACGGGGATTCATGATCGACAAAAGCTTCGAAATGCAAACACTTTCTTTTTTATCGTAGATCTGTTCTGCTGTTTTCTGGAGCTGCTCCTTCGTGTAAAAGGACTCCAATTCCAAGGAAATATTCTCAAACGTAATATCGTGAACGGTAGCGCAATCTCCGTTCTGAATATCGCAGGCAGCGTTGCCACCTCTGACAACGTGACAATTACGGAACGTAATGCGACTGTATTCACGGCATTCCGTCTCCAGACCGATCTCCATCGTTTTGCCCCAATCGCAGAGCAATACGCAATTTTCAACCAAAATATCGGTGTTGCACTCTTCGCGGTAGCGATCAATACCCTTGATCGTCACCGTATCGTCAAAGGAATGTACGAACGAATTTCTCAAGGCAACGTTTTTGCAATTCACGATATCGACGCCGTCGGTATTATAGCGCCATTGACCGAACACATTGATCCCATCGATCTCCACGTCGATACAATGAAAGAGATTGACACACCAAATGGCAGAGTTCGTCATGCCAACGCCCGCGATCTTCAAGTGATTGCAATCGTAAAATTTCAGATTTCCGTTTGTATACGCCTCGTAGCAGTGCTGGGAAATACGTTCTTCCGCGCTGTCATCCAATATGCCGTTGCCGTAGATATGGATATTTTCCGCATTTTCCGCAAAAATACAACCGTAAACCAAGGCATCCTTTTCCAAATATACGCTCTCATTGGAATGAAGCGTGATCTTTCCGGGGAAATGAACGCCCTTTCCGAAATAATACGTAACTTTTTCGGGCGCGGAGCAAGAAATCGGCTTATTGTTGAAAATATAAAGCAATCCGTGATAATCATCCAATTCCAGAAGATAACCGCCCTTTTCCTTCAATATGAAAATGATCTTTCCGCCATCTTTTCTGTACGATATATTTTTTGCATACGGTTTGATCATGACTCGTTCATAAGCCGTTTTTGTCAAAGGCTCGACGGCGATCTCAATTTCCTCATCGGTCACAAGATTGACGTAGGAAGCGATCTCACTCTGCGCCACGGGTCTTTGATATCCGGGCCACCACGTATTGAAGGGATAGGCAGATATGCGGCACGCATATACGGGAACCTCCCTGCCGTTCACATAAACCTTATAATCCGCCGATTTTGGAACCTCGTGCGGAAAAACGGATTTCGTATATTCGTGCGTAAAAGTTGAGTATTCAACCATTTTCGTCACCTGACTTTCTTTTGAAATTTTGATTCATGAACCCGAATCGGACAATTCAAGAATTCTCCATTTCATTGATTTTGCTATAACGTAAGAGCCTTCTCTGAATGCAAGCGGATCTTCGTAAAAATCATCCGACCAAGCGATCATTCCATCCATAAAGAAAATTTCCGTGTCCGTAATTTCCTTTTGGTAGACATTATCCTTGATCTGCCACTCCGAAAGTCCGACAAATTCCATTTCCACGATCATATCATCCATACTCGTGACCAATATACGAAGAATCATCTTCGTATCATCGGGGTTGAGAAAACGACCGTCTGCGTCCGTGTTCATAATTCCGTTATTCGTGTACTGCACACCAATAACATAACCATCATGTAATGAATTGGTCTGATCGAGAAAATGCCGAACATCTCTCTTGTTTTTGATTGATTGTAGTGCCATGCTTCCCACCTGAAAATCGTTTATTCAAAAAAAGATTTCAAAAACGTCTCTGCGTTACCCTCGTATTCCGCAAGCGCGAGAAATTCCTTGCCGTACTGATTGCCCCAGCTATAGGTGATCAGCGTTTTTCCATCATAATCGCAAAGGTCAATATCACTGTTATTGCAATTCACTGCGTGTTCGATATAGTCGAGTTGTTCCTCGGAAAACCGTTCGGGATGAATGACCTTCTTATCGTCGTCATCGGGCCACATGATCGGGTTCGTGATTCCAAGCTCATATTCCTTCAGATCACGGCTTCTGACGATATACGGAATCCATCGGTGGCAGGGCGCCCCCTCCAGATAAATGATATAGTAAAAACCGTCCACGTAGCGAATGCACGGACAAGCCGTATATCTTTCACGGGAATAGGAATATTCCATCATATCGAGCATGGACCAATGAACAAGATCACTCGATTCCGCAAATACGCAGGTAAATTGGCGTCCCACCGCGGGATGCTTGCCGCCAATCTCGATTGCCATGATATATCTCCCGTCGCCCTTACAAACGGAGGTGTTATAGACTTGAATATCCTCGGGAAATCTCAACGCTTCGGAGCTTTCCCAATTTTCAAGATCGGAGGATACGAAGCAGTCAATGACCGTACCGCCCCCTCCACCGCGAACGCCGTGAACGTACATTTTTCCATCCTCTGCATAACAACAGCCGAAGGAGTGATCCTCTGCAAACGGCACAAGGGGAGTTTCAGTCTCCATATCAACGAAATGATAATACCCCTTTTCGCGCTCAATACCGCCTCCGCCGCCCCAACGCTTCGTGCGCTCCCATTCAAAGCGAAGTAATTTTCCATTCCAGACCACAGGAGTCGATTCGACCGTGTTGATCTTGACCGTGCCCAATTTTTTTAGCCTTTTTCTTTGACCGACTCTCGCCTGCAAAAGCGATTCTTTATAATCTTTCAGCATATGACGGATCTCCTTTATCATTCATCTTGATATAAAACAAAGCGATTCAGAAAACGGTCTTTTTTTCTGAAAATTTTTAAAACGGATCGATAATCCTTTTCTTTCATGAAGTACGTCGGAGGAATCGGATCTACAGGCGTATTCAATCTGAATAACAAATCGTAAAGAGCATTATATTTTTTGAGATTTCCTTCAAAAAACATTCCGAGATCCTTTGCAACGGTATTCAAAAGATTCCAATCATCCAAAACGCAACGGTAATCAATCGGATTTTCAAAAGGCACATCAAAATTGTACTCACCCCAAATATCCTTATCTGATTCCAATTCGTTTTTTTCGCAAAATCTCCCTAAATCCTTCATCGAAGAAAAATACAGAATATGGAAACTGTCGTGCAAAAGAGAATCGGAATCCCAACCGTCATATAAAGTCAGATAAGTATTTCCTTTATATTTGATACAAATAATCCATAATTCTTTTTCTGCATGGGGAAAGAATTTTTTCATATTCCAACCAACCTTTCACCAAAAAGCGACGCGCCTTATTTCGTCAACTTGAGCAGAGTTTCCCCTTCGGCTATATATTCGGTAGCAATTTCTTTGATTCTCTCCTGACCGAAATTAAAACGGTCATAGATACCGACCGTCGGCATGCCGACACCGACCGCAGTTTCGATCGCAACGAGCGAATCTTCAAAAACCCAAGTTTCCTCCTTGGCTTCTCCGAAATAATCGGCAGCCATCAGAAAAACATCGGGTTCTTCCTTTCCCTTGCCGATCTGACTGCAGGAAAATATCTTGGAGAAATACGATTCTATTCCGCAATGCTTCATAGCAAGCTCGATCAGATCGGGCGCGGTCGCAGACGCGATACACATTTTCACTCCATTCTTTTGACAATGCTCCAGAAATTCCCGAGCTCCCGCCTTTAGCTTCACGTCGTTTTTATAAAAATCGCCAATGATGTGGCTTGCCTCATTCCAAACCTCGTCTCCGGTCTCCCCGAGATGATAATGTTCGTGGATCAACCCCATCGCATCCTTCAGCGTGAGCGTGCGGACCTTTTTATCGTCCTCGGCACTCGGAAGAAAGCTCGGATCGCCCAAATATTTCTCTCCCAACTTTTCCCATATCACACCCCAGATCATCAACGAATCAATGAGCGTTCCGTCCATATCAAAAATCGCCGCTTTTATGTTCATAATGAAATTCTGCCTTTCAATTGATTTCCTTTATTTTACCACAAACGAGAAGCGAAGTCAACAGAGCAAGTGTATTCCCAAATCTCGTTTTGGATATAATAAAAGCACCTCGGTTTGAGATGCTTTCATTTTAAAGAATTATATATTCACACAATCAAGCTCATCCATACGGACCTTCAGAATCTTCGTTGCATTCAGACAGATCGGCGTGTTATCGCTATGATAATACGCCACGAGAAAACCATCCTTCGTTTCAATGATTGCGGGATAGCAATAGCTGTTTTCGGGATCGCTCTCCAAGAGCAGACACTTCTTGGAAAAAGGCAGATGTCCGCCGTCTCTGAACGATCTTTTCATATCAACGAAGGAAAGCCCTCCGTCCTCGCTGACCGCCAAGACAAACGGCGTTCTTTTTGGACTTTTCCAATCCTCAAGATCCTCTCTGAGACAATGATAACCGATGGGGTTAAAAATCGCGACGGTACGGCCGTGAACGTCCCTCACCTGCATGGGGGAATCGGGGGATGTAAAACGGAATGCCGGCATAACCTCGCCAAAGTGCAGGCATCCATCAGAAGAAAAACACTGGTACTGATGTCCGTACGCCGTTCTGCAAAACATCCAGACTCTGCCGTCGGAAAGCTCATAAAGCCCGGGTTCCTGCAGCTGCGTGTCGTCGTTATAAGGGGAACACACGAAGTCCTCGATCTGATGGAATGTTCTGCCGTCGTCATCCGAATAGCAAACTGTCAACATTCCCGCTTCAGGACGTCTGCCCGTTTCGCCATGATACGACGCAGGGAAAATGAGTCTTCCGTTTTTCAGTCGGATCAGTCTGTCGTTATTGATGCAGTAGTACCCTTCCTTCTCTATGCAACAGATAGGCTCGGAAAAGGTTTTTCCCTCGTCCGACGAGCGAGCAAAGTATGGCATACACAAAAGCTTTTTGTCCTTCATCGACTTGCGGAGATACAAAACGCCAAGATCGCCGTTGTCAAGGCGGATCAGGCTCGCCGCCATCAAATTCAGCGCTTCCTCGTCTTTTTCAATCAAAATCGAGCTTTCCGACCATGTTTCTCCCTCGTCAGAAGAGTAGATCGCTTCCAATCTCGCGATAGCGTGATCGGTCCAATCATCGCCGTAATACTTCGTATAAATACACATAATGCGACCGTCATGAAGTCTGAGAAAGGAGGCTTCTCCGTTTCTTGGATTTTTCACGCCCGTTTTGAGAAAGCACACTTCTTTTCCGATTTGTTTCATAAGCAGTTTACCATTCCTTCTTAATGATATTTTTATTGTATCGTAAGTATCGAAGGATGTCAAGAAAAATTCCGATGATTTTGCGGACAATAGAAAAAGCAAACCATTAGGAGCGTTCTCATAAGGATGTTTACATAAATCGGCAGAGATATTGTTTTCTCTGCCGATTTATGTTATAATAATATGGGTGATAACAATGGATGAATTAAAAAAGAGAAAAACACCAAGATATCAAAGTTTTGACTACAAAAGTGTCGGGGTGTATTTCATAACGATTTGTACGCAAAACAGGCGATGCATCCTATCTCGCATTGTAGGGAAGTCGGAGGCCAAGCGGTCTTAGGAAGACAAAATTTGTATTCAACTCCTTGGCTCACAGAACGACATGGCTACGATCCGACTTAAGATATCAAAGTTTTGACTACAAAAGTGTCGGGGTGTATTTCATAACGATTTGTACGCAAAACAGGCGATGCATCCTATCTCGCATTGTAGGG
>JAZRLQ010000021.1:0-12127 GCA_045646925.1 Eubacteriales bacterium
TAAACAACGGCAGAAGATTCCGCCCAGGAAAGCACCTCACCCTTCTGAGGCTTGTTGCCGACTTCGTCCATATAACAAGCGCAGGTAAATGCGTCTTCGTTCATAAGACCGAGCTTTTGAAGCTGAACTTCGTAATCAGCCTGTTTTGCATACATGATCTTATTGAAAATCAGATTCTGGAGGAAGTTCGCGGGAACGTTCTTGTCAACGGGACGGGGGTCGAGAGAGAATTGCTGCTTGGAAACAGCGCCTGCCTCGATCAGCTCGTCCATGAGATCGTATACGGGCTTGATCATTTTCAGACCGAAGGAGGTTACGAGATGATTGTATTTGCTCGTGACGGGGACGAGCTTTTCAGCGCCGAAAAGCTCACCGTAACGGACGACGGTCTCCATGACCTTTGCAAGTGTCTCGCCCTTTTCGCCGTTCAATATTGCCTGTTGTTCAGCAGTAAGAATCATAACTACATATTTCCTTTCTTAAAGTTTCATGCAAACGTCCCAAGCGTTCCAGATAACGGTACGGAGATTGCCGACCGCCTTGGCGTCGCCGATGATATGGACGTGTTTCTTCTTTTCGGAGCCTTCCACGGGAGCAGGCTTGTAGCCGACGGAGAGAATAACGGAATCCGCGGGAATATCGAATACGTTGCCTTCCTTATCTCTTGCGATGACCTTGCCTTCCGCGATCTCGCAGAGAGCGGTCTCGAGATGTACGGGAACGTTGTTGGTCTTGAAGAAGTCGCGCAGATAGCTGGTGTTCGCAAGGCAGATACCCTTCGTCGTAATGAGGTCGTCCTGCATTTCGATGATGGTCGGCTTCTTGCCGTTCAGGTAAAGCTCGTACGCGATCTCGCAACCGGTCAGACCGCCGCCGACGATAACGACGTTTTCACCGACCGTCTGCTTACCGAGAAGGTAATCGACCGCTTCGATCGCGGTGTCAGCGCCCTTGACGGGGATCTTTCTCGCCTTCGCGCCCGTCGCAACGATGATCTCGTCTGCGTCGAGGGTGGTGATATCCTGAATTTCGGTATTCATCTGTACGGTGATAGAGGGATATTTCTGAAGTTCTCTTTCGTACCAGGAAATGAGCATCTTGTCCTTTTCCTTGAAGGAGGGAGCGGCAGCCGCGATGAATACGCCGCCGAGCTTGTCCGTCTTTTCGTACAGTGTGACTTCGTGGCCGCGCTTTGCGCAGAGGATCGCGGATTCCATACCGCCGATACCGCCGCCGATCACGGCGATCTTCTTCTGCTTCTTCGCGGGTTCAACGTAGTATTTCTTGGACTGCATGGTGAGAGGGTTCAGAGCGCAGCGCGCAAGTCCCATCGTGTCGGTGAGGTCCTGCGTGTTCGCGTGTCCCTTGGAGGAGGAGAAGTTGAAGCAGCCTGCGTGGCAGCAGATACAGGGCTTGATGTCTTCGATTCTGTCGTCGATGAGCTTCGTGATCCATTCGGGGTCAACGAGGAACTGACGTGCGACGCCCATTGCGTCGATCTTGCCGTCAGCGATCGCCTGCGCGCCGACGTCGGGTTCCATTCTGCCCGCGCAAACGACGGGGATATCGACGAATTTCTTGATGTGAGCAACGTCCTCGAGGTTGCAGTTCTGCGGCATATACATCGGCGGATGCGCCCAATACCAAGAGTCGTACGTACCGTTATCGGCGTTGAGCATATCGTAGCCCATGTCCTGAAGGTATTTTGCGGCTTTTTCGGATTCCGCCATATTACGTCCGACCTCGACGTAATCCTCGCCGGGCATTGCGCCGTAGCAGAAATCCTTCATCTTGGATTCGACGGAGTAACGCAGAGAAACGGGGTAATCGTCGCCGCAGGATTCCTTGATCGCCTTGACGACCTCAGCGGCGAAGCGGTAACGGTTCTCGAAGCAGCCGCCGTATTCGTCTTCGCGCTTGTTGAAGAATTCGATCGCGAACTGGTCGAGCAGATAGCCCTCGTGAACGGCGTGTACTTCAACACCGTCAACGCCCGCTTCCTTACAAAGCTTCGCGGTCTTCGCGAAGGCTTCGATGATCTCGTGGATCTGCTCCACGGTCATTTCGGGGCATTCGATATCGTGCGCCCAACGAGATTTCTGCGGACTGGGACAAGCAAGCTCGTGGCTCGTGTCGATGATGGGCTTGATCAGCGCGCGGGTGAATTTGTTTTTGTGAAGGGGAGCGACAAGCTCTGTGATCGCCCAGGAACGTCCCATGCCGGCGGTCAGCTGGATGAAGAGCTTCGCGCCTGTCTTATGGATCTCGTCCATAAATTCCTTCAGCTCCTTGAACATCTTCGGGTTCTGCCAGAGCCATTTGCCGAAGAACGTATCGCGCAAGGGCGCGATACCAGGAATGATCAGACCGACGTTGTTGTTTGCTCTTTCGAGGAAAAGCTTCGCCGCTTCCTTGTCGAAATGGCAGCCGCCGAGCTCAAACCAACCGAAAAGAGACGTGCCGCCCATGGGGCACATAACGATGCGGTTCTTGATCTCCACGTTACCGATCTTCCAGGGTGTAAATAACGCCTGGTATTTGGGATCTGTGTTTTGCATATATAACAACTCCTTATAAAATAAATTTTCAATTCAGTTTCGTCTCGTCGTAAGCGTCGCATATCTTTTGCAGATTGCCGCAGATCACGGAAAGACTGCGGTACATGATCAACCTATGCTCCTCCGGAATCCCTTCGCTGACGGCATCGAGGATCGCGTCGATCTTCCGAACGATGTGTTCACCCGTCATTCTTCCCTTTTCCGTCAGAACGAGAGGGCTTTTGTATCGTTTTTCCGTCTTGGATTTACAAACGAGATATCCGTTTTTCTCCAGATATTCAATGGAACGCGATACGTTCGCTTTGTCTTCATCGCAAATATCGCACAGCTCCTTTGACGTCAGAGAATCGGATTTGTAAAGATAATATAAACAGGAAACGTGCGGACTTTTCAGATTGAATTCCGCCATTTCCTCCGTCTTGATCTTGCGGATATAACGATTCAGTCTCGCGATCAATACGGTAAACGTTTCAAAACGCTCCAGCATATACGTTCCTTTCTCAAAACAACTTGTTGTAAATTCAACAAAATAATTATAACACACTTCTTTCCATTTGTCAATATTTGATAGAAAAAGAAACACGCGCGCGACTTTGGAGCAAGAAAAAACTCGGATAAAGGCTTCTTATAAAGAAGTTAAACCCACCGAAAATCTTTTTTACAGTTTTCGACGGGTTTTATAATCTATATGTCTAAAAACTATACTCCGTAGTGAATCATATATTTTTCATCGACAATTGCTTGATGAATCAGTCCTGCCAACGCAATCAAGCTTTTGTCCTTTTTCGCCCTCTTGTCGGATAAGACAATGTCTAATAATGCAGGCAAAGAAGACGGCGGAATAATTGTGATTCCCCAGCGGGATAATGCTTTTTGGGGTTGCAAAACACCTTTTTTATATACATTCAGGGTATCTATTTCAGAAAGCGCCTCCCACCAAGCACTAATATATCTGTCATCATCTATGGCAACACAATTGTACTTGTCGGGATAATATCCTGTATAATCCTTTTTTTCATTAAAATCATCAATCATTCCAAATTCTGTTTTTATCATTTTATCACCGGCTTCGCCTTTATATTACACAGGCACAGGGCAAAGCCCATAACCCTTGTGGGGCGAATTCCATATCCGCCCGTATCGGGAGCATATAGAATGCTCCCCTACGTTGCACCCTCATTATAACACAAATCGGCAGAGAAAACAATATCTCTGCCGGAATTTATGGGTTTGTCCGTAGGGAGGCGTTTCGCCTCCCGTTTGTTTTCATCATTCAAAAACGAATGTTTTCGTCATCCAGAGGTTGAAATGCAACTGTTCTTCATCATTTGCATATTCCGCAGGGATCAGGGGCTCATAATCGTGAACAACTTCCTTATAGGATACGGAAGCCGCGCCACCGTTGAACGTAACCGTGCAATTCTCGTGAAGCATGATCGCATAGACATCGTCGGTCAGCTCATAAGTACCGATGAAATTTTCGTCCGAGATGGTGAAGGAGGTCGCACCCTCGCTCTTGATCTCAAGATAGATAAACGAACGATCAACCGCTTTCGTCACCGTCAGGACGTTGTCTTGCGCGGTGGTAAGGATGGAAAGCGCAACGTTTTTCTCGTCGCCCGTTCCGACGTAATATTCGTCATTCACGAACTTCATATCGGGGCTGTATTTCTTCAGCGCGCCGACGGAATTGAGGTCGTAAATGCGATATTCCGCTTCACCCTTTTCGTTTACGACATACACGAGCGCGTCATCGTAAGGAAGCTTGACGATATTCTGCTTGCCCTGCAAATTGACACTTGCGTTGGTCTTGACAACGCTGCAACAAAGGAAAATAACGAGAGATACTGCAAGCACATGGAGCGCACCTTCCGCAGAAGAAACGGATTTGACCTTCTTTGCGAGCATACGAACGGAGAGGTAACGGCATACGGGAAGCATTGCAACGCCGAGATCAAAGAGAGCGAGCGTAAATACCGCCGCATAAACGTAAACCATGCTGAGTCCGAGCGCGGAGGTCGCAAGAACGATCACGGGAATCACGATGGGGAAATAAAGAGCGGTCACGAGAAGATCAAAATGGAATTTTTCGATCTGCTTTTCGGGGAACAGCGTAATCAAAAGCTCGATCACCATCAGCAAGATGCCGCTGAAAATAAAGAGGTAGCTTGCATCGGCGAGAGCAAAGGAAACGGCAATACCGAGAACGGCGTGGAGATATGCAAACGCACGGGTCATATCGCGGCGTTCGATCTTCAGCCACTTGCAGGAGAAGTAAGCGGCAATCACGGTCATGGCGAGCGCAAGAATGCCGATACCGATCACGATCGCCGTATTGGAGTACATGATCGTACCGACCATGTGAACATCGATCACGCCAAAGAGAACGGCAATCCACTGGAAGACGAAATAACACGCGTACGCGGCGCCTGCGCTGAGCGCAAGTGCTGCAACAATGGCGATAAACGCCTTCGCGGTATTTTTTACGCGCTTCTGCTTCTTTGCAATGCCGAAGATGATATTGGCAAGAAGGAGCAAAATGCAAATAGCGGCAAGCACGATAGCGGTTACGTGATTATAAACGACAGTAGAAATATTCAGATAGGAGAAGAAGATGGCAGATTCCTCGGCATCGTAGAGGTCGGAAAGCTCGTAGTTGCCAAGCTTTTCGATCAGCGCATCCACGATCTGCGCCTGCTGAGAAAGATAAACGGAACCAACGTTCTCAACGTTATCGTTCTGCGTGTGGTAATCTTCACCACCCGTAATATTCGCCATATTAAGACCTTGATATATGCTCTTGAACGTCGTAAAGTCCGTAGAGTTGGGCATATTCGCGTAAACGAAGGTCGCAATGGAGCAAGTAAAAAGGGATTTATTTGCTTCGGAGAAGAGCTTTACAGTATTATAGTTGTTTTCGGCGGTTTCAAACATAATGAGCGTTCCGCTCGTTCCGCGAGATTCGAGGTTCGTCACGAACTTGACGCGATTCAGAACGTCGTTAAAGCCCTTGAATGCATAATCGTGCGGGCCGGGACCTTCAAAAGCTTCCTCGCCTCTAAGTGCCTCGGAGCCGAAAAGACCGACCTCTTCGCCGTTTACGAAGCAGAACAAAAGATCGTTTTCGATCGTATAACCGTTTTCCATCTTGTCAAGATAGTAACGAATAGCTTCCAGCATGGTCGCGCAAGCGACGGTATCGTCAGAAGCACCGTTGCCCATGGGAACGGAGTCCGTATGAGCCATAAACATAATCGCTTCCCCGCTCTTGTTTGCGCCGTTTGCGGGAATATGAACGATCACGTTCTTAAGCGCAAAATCCTGATAATGGATAAAGCCATCCTTTTTTACGACAAAGCCTTCTTCAATATAGTCCTGTACAATGTACGCAGGCTCTGTAACGGTATCCCAGCCTGCAAGACCGTAGCTGTCCAGAACGGAAACGATATAATCAATTCCCGCTTCGTTTGCTTCGGGGTGAAAAATGGAGTGCGGACCGTTTCCGGCAATGTTCTCAACGTGCTCCATCATTTTGTCTTGATCAAAGTTGGTCTGCTTTCTGATCTCGCAGGTATCCAGAATGGATACGGCAAACAGTACACAAAGAACAAGGCTGAGTATGGAGGTAATGATTTTTTGCGTTTTGCTCATAATGATACTCCGTTTCTGTTTTTCAACGATTTTATTTTTGTTGTGGTACAACACATCTATTATATCACATTCTTGTTGTAAAGTCAACAAGCGAACGAAAGTTTTTTCCGCATTTTGCATTTTTTCGTTTGGCTGACGGGCTCTGCGGAAAACAAAAATTGAGCAATAGAGACAAACGCCTTGCAATTCCGGGGCATTTGTGGTAAAATGGAGATAACGAATACTTTTCAAAAAGAGAGGAATCATTTTATGTTTGCAAAAAATTCGGATCTGACATATACGACTGTCTCTCCGCGCAGAGTGACCTCTGCCCGTCTGGCACAGAAAACGCTTTCTCTGATCGACGGCGAGGGGGACGCCGTGCTGCTCGGCGGCTTCGGGGAAGCCTCCGTGCTGCTCGATTTCGACTGCGAGATCGTCGGTTGTCTGACGGTGGAGCTTTCCTGCGAAGCGCCCACGCACGTTCGTATCAACTATGACGAGGAGGCGGAGCTTACGCAACGCAACGATCCGCTCGCTTGCTCCTGGTACAAGCTCGTTTACGACGAGTACGAGCTGGAGGCGGGCAAGCATACGATCGTCAGCCGCGGCAGAAGAGGCTTCCGCTTCGTTTCGATCAGCGCGCAGAGCGAAGAGGACGTCGTTCTCCACGCCGTCAGCGCGGAAAACGGCAATCATCCCGTTTCGCAGAGAGGTCTTTTCCGTTGCAGTGACGAAAAGCTCAATCGTATCTGGGACATTTCCGCGGCTACCGCGAAGGCTTGTATGCAGAGCTTTTACGAGGACGGCGTCAAGCGCGACGGTCTGCTCTGGATCGGTGACTATCGTGTGACCTTCCTCAGCTCTTGGTATCTGACGGGCGATATCGATCTCGCGAGAAAGAGTCTGCTCATCATCCGCGACAGCCAGTACGAATGCGGCGCGCTCCCCGCTTGCTCCGCGAGAGGCGGCGCTACCCAGCACGGACCCGACGGCGCGATCTCCTATATGCCGAACATCCCCGGCGACGGACAGAACAAATGGGTCATTCTCAACTATATGTGCGATTATATCCTCGCGATCGAGGAATACGTTCGTCTGACGGGCGACGAGACCATCCTTCCCGAGATCACGCAAAGCGCCGTCAGCGCGGCGAAATTCCTGCTTTCGCTTATCGATCTGGAAACGCCGGGAAAATGGTATATCGACGATTATCTGCAGAAGCGCGACGGCTACGGCTTCAACTACACGATCCTTACGGACTGCACGATGAATCCGAAAAACTGCTTCTCCTCGAAGGGCGGTCTGCTTCTCGAATATCTCGCGGCTCTGCGCGCGCTCTCCCGTTTCGCAGAAATGGCAAACGACACCGCCTCTGCCGAATGGGCAAAGGAGACGGCTCTGCGTCTGGACGCGCATATCGAAGAGCATTATTACGGCGCGCAGCGCGGTCAGTATCTCGATCAGAAGAGACAGAAATTCTGCGATATCTCCCAGTACACGACACCATACGCGATCCTCGCGGGAAAGAACGACGAGATCGGTATGCAGCGCATGATGCGCTCCGTTATGCCCGCGCTCGGCTTTGCGATGGCATGGCGCATAGAGGCTACGTTTATGAAAGGATATATCCGCGAAGCGATCCGCGATATTTCTTCCGCTTGGGGCAAAATGCTCGACGCGGATAGCCGTACCTGCTGGGAACGTCTTGACGTGCCGGAAATGAACGCAACGCATTATTACGACGCTTCGGGCAGCTTCTGCCACGGCTGGACGTCCTCGCCCGCATGGCAGCTTCCCGCGTGGATCGTCGGTATCCGTCCCGAAGAAGACGGTTTCCGCAAAATGACGGTTGCGCCGAATCTCGATCTTCTCGACTTCGCGGAGGCATCCGTTCCGACGAAGGACGGCGACATCACTGCGCGCGTGGAACGCGACGGAAAAGCGCTCGTTCTCTATCTCTCGCTCCCCGCTTCCGTCGAGGAATGCACGATCAAATGGGACGACGACCACTGCATTACGGTCAAGGGTAACGAAAAATATACGCTCCGCTCCGACGAATGAGCGGACAAGAGCTGTCTCAAATGCTTCAATCAGAGCGTTTGAGGCAGCTCTTCTTTTTCTTTTTTTGAGGCATACGATCGGATTTTATACCGCAAATCCCCTTTTATCTGACAAACCCACTTTCTTTTTCGTCCATACGGTGCTATAATAAAAGCAAAGGATCAAATTCAAGTCAGAAAGGAACTGCGTATGAAAAGAAACGAATTCGTTCAACTGAAAACGCCGTTTGAAAACGATACGGAAAGCTGGGATATCTATCCCCGTCCGCAGATGGCGCGAGACTCCTATCTTTCCCTTTGCGGAGAATGGGAGCTTTTCCGCAACAAAGAAGAATCCCCGCTCGGAAGGATCAAGGTTCCCTTCCCGCCCGAATCGCGTCTTTCGGGCATAGAGCAAACGCTGAAAACGGGCGAGCGCTTTATCTACAAAAAGATGTTTTCCGTCCCGTCGGATTTTCTGAATGAAAGAACGCTTCTGCACTTCGGCGCGGTCGATCAGATCGCAGAGGTCACTCTCAACGGCGCGCCGCTCGGAACGCACGTCGGCGGATATCTTCCCTTCTCCTTTGATATCACGGAGCATATCCATGTCGGAGAAAACACGCTCGTCGTCATAGCTTCGGACGATCTCGACACGGAGCTTCCGTACGGCAAGCAGAGAAAGAAGCGCGGCGGTATGTGGTACACGCCCACAAGCGGTATCTGGCAGAACGTATGGCTGGAAAGCGTTCCCGCAAACGCGTTCCGCAGTCTCCGATTGACTCCCACCCTGCAGGAGATCACCATTGAGGTCGAAGGCGGCGAAAACGAAAAAACGCTCGTCATCGAAACAGAGAGCGGCGCGGTCACGCACACCTTCGTCGGCGGAAAAACGACCGTTCGTATGGAAGATCCGCAGCGCTGGTCGCCCGAATCGCCCTATCTTTACCACTTCACGCTCACCGACGGAAAGGATACCGTGCGTTCCTACTTCGCGCTCCGCACGATCGGAACGACGGAAGTAAATGGCAAGCAATATCTCACGCTCAACGGGAAGCCGTACTTCTTCCACGGGCTTCTCGATCAAGGCTATTTCAGCGACGGTATTTATCTGCCCGCCTCCCCCGAGGGCTTCCGCTACGATATCCGCTCCATGAAATCCCTCGGCTTCAATATGCACCGTAAGCACATCAAGATCGAGCCCGATATCTTCTATTACGAATGCGACAAGCAAGGAATGATCGTCTTTCAGGATATGGTCAACAGCGGAAAATACTCCTTCCTCATCGACACCGCTCTGCCGACGATCGGCATGAAAAAGGGTGTCTCCCACCGAGCAACGCCGCGCCGCAGGGAGCTTTTCGAAACGGCGTGCGAGGAAACGCTTGCTCTGCTCTATAACCACCCCTGCGTATGCTACTACACGATCTTCAACGAGGGCTGGGGACAGTACGACGCCGACCTCCTTTACGAGAAATACAAGGCGATGTACCCCGACTATATCTTCGATGCCACGTCCGGCTGGTTCGAGGAAACGAAGAGCGATGTGAAGAGCGAGCATATCTATTTCAGAAAGCTCGATATGAAGGAAAGCGACCGCCCGCTCGTTCTCTCGGAATTCGGCGGCTACTCCTTCAAGATTCCGGAGCATTCCTTCAACCTCACCAACACCTACGGCTATCGCTTCTTCAACGACAAGGAGGCGTTCTCGAGAGCGATCGAAGCGCTCTACGGAGAAGAAGTCACCGCCATGCTCGAAAGAGGTCTTTGCGCCTCCGTTCTCACGCAGGTAAGCGACGTCGAGGACGAAACGAACGGTCTTCTGACCTACGACAGACAGATACTGAAGATCGATCCCGACCGTATGCGTGCCGTTTCCCAAGCGCTTTTGCGCAGGTTTGAGGAAATCATATCCGACCGGGCGTGAATTTTGCTTTGTGCAAATCGCCGATTTTCCGTCATTTTAGTCACAAAAACAAACAACATTTTCTGCTCATATGTGTATATTTATCGAACTTTTTGTATCATCTTGACAACCATTGTGTTTTATTATATAATGGAAACAAATGAAACACTATTATAAGGAGGATTATCAAAATGGAACACAGCAATTGGCATGACTTTATCGGAGGCACTTGGCAGTATGAAATCAATGTACGTGATTTCATCCAGAAAAACTACACGGAATATACCGGTGATTCCGACTTTCTTTCCAAAGCAACCCCTCGCACTAAAAATCTGATGGCAAAATTGCAGGATCTTTTCACCGCAGAGAGACACCTCGGCGGCGTACTCGATGTAGATACGACGACAGCATCCTCTCTTTTGAATTACAAACCCGGTTACATTGATAAAGATAACGAAATCATCGTCGGCTTGCAGACCGACCGTCCACTGAAAAGAGGCGTTAACCCCTTCGGCGGCATGAGAATGGCTGCACAGGCTTGCGAAGCATACGGATACAAGCTCAGCGACAAGGTTCAGAGCGAATTCCGTTACCGCACCACTCACAACGACGGCGTATTCCGCGCATACACCTCTGAAATGCGCGCCGCTCGTAAATGCCACGTCATCACGGGTCTTCCCGATGCTTACGGGAGAGGCCGAATCATCGGTGACTACCGCCGCGTCGCACTTTACGGCGTTGACCGTCTGATCGAAGAAAAGAAAAAAGACAAGGCAAAATTGGCAAAAGAGAATTTCAACGTAGACACCATTCGTCTCGACGAAGAGCTCTTCCAGCAGATCACCTTCCTCGGCTATCTGAAGGAAATGGCACTCATGTACGGCTACGATATCAGCGTTCCCGCCGCAAACGCGCGTGAAGCGATCCAGTGGACCTACTTTGCATACCTTGGCGCGATCAAGGAGCAGAACGGTGCCGCAATGTCTCTCGGCAGAGTCAGCACCTTCTTCGACATTTACATCGAACGCGACCTCAAAAACGGCACCTTGACCGAAGCAGGCGCGCAGGAGCTCATGGATGACTTCGTTATGAAGCTCCGTGCCGCACGCCACCTCCGTACTCCCGAATACAACGAGCTCTTCGGCGGCGACCCCATGTGGATCACCGAAGCAGTCGGCGGTATGGGCGAAGACGGAAGAACTCTCGTTACCAAGAGCAGCTTCCGTGTACTCAACACACTCTACACGCTCTGCGCTTCTCCCGAACCCAACCTCACCGTTCTCTGGTCGAACGATCTCCCCGAAAACTTCAAGCGCTTCTGCGCGAAGGTTTCCGCGGACACCGACTCCATCCAGTATGAAAACGACGATATCATGCGTCCCATCTACGGCGACGACTACGCGATCGCTTGCTGCGTTTCCGCAATGAAGATCGGTAAGCAGATGCAGTTCTTCGGCGCACGTTGCAACCTTGCAAAACTTCTTCTCATCGCAATCAACGGCGGTTACGATATCTCCAGCAAAATGCACATCGGTCCTCAGATGCCCGTTATGGACGTTGCGCACCTTGACTTCGACGAGGTCATGGAACGCTACCAGACCTATATGGAATGGCTCTGCCGTCTCTACGTTAACACGCTGAACGTTATCCACTACATGCACGATAAATATGCGTACGAAAAAACGCAGATGGCTCTCCACGACACCGAGGTAGGCCGCTTCATGGCGTTCGGCATTGCAGGTCTCTCCGTTGTTGCTGACTCTCTCAGCGCAATCAAGTTCGCAAACGTTCGCCCCGTCAAGGACGAAAACGGCTTCGTCGTTGATTTCGAAACGACCGGCTCCTTCCCGAAATACGGTAACGACGACGACCGCGTTGACATGATCGCAAAGGATATGGCTCACAGATGCAACACCGAGCGGCGCAAGACTCCCACCTACAGAAACGCAGAGCATGCGCTCTCCATCCACACCATCACCTCCAACGTTATG
>JAZRLQ010000022.1:0-8594 GCA_045646925.1 Eubacteriales bacterium
TCTCCGCGAAGCGGAATTCTGCCCTTCATATCGTGCGCAAGACTATAGAGCGAGAACACGAAAAGCCGTTTATCCGCTCCCTTTTTGTAAACATTGACAAAATGCTCGCTTTCTCCCGACAGAGCTGTTTCAAAAACAAGGCAGCCTTTCTCATCGGGAACGACTGTGAACGATAATCTTCCTTTTCTTTCTGGATATGCGGAAGGATTCGCCTCGTCCACCTTGAATATATTCAACGTATATTCCGTATCGCGCTCGAATTTCGCGTGATCGCCGAGAGGCTTCACGGTAAATACGTTCTTCACGTCGGAAAGAACGACCTTCGGATAAATATCGTAATTATGTAAAACGGGTTTCATACGTTTCTCCTTTTCATTTATCAAATATCTTCACAAACGAACACCGTACCGACGGACCAAGGATGGATAGACGGAACCGTCAGAAGATAATCGTTTCCGATCTTCTCATACGAAAGCGTTTTTTCTCCATCGTATTGACTTTGAAAAACAAATTTCTCACCGCTCGGATTGCGGATCAACAGCTGAAATTCTCCGCTTTCTCCGATCGTGCAATTCGTAACGGAAACGCAAACGGTCTTTCCGTTTTCATTCTTTCTCGGAAGCAATACCGCTTGCATGGGCGTCAAAAGTCTCGCGGGAAGCTTGCTCTCGCAAACGTAATCGACGATATCGAGAATGTGATCTCTCTTATACGTCGGAATGACGTATTTCCACGGTGAATATCCGAGAATCGCCCATTTTGCGCCCTTTTTCGTACGCAGGATCATCTCGGCGATGCCGTAAGGCGCAAACGGATCTTCCGTTTTGGGAGGAATATTGGCTTCGGTCGTATAGACGCCAAGGATCTCCGCAGTGTTTTTGTCGAACATATTCCCTTCTTTTTCCGAGGTCAGCATCATCTGATACGGCGCCGTTCTGCCGTCGCAGAATCTGCTGGAATAGTGCGATCTTGCAGTTTTGGGACTCGTAGAATGGTCGGTATAGGTCTCTGTCAAAGAAAGAGAATCCATTTCGCTCATCAACGCCGACGAGATTCCCGTCGAAAATTCTCTCGCATTGAGAATAGCGATCGCTTCTCCGTCGGTGATCACGGGAAGACGAAGCAATTCATCCAATTCATCGGCGGAAATATAGCGCGCAGTTTCGGGGAAAAGGCAGGTAACGGCGGTCTCTTTCTGATCATACGCCACGGGGATCGCGTCGCGGATCATAAAATTCATACCCGACCAAGGCTCACGATTCAGATCACGGATATTGCCACCGCTTTTCAATCTCTTTTTCCACGTTTCCTTCGTCATAAAATAACGGATACCCGCCTGATACGAATGGAGATTGTATTCGGAAAGAGTCTCCCAATACTTTCTGTGCGAATCAAACAAGCGGAATTCCTTTTCATGCCACGCCATCGGCTCTTCCATATTCATAATCATGGCGTAAGTCATGTCCGTATTTCCGTTTGCAAGATAATGCGTTGTCTCAAACGCCGTGCTTTCGGGCGTTTTTCCGAAAACGGTATACGGCAGATTTTCGATTTCGGGACATTTTCTTTCAACGTATGCGGGGAGCATTGCGTTTTGCCAGTTGATATAGACGGCTTTTTTCAGAACTTCATTGGAATCGTGCCCGCTATAATTGCCTCCGCCCGGACGGGAAAACGGAATCTTCCCCGTGGAAGCCTTCATCGCATCGTAAACAAAATCCAGACTGTGTCCGCTATAAACGCCGTAAGCGCCGTGTTGATAAGAAAGCGTAGTCTCGGGTGAAATGCGGTGCACCGTCTCTCCCATCTCGCGCATGAGATCCGACAATCCCTCTCGCAAAAACGCGATATGCTTTTCTCTCACGGAAATATCACCGAAGAGAATTTCATGCACGAGCGTTTCACGCGTGAAATCCGTCCCGTATCGCCCATTGAACTCCGCCATACAATGCTCGCAGAAGCACCCGAATTCCACGGGCGCGTGGTTTGTGGGACGGAAATCGTCGTCGATCCAGATATGGTCGGGCTTGATCTCGGCATAAACGGAGAGCGTGTCCAGAACGTATTTTTTGAATTCCTCTCCGCGCCAACAAAAGCAGTATTCAGCGACAGTTCCGTCGTGGCCGACAAGCTTGCGCGCGAGCGAGTTTTCGTAGACAAGACCCGAACAATCGCAGTTTGCCATATATTGTCCGTGACCGATGGAATTACTGAGCTGGAGCGATACGGAAATACCGTGTTTTCGGAATTTTTCCGCGGCCGCCATCTGCGCCTTCGCCGTCGCTCTATGCTTTTCCATCGGAGGAAATCCGTAAAGAGTAGGAAACCATACGTTATCGCACGAACCCGGATATTTGAGGATCATCTCCAGAATCGCATCGGTATATTCGGGATTGGTGTCGCTTCCCAGACGTTGCATCAGTTGCATAATCGTTTTCTCCTTATTTTATTCATCAAGCTTTTTTTCGATCGCAATATCCGTTTCACAAATGCGAACGTCTCCGTGAACCTCCGTGTAAAAATCGGTCAGCGCAGAGTTTTTTACAAAAAGTTCTGCGCTTGTTCCGGGATGGCAACGCACGAACAACGGAAGCTCCTCCGTAAATTTCGTGCCGTCAAACGTAAGGGACGTTGTGGGATACTCGATTCCGTCCGCGCGCAGTCGCGCAAAACGCGCGATATTGTTTCTCAACGTACAATTGATAAAGCGCACGCGGTCGGCAGGTGTGAGAGACCAAAGAAGAACGGGAATATCCTCCGCCTCCACAACGATATTTTCAAACGTCAAATCCTCTTGCACGGGCGAGACAGAATACGGATAATAGCTACGTGAATATTTGTCTCTGTCGAAATGAATGGAAAACGCGACGGGACGGTTTTTCTGCAAACGGATATCCTTGAAATGAATATTTCTGCACCCTGCGCTGTAGGTCGCGTCATTCTGCACGACCGCCCATACGATGCCGTCGTACTCCCGTTTTCCCTCCTCGTGCGTGGGACGCGTAACGGAGCAGTAGGTATTTCCATCGGCAGGCATGAACACACGGTAAAGCCGTCCGCCCGAAACCACGGTATCCGAGCGTTGAACGATCATGCCATCGTACCAATCCGTCCAGGCGCCCGCCAGAATACGACAGAAATATCCCGTCGTCGTATCTGCCGCGAGATCGTAGCAGTCCTCGATCACGCCGTTTTCGATCCAGCCAAGCTCAGGATTGGATATAACGTAATCGTGTCCGTTGAGTGCAATCGGATCGTCAAAGGTGCGGAAACGTCCGTGTCGTACCGCAAAATTTTTCCCTCTGCCAAAATGCACAGCGTCCTTCATGCCCTCTATGCTGATATTTTCCACTGTCACGTTCTCAAACGTGCAGATGTGGATGGCAAAATTGATTTTCGGCAGATCAAGACATTCAAAATCGCGAATTACTAAATTTTTTACGTAAAAGAAGGAACAGTGTCCGTTCAAGCCGAGAATGACCTTTTCGCCATTCGCCGTTTCGGGAGACGAAATCACCCCGTTGCAGATCAAGCGGAGTCCTTCAATGGTGATATTGGTGTTATAGGTTTTCGTATATGCCCCGCGGTTGATAAAAACGTAGCCATTCTCTACGGGATCGCTCACTCTTTTCAGATATACCCCTTCTGCAAAACGGAGAATCGTGTCATCATCCAGAAGAATCCCGTCTCCGATCTCATAAACACCGGGGTTGGAAACGAGAATTTCCCCACCGCCGCGCACCGCATTCTGCAAGGCGCGCGCGTTGGAAAAACCGTCATTGCTCACGCAAAAGCCGTAGTCCGCTGCATTTTTCATAAAAAACTCCTTCTCATATGAACGATATTATTTTCATTTATTGTACCATGTTTATCGCAAATGCGCAAGGGAGAATTTCATCATTCGTCAAAAAGAATTTGGTGTCGGCTTTCTCTTTTATACACCGTAATCACGAACATAAAATTCTCGGAAAGACCAACATATCGTTTCGCCATCGGTCTTTACTTTGGTCCAAAAGTATGCTATAATGATATTAAAAGCAATCAAAAATTTTTCGGCACGGTGTAAAAGGAGTTCCATTCCATGAAAAAAGCCCCGTTTTTTGTCATTGTCTTATGTTTGACAGCGCTTATGCTCTTCGGATGCAGAAAACAACAAACCATTCCTTCGCCCGAAGAAATCGTAAGCTCTCTATATCCTGACGCTGAAATTTCGCAATTCAGCATCAATACCCGACAGACTTTGTTGCCCATTGATCACTCGGAAGATATACTCAACGCATTTTCGCGCGCCGGATATACCTCGATCAAGGCTTCCGCTCTCGAGTATGCGAAAGATTCTCCTCGGGTTCTTGCCGCAAACGGCACGATCGTCACGCTACAAAAAACCGACGGCGGCATAAGGGTTCTTTGGGATGACTGCACCTCCGATATTTCCGCGCTGCTTTCACCCAACGAATCGACGGGAACGGGAGAAATCCCGATGGTACAGATCGGCGTGGAACGTCAGAACGCAATGGACAACCCGATGATTGGAATGTGCTACGTCTACAAGCTTTCCGATGGAAGCGCCGTTATTCTCGACGGAGGACTCCCCGGAAATGCAGATAATCTATATCACACATTGGAGAAATTGGATATTGTCAGAGACGAAAACGGGCGTTACCGCATCGCCGCCTGGATATTTTCACACGGACACGTCGATCATTACGGCGCTTTCATGACGTTTTCCGAAAAATTCAAGGAAACGACCGATATTTCTTACGTACTGTATTCCTTTCCGACAGATACAAACGTCCTCTCTTCCGTCGATTGCGACGTCGTCGCTTTTTCAAATCACATCCGTATATATTATCCGAACGCCGTACACGTCACCCCACACGCAGGTTTGAAATATCATTTCGATAATTTGACTTTGGAAATGCTCTATACGCCCGAAATGCTACCCTTCATCGATTATTACAACGACACCAGTCTGATATTCATCGCCAACGTTTCCGGTGCCCGCGTACTGCATACAGGTGACGCAGGAAACAATGCGGCGGAAGCTGTTTTTTCGGCATACGAAACAGACGCCTTTCGTGCCGATATTCTGCAAATCGCTCACCACGGACTTTATACGGGAGCAGAGGAGGATCCGCATATCTGGGATCATTTGAGATCCGTCTACGAAGCCTCCGACGCAAAATTTGCTCTTCTTCCGATGGGTACTCGTTTGTCATCAAACGCACGCAACGGACGATGGACCGTCATCAACCAATGGGCGCATTGGAATTTTCAAACCGAATTTCTTTTCGATAACCGTCCGAGCGAAACCAATATATGCTCCGATTCACAAACGGATTACGAGCAATTTATCGGGGCGATCGCAGAAGGCACCTCGCAATACGAAACGCTATGCGGTTACAACGGAGTCAACGTTATCGTCAGCAAAGACGGATTGATCACTTATATCATGAGCTCTGAAACGGAAAATATGGCGACGGTGTTTTCCCTCTCCGAAACGGGCGCGAAGGTCGTTTCCAATACACCGCTCAAAGATTGGCTGAAATAAAGCTTTTCAAACATTACCTAATGCCGCGATTCCGACAAAGAACCGCGGCATTTTTCTCAAATCAACAGATTGCAAAAAACGTGTTGTTCCGTTCCCTCCCGAAAGATGTTATCATGAAGACACCAAAACAAAAGGAGGAACAAATATGAACACAGACAAAATTTACGCAGAATCCATCGCAAAGGAGTACGCACCCAAGGAGCATTCCAAAATTCTTGCTTTGAAGAAGCTTGACGCAAAGGCAAAACGACCCGCCAACGTCTTCGCTCTTATTTTCGGGATCGTCTCCTCACTCGTTGCGGGCACGGGAATGTCCCTTGCCATGCAGGTGATCGGTGGAACGACACCTCTCATGATACTCGGCATCGCCATCGGCGTGATCGGCTTTACTTGCTGCGGAATCAATTATCCGATCTACAAGAAAATGCTCGAAGCCGGCAAGAAAAAGTATGCGTTCGAAATCGTGGAGCTTGCGAGAGAAATCAGCGAGGAAAAATAACCGCTCGGGAGGATCCCCTTGATGCACAAAAACGAAAGTAAATACTTCAATACGGCAATCAAAATGGACGAAGCTCTCTTGACACTTCTGGAAAAGAAGGATTTCGCCTATATCACAGTCAAGGAGATATGCGAGACGGCGGGTGTCAACCGATCGACCTTCTATCTCCATTATGAAAATACGTCGGATCTTTTGAAGGAAACGACGCGCTATATCCTCGACAAGCATTTCGCTTACTACGGCATTGAAAAAAATGCCGTGGTTTCGAGAATACATACCTTGGATCGCAAGGAACTGATCTTCATAACGGGAGAATACCTGACGCCGTATCTGACCTTTGTCAAGGAAAATCGCCGTATTTTCCGAATTGCCATCAAGCATTTCAAAACGATGAGCATGGATGAAGTACATAACAAAATGTTCAAATATATTTTTGATCCGATCCTCTCTCGTTTTTACGTTCCCGAAAAGGAGCGCACTTATGTGATCAAATTTTATCTGAACGGCTTATTCGCGATCATCATGGAATGGCTTGATGGGGATTGCGCGGACGATATGGATTTTATCATTAGAATGATCGGCGATTGCGTATTGGGAGCGCGAGATAACCATGCATAAAAAGCTGTTTTCTCCCATCCATAGTCTGATTTCCAATATAGCTTTCGGCGCCTATCATATCTTCTTCGGTATCATCACGCATTCTGATTGGCTCTTTACCATCGGGATCTATTACGCAATTTTGAGTATCGTTCGATTTGCCGTGCTTCAGATAAAGAAAGAAAACGGATTTTTGACGAAGTTCGTGGGGATCATGCTGATATTGCTATCACTGTCTCTTGTCGGCACGGTCATACTCACCATTGCACGAGATAAGGGGATCGTCATGCATGAGATCGTGATGATCGCACTGGCGGCATATTCGTTTATCAAGATAACCCTCGCCATTTTCAATCTGATCAAAGCGAGAAAAAGCTCTTCGGCAAAGCTTATTACTCTTCGTAATATATCCTTTGCAGAGGCTTGCGTTTCGATATTTACCTTACAGCGTTCTATGCTCGTATCGTTCGGAGATATGCCGAAATCCGATATCCGCATATTCAATGCCGCTTGCGGTTCTGCGGTCTGCGCGATCGTTTTTCTGCTCGGACTCAATCTTCTGCGGAACAAGAAAATACTATTTAATGCTTTGAATACCTAAACGCAAAATGCCCAACCTCCTTATGAGAGGTTGGGCATTTTTATGGTATCGTTATACTTTCTTGATATCAAAGACGAAGGTTTTGAAATCGGTGGGCATTTGATTATTTGCCGCTTTGAGGGGCAATACCAGACCGACGTTCATGATCGAAGCGCCGGAAAGCTTCAGGCAAATTCCGTAATCTCTGTTTTTGACCTCGTAGATAGCCTTGGCGTCGAGTCCGCGCGGGAAGATACGCTTATGCTCATCATTGGGACGGCAGAGAGCGCGCATAGCGGTGACCTTTGCCTTCGATTTATCCTTAGAAACGACCGTCACTGCAAAATAATTGGAATCAAAGGTGTTTTCCATTCTATAAAGATCGCCGTGAAGCACGAGATCCTCCATTTCACGATATTCTGCAACCTGGACCTTGATCTCTTCCA
This sequence comes from Eubacteriales bacterium, assembly GCA_045646925.1. GTDB lineage: Bacteria > Bacillota > Clostridia > Oscillospirales > CAG-272 > QALR01. The sequence goes on from JAZRLQ010000022.1 coordinate 7,674, forward strand.
CTTCCTCGGGCGTGATCTTCGTCGTGTCAAGCTCGTAGCCCGTCGCACCCAAGTGCGCGATATCCGAACGAGTGGTGAATGGCGTCGTTCTGCCGGTCTGATGGTTGGGACAGATAGAGGTATGGCAGGAGATCGCGGAAAGCGGATAGAAGATGGAGGTACCGTATTGGATCTGCGTGCGCATATAAGCATCGGTATCGTCACTCGCCCAGATCTGCGGGAAATAGTAAAGGATCGCGGGATCGAATCGACCGCCGCCGCCCGCGCAGCCTTCAAAGAAGATATGCGGGAATCCGTTCACAAGTCTTTCGCAAAGATCGTAAAGTCCGAGCGCATAGCGATGGTGCATTTCCTGCTGTTTTCCTGCGGGAAGCGCGCGGGAAAAGTTTTCCGTCACGGCGCGGTTGAAGTCCCACTTCACGTAGTCGATCGCGTTTTCACGCAAAATTTTGGAGACCGCCTCCACGATATAATCGCGCACATCCTCACGCGTGATATCAAGTACAAGCTGACGGCGAGAGAGACACGGCTGAGAATCGGGCATGGAAATCGCCCAATCGGGATGCGCGCGGTAAAGATCGCTATCGGGATTTACCATTTCAGGCTCAAACCAAATACCGAATTTCATTCCCGCATTGTGAACGTAATCGATGACGGGAGTTAGACCGTCGGGAAATACCTCGGGGCTGACCGTCCAGTCTCCGAGTCCCGCCTTGTCATGTCTGCGTGAGCCGAACCAACCGTCGTCCAGAACGAAGGTGTCGATACCCGTTCCGCGAACCGCATCAATGATGGGAAGCAAACGTTCGGGTGTGCATTCAAAGTAGACCGCCTCCCAGCTATTGATAACGAGGGGGTGCGGAATATTCGCGAAGCGTTCGTTGATGAGATATTTTCTGTATGCATCGTGATATTCGCGGG
>JAZRLQ010000023.1:0-2794 GCA_045646925.1 Eubacteriales bacterium
GGTGTTTTTGTACTGTCCGTACAATTTGGGGCACAACACAAGGTCGGGGTTTTTTGATAAATGGGGATTTACGCGGTAATGAATTGGTGCAATTGTAGGGACCGGCGGTCTCATTGCGATTCGGTCTCACTCGGGATCTGAAAGCCGTTTAGGCTTTCATTCAACGCCCTCGCTCCGCTTCGCTACCTCTCGGAGGGAGGCTTTTCGTTAGCACCATTATAACACAAATTGGCAAAGAAAGCAAGAGTGATATTCCGACTTCGTCGGAGTGATATTATTGCTGTCGCAATAGTGATATTGAAGCCGTACGGCTTCAGTGATATTTTATTCGCCTTGAAAGCTCGCAACGCTCACATAGTGAGCGGGCGAATATCACTCGGCGTAAGCCGAATATCACTGCATACACAATGCAATTGTGTGCAATATCACTCGCCAAAGGCGAATAAAACTGCCCAACTTCCTTATGAGAAGTTGGGCAATGCTCCCTTTTTTCTTTTCTCAAAAACAGAATAGAAGTATTGAAGGAAAGTCGCATCGGATTTTTTGCGGTCTGTTTGGGGGCTTTCTTTTTTATCCGTTTTCGCCTGTCAGCCGCGTTGTATGGAGACGTTGTTCGTGCGTGTCCCGTGATTCGTCAAAACGCTGAAAGATCTTTATAAAAATGATGGGAAGAAAATCGAAAAAAGGGACAAGTGCTTGAAAAAAATATTATTTTCGTAAAAAATAAACAAGTAAATTGATCTTGATATAACTATATTTGTTATATTGATTTTGACGATGTGGTTGACAAAATCTTGGAAAAAGTGTATAATCTTGACATCCTAAAAAATATATTATAAGGAGATTTCATATGTTTGACAAAATCTTAGACGTTATGAATCGCATTTGGGAAATTGACCTCGTTCGTTTCATTGTTTTCCTTTTGGTTGCATTTGTGGCTGCAGGTGTTGCGGAATTTCTCGTAACAAAGCTTCTGAAGCTCATCAAGCTCGATCAAAAGCTCGACAAATGGGGCATCAACGAAGGTCAGCGCGGAACTTCCTTGTCCTTTGTAGGTAAACTCGTTTACCTCATCGTATTCCTGATGTTCCTTCCCTCTGCATTTGCCGCTATCGGCATCACCAGCGTATCCTCCCCCATCAACGGTTTCGTAACCACCTTCATCGAGTATCTTCCCAAGCTGATCGCAGCAGGTATCGTTCTTTATATCGGTATCTTCGTTGCAGTTCTTCTCGGTCAGATCGTTTCCGTTCTTCTCCGTAAGACGAAGATCGACAGCTTCGCGCGCAGAAACGATGAAAACGCTCAGCCCGTTCTCCTTTCCGACGTGATCGTTAAGGTTATGATGGGCGTGATCATTCTCGTTACCGTTGTTCAGGCTCTTCTTCTTCTTGATATCGATGCCATTTCCGATCCTGCTCTCAGAATCGTGGATGCCATCTTCGGCGCAATTCCCTCCATCGCGCTCGCAGTTGTTGTGATCGCTTGCGGTCTTCTCGTTACGAGCATCGTTTGCACGCTTCTCGCAAACCTTCTTGTTACGCTCGGCTTTGATAGCCTCGTTAAGAAGATTATTCCCCAGATCAAGGTTTCCGCAACCAAGGTCGTTGTAAACATCGTCAGAACCGTTATCATCGTTTTCGTTGTTGCGCAGGGCATTGAAGCGTTGAATCTGACCATCTTCACGACCATCGTTGCTGCGATCGTAAGCTACCTTCCCATGGTCATCAAGGCTGCTATCATTGCGTTCGTTGCTTTCGTCGGCGCTGCAATGCTCGAAGCATTCCTTGTTAAGGCTAACCCCAAGGCAACCGCGATCGCTACCGTTGCCAAGGTTGCGATCTATACCGTTGCAGGCTTCATGATCCTCAGCCAGCTCGGCATCGCTACCGAGATCGTAAACACCGCTTTCGTTCTCACACTCGCTGCAATCGCAGTTTCCTTCGCTTTGGCATTCGGTCTCGGCGGCAGAGATTTTGCTAAAAAGACTCTTGACAAAGTGGATGAAAAGCTTGAACAGAGCAAGAAAGACGATCAGAAATAAGAGAAAACCTCAATTTCAAGGGCAGTTTTAAAAACTGTCCTTGATTTTTTGCTTTTTAAAAAGAATTTTTCCTTTTATATATTGAAAAACAAAATAAAAAGATATATAATATATCGTATATGTATTAGAATAGGATATCTCTTTCATATGAAAGGAAAGGAATAAAAATATGAAAATCATTTTGGACGTTATGGGTGGCGATAAAGAGGTTTCTGAGTTCGTCCGCGGCGCGGTATGGGCAAAAAAAGAATACGGCGAGGATATCGTGCTCGTTGGAGACGAGGAAAAGATCAAGGAAACGCTTGCCGCTGAAAATGCGGAGGGACAGTTTGAGATCGTTCATGCGCCTGATGTGATTACCATGGAGGACAATCCCCTGAGCATACGCCGTGAGCACAGAGACTGCTCCATGGCAACCGCGCTGAAAATGGTTGCCGCAGGGAAGGGTGACGCCGTCGTTTCCGCAGGAAATACGGGCGCGCTTTTCATCGGCGCAACGGGCTACGTTCATTGCGCCGAGGGCGTTCGCAGAGCGGCGCTCGCAAGCGTGATCCCCATGCAAAAGCCCGTGCTCCTTCTGGATTGCGGCGCGAACGCGGAGGTAACGCCCGCGTTCCTCGTACAGTTTGCGCACCTCGGCTCTATTTATATGAACCGTGTTATGGGTGTTGAAAATCCCCGTGTGGGACTTCTCAATAATGGCGCGGAAGCGCATAAGGGTACGCCCATCTATAAAGAAGCGCACGCGCT
>JAZRLQ010000024.1:0-5115 GCA_045646925.1 Eubacteriales bacterium
CGGAGTGCGTGATCAATATCGGAAAGGATTCGTATATCCCTGAGGAATACGTTCCGTCGGCGGCGCAGCGAATCGATATCTATAAGAAGATCGCCGCTATCGAAAACGAGGCAGACGTGGACGATATCGCAGACGAGCTGCTTGACCGCTACGGCAATATGCCAAATTCCGTCGAGTCTCTGCTCTATATTTCGCTCGTACGCTCACTTGGAGCGGAGTGCGGATTCTTGCAGATCGATCAGAATCGTGATGACGTGATCATCTATCCTTCCACACTCGATGTGGTGACGTGGTCGGAGATTGCTGCGCAATATCCGGGCAGAGTCCTCATCAGACCGACGGATAAACCGCATATTCTTTGCAAAAGAAAGCGTTCCGAGCCGATTCTCGGATTTATTCACGATTTGTTAAAAAAATATCTGCAAATAAAATTCAAAAAACTATAGATTTTTTTGAAAAAGCATTGTATAATAGAAAAAGTATCGTTTCTTTCGGCGATATTCGGATAAAAAACATCATTAAGGAGAAAAACATGAAAAACACAAACCTGTTTATCAAGCTGATCGCGTCTGTTCTCGTTGTTTGCATGGCAACGGTTCTTTTCGCGGGATGCAACAAAAAGTCGCAGACGGTCGTTATGTCTTTTGAAAAAGACGGAAAGACCTACACCATCAGCGAAGAAGAATTCGATCTGCTCATGAAAGTAAGAAAACGTATTTTCTTCTGCAACCTCCTCTACACGACCTCCAAGGATACGGCAAGCTTCTGGTCTACGACCTCTTCCGAGGATGCGGAAAAGACCAATGAGCAGTATTACAAGGAACTTGTAATGGATCAGGTAAAGGCTGTCCTCGTTGAAAAGTACCTTTTTGAAGCAAATGGACTTGCTATTTCTCAGGATACTCTTGACGGTTATCAGACCAGCATCAAGACCTCCGAAAAGGAAAACGGCGGTAAGGGCGCTTACAAGCAGTACTACGGTTACACCGCTACTACCTACTACAACGTTTACGAGCCCATGGTTGCAAGATCCGAAATGCTCTTCAAGGCTCTTTGCGCAGACGGCGCAGCTCTCGCGGCAACTGAAGAAAATCTCAAGACCTACTACGAAGAACACTTCGTTGGTTACCAGTATATCGTTCTTGATATGAAGAACAAGGTCGTTCTTGACGAAGACGGCAACCGTGTGATCGCAAAGGTAAAGGAAAAGGACGAAAACGGCAAGGAAGTTGAAGTTGACGGCGACTCCTACAAGACTGAAGCACTGACTACTGAAGAAAAAGAAAGCAAGCAGGACCTCGGCGCTTCCATTCTTGCTGAATTGACCAAGAAGGAAAATCCCCTCTCCTTCGAAGAAGCGATCGCAAAGTATTCTGATGAATACTATTCCGTTGAATTCTCTGAAGGTTGGTTCGTTGATAAGGAAGGTACCTTCATCAACAGCACTGTTACCGACAAGATCAAGAACCTCGAAGTAGGTGAAATGTACGCAGAGGTTATTTCTTCCGGCGACTACCAGTACATCGTTAAGAGAGTTGACCTCAAGGCAGGCGTTTACGAAGAATTCGAAAAGGATGAAAACGGCAATATCATCAAGGACGAAAACGACAAGAACGTTGAAAACAAATATTACGAACACTTTGCCGATTTCGAAGAAACCGTTGAATACGACAACTACGAAAAGTACGTTGAATCCTTCTTCAATGACATCACTATCGAAACCACGATCACTGATAAGTACACTATGGAGAAGACCTTCCTCTCTCCTTACGTTGACTACTACTATCAGATGATTTTTTACTACTACTACGGCATTCAGGTATAATCGACCGAATCTGTGTTTGGTTATGTAAAGCCCTTCGTCCCGGAGCTTCGGGTCAAGGAATATGATTTTTATAAGAGCGTATATTGCGGGCTTTGCCACTCGATGAAAAAGCATACGGGTGGTCTTTCCCGCGTGACGCTCAGTTATGATATGACCTTTTTCGCGCTTACGCGTATGGCGCTTGCGCGAACGGAGGTTAACGTGCGGCGCAGAAGATGCTTTTTGCATCCACTGCGCCGACGTCCGATTATGGACGACAATGACGCGCTTTCGTATACGGCGAGAGTCAGCGCGGTCCTCACTTATCATAAGCTTGAGGATACGGTTTCCGATGAAAAAGGTTGGAAACGCTTTTTTGCCCGTGTGATCCGTCCGTTTGCGTTCCGAATCAAGAAGCGCGCGGTCAGAGTTCTGCGGGATATTGACGATATCGTTTCGGACGCTATGCGTGCGCTCTCTGTGTTGGAGAGTGAAAACTGCGGCGTGCCGGATATGCCTGCCGACATTTTCGGAGATATGCTCGGAAAGCTTTTGGCTTACGGGTTGGACGGCGCGGAGGCGCGGATCGCGTACGAGATCGGTCTGCATACGGGCAGATGGGTCTATCTTACCGATGCGATCTTCGATCTTGAGGATGACCGAAAAAGCGGAGCATACAATCCTTTTCTGCAGAGCTTTTCCGGTGAAAACGCACTCGTGGCGTTGAAGGATTCTTCGCTTCGGGGCGTGATGGCGATGGAGTCGGCTTCCATTATGCGCGCCATTGATCTGATTGAATTTTCCGATCGCGGCGTGTTGCGTGCTTGTATTGAAAATATTATTTACGACGGTATGGAGAAAGCGATCTCTTTAGCGTTTGGAAAGGAACGAACAGATGGCGAACGATCCCTACAAAATCCTCGGTATTGACCGAACGGCGACCGATGAAGAAGTGAAAAAAGCGTATCGCGAGCTTGCGAGAAAGTACCATCCCGACAATTATACCAATTCACCGCTCGCAGATCTTGCGGAAGAGAAAATGAAGGAGATCAACGAGGCTTACGAAACGATTCGTAAATGGCGTCGCGAGGAAGCTCGCAGTCATAGCGGCGAAAGCAATGGATGCGGATTTACCGAAGGAAATCTGCACGAAATCAGAAGCTTTATAGAAGCGAATAATTTCTATGAGGCGGAGATCCGTTTGAATTCCGTGGCGCCGTCCGAGAGAAACGCCGAGTGGCATTTTCTGAAGGGTGTCGTTTTCCGTGCGCGCGGATGGTATTTTGAAGCTTCGAAATTTTTCGACGAGGCTCATCGCTTGGATCCCTCGAATGAAGAATATCGCGCCGCCGCGGAGAATATCCGCGATTTTACCTCTTCTCAAAGTCGCGGAAAAAAAGCGGATGCTTGTGATCTGTGTTGCTGTTTGTTGGAATTGGATTGCTGCTGCGAATGTTGCGGCGGCGACCTGCTCTCTTGCTGCTGATATGAGAAATACGAAAAAAATCGCGCTTGCCTCTTTGTGCGGCGCGCTGGGTACGATTTTTCTTTCCGTTGGTTTTTTGATCAACGTCATGGATATGAGCGCCGCGTTATTGGCATCTGCGCTCGTTCTGTTTTGCCTTTTGGAAATGGGATACAGGTACGCGTTTCTGGTATTCTCCGTGATATCCGCGCTTTCGCTCGTGCTTATGCCGCAGGCGTCCGCCACGTGGATGTTTCTGCTTCTGTTCGGTTATATGCCGATATCGAAATTCGGCTTTGAACGGGTATGCAAAAAGATACCGTGGATGGCTTGGATTCCGAAGCTGATTCTTTTCAATGCCGTTTACGCAGGTATGATCCTTCTTCTCGGAGAACTGCTCGGTTTTACGGTTGAAAATGTGTTCGGGATTCCTCCGAAGGTTATTTATATCGCATTTTTTGCCGTTGGCAATCTGATGTATATCATTTGCGATATTTTTTACGGCAGAATAGCAAGGCTGTATATCTTCAAAATACGGGATCGATTTGTAAGATTCCTTAAATAATGTGTCGGAACGATGAAGAGCAGGCACAGAATCTGCAAATTTAATAGCAAAGATGAAATGAGCCACCACGGTTTTCGTGGTGGCTTTTTAATATCAAGTTAAAAACAATTCAGATAAACCTCGATATAGAATTGATAAATCGCGAATTTTGTGATATAATAGAAGATATACAATGATTACCTCGATCCATCGTCGTGGAAAGAGTAAGAACAAAAATGAGTAATGGTGAGAACGTAATTACCGATACGCAAGGAGTTATAAATGAACATGTATCAAAGCTTGGAAATCTAATGTTATTGAAGATGATGATGAAGGTTACAGTGGGGCGATGATCATCGAGGTGCTAACCGAACAAGTGGATCCTCGATATCTTTCCTACCTCGAAGAGAAGGAGATATCTTATTTCTTTGCGGGTGAAACGGAAATTGATGTGCCGTTGGCGCTGAATATTTTGAGCACACATCTCTCTCCGGAGTTCTATGTTCTCGAAGGCGGTAGTATCATCAACGGACATTTTCTTCGCGCGGACTGCGTGGATGAATTGTCTCTCGTTCAATCTGCTTTAATAGGTGGCGCTGAAGATAAGCCGCTATTTATGGATGGAATGTTGAAGAGCTTTGAGCTTATGTATGTCGAAAACAGAAACGGAACGCTTGTGACGCGATACCGAACCCGTGAAATCGAGTGAGATCGTTTTATATTAAATGCTTGAGAATGTCAAAAGATGACGAATGTATAAGGAGAAAATATGATTACCTACACATATATATCAAAAGGAAAATTCGGTTTGGTTGAGAAGCCCAAGCCGATCATACAACACGATCGCGACGCGATCGTCAAGGTCACGCTTGCGAGCATTTGCTCGAGCGATTTACATATCAAGCACGGCAGCGTGCCGAGAGCGGTGGAAGGAATCACGGTCGGTCACGAGATGGTCGGCATTGTGGAAGAAGTCGGTTCGGCTGTTACACACGTAAAGCCCGGCGACAGAGTCACGGTGAATGTGGAAACCTTCTGCGGCGAGTGCTTCTTCTGCAAGAAGGGATTCGTCAACAACTGCACCGACAAAAATGGCGGTTGGGCGCTCGGTTGCCGCATCGATGGCGGTCAGGCGGAGTACGTTCGTGTGCCGTTTGCGGACCAGGGGCTGAATAAGACTCCCGATACTGTCACCGACAGACAAGCTTTGCTTGTGGGCGATGTTCTTGCCACGGGCTATTGGGCGGCGAAGATTTCGGAGATCACCGAGGATGATACCGTTCTCATCATCGGCGCAGGTCC
>JAZRLQ010000025.1:0-11444 GCA_045646925.1 Eubacteriales bacterium
CGAGATCACGTGGGAGCTTCGCGAGGAGATCAGAGTTATGCGCCATCGGATCGATGGCAAACGCTATGTTTCGGTGGAATACGGCCCGCTCCTCATGGCGCACGATACGCATTTCGGCGGCGAGCTTTGGCAACCGATCGCTCCCGAGGCAGTTCCGCGCCTGCGCGAATCCAACGGCGCAGAGCTTCTTCGCATGGAAGCGGATGGCATGACGCTCGTCGATTTTGCCTCCGCAGGCGGCAACGATCCCGAAAACGATCTCTATACCGTTTTTATTCCCGAAAGGGAAGAATGAGCCTTCGTATGCTCGCGCTGAACCGAATCCATTGCTAAAAAGCCAAGTCGAAATTCGGCTTGGCTTTTTGGCGCGTAGTTATGTAATAGATGTAGCCATCTTCCATTCCTTCGTCATGCTGATGGGCAAAACGTCTCCGTTTTCGTCAAGAGGCATATCGTCTATGCACATAAAACGGGCGTTGCCTGCGCGGACGCAGTTGTGGTGACGGTGGTAAACGATCAGATATCTGTCCTGCTCGGCAAGATAGAAATAACCGTTGTGACCGGGGCCGTTCGCAAAATCACAGTCTCCCGTCTGGAGAATGGTTCTGTAATTGCTGAACCCGTCGAAAAGCGATTTTGAGCGGGAAACGTTAACGTGATAAGTTCCGTGAGCCCAATCGCCCGCAGACCACATGAAATAATATTCCTTAAATGCCTGATCTCCCATAATTCGGCGTATAAGCCGATCAAGCTGACCTCGAACGACAGTATTTACTGCTGTGGACGTGTTCTTGGTATTGCTGAAGAATGAAAACAGCCTACGGTTCTGATGGTAATAATTCACGAACTGAAATCTATTATTTTGAACATTACAACAAAAACTCTGATAGAACTATTGACATTCTTCCTTTTTTCATGTATAATATAAACGATATTTAGATCTTTTGTGACTGACGGAAGCGGATAAACCGCAATGGAGCAAAGGATAATATGAGCCGACCGTCTGGGCATAGCTATTCCAAGGGGGTAGTTATGCCCTTTTTTGATTGTCGGAATCATATCAAATTACAAAATTCATAATAAACAACAAATGCGGAGGTATCACACTATGGAAAACTTGAAACTTTTGTACACCGGTAAAACCAAAAACGTTTATGAACTCCCTAATGGCAACTGCTTGCTGCTCTTCAAAGATGATTGCACTGGCAAAGACGGTGTTTTTGATCCGGGCGAAAATACTGTTGGCTTGACGATCGAAGGCGTTGGCGATGTAAATCTCCGTATGTCGATCTATTTCTTTGAAAAAATCAACGCTGCAGGCATTCGTACCCATTATGTTTCCGCAAACCTTGAAAATACCACGATGGAAGTTTTGTCCGCAAAAGTATTTGGCAAGGGTTTGGAGGTTATCTGCCGCTATAAAGCCGTTGGTTCTTTCTATCGTCGTTATTCCGACTATTGCACAGAGGGTCAGGATCTTCCCGCTTATGTAGAAACAACTTTTAAGAACGATGCGAAAGGTGATCCGCTCGTTACAAAGGATGGTTTGGTTGATCTTGGCGTGATGACTGCAGAACAGTATGATTCCCTCAAAGCACAGACACAGGCAATTACCAAAATCGTTGCAGACGATTTGAAAGCGAAAGGTCTTGATCTCTACGACATTAAATTTGAATTCGGTTATGATGCAGATGGTAATGTCATGCTGATTGACGAAATCGCTTCCGGCAATATGCGCGTTTATAAAGATGGCGAATATGTTGATCCGATGACGTTGAACAAACTGTTTTTCGCATAATCGCCTTTTATGCGGGGGCGATTCGGTATGATCGCCTCCGTATTTTAATTTTTTGAAAGGATTCATGATATATGGGCGGATTTTTTGGAGCTATATCAAATAAAAATTGCAAATACGATGTGTTTTTTGGTACAGACTATCATTCCCATTTGGGAACGAAGCGTGGCGGACTGGCTTTTTATGACACGGAAATTGGCTATCAGCGTCAGATTCACAACATTGAAAGCTCGCCTTTTCGCACAAAATTTGAAGATGATTTGAAAAATATGGGTGGAATAGCCGGTATCGGTTGTATTTCGGATTCAGATCCGCAACCGCTCTTGGTACGAAGCCATCTTGGTCTTTTTGTTATTGCTACCGTTGGTATTATCAATAATGCAGAAGAACTCGTCAGCAAGACATTCTCGACCGCAGGACACCAATTCATGGCGATGTCCTCCGGGAAAGTAAACTCCACTGAATTGACTGCCGCGTTGATCAATCAGTGCGATAATATTGTTGATGGTATTCGTTATGCGCAAGAAGTCATTGACGGTTCATGCACGATTATTCTGATGATGGAAAATTCTCTCATTGTCGCCCGAGATAAAGTTGGCAGATTACCCGTTGTGGTTGGAGAAAATGAAAACGGATATTGCACCTGCATAGAATCGTTTGCTTTCCAAAAACTCGGTTACACGATGTGTTATCATCTTGGCTCCGGGGAAATTGTAAAAATTTCGGCTGAAGGCATTGAACAATTGTCGAAACCTAAAGAAAAAACGAAAATATGCGCTTTTATGTGGACCTATTACGGCTATCCCAATTCTAACTATGAGGGTGTCAATGTCGAAGTTATGCGTTGCAAAAACGGCGAAATCATGGCGCAAAACGAAGCATCTGAAAACGGTATTCCCGATGTAGACTATGTTGCAGGCGTTCCGGATTCGGGCGTACCTCACGCAATTGGTTATGCGAATTGGTCAAAGAAGCCTTTTGCTCGTCCGTTTATCAAATATACGCCAACTTGGGCTCGTTCGTTTACCCCCTCCAATCAAGAAATCAGAAATTTAATTGCTGAAATGAAGCAGATTCCCGTACCTGAACGGATTAAAGATAAATCTTTACTTTTGGTAGATGACTCTATTGTACGAGGAACGCAATTGCGTGAAACAGTAGATTTCCTTTATCAATCCGGCGCCAAGGAAGTTCATATGCGTTCTGCTTGTCCGCCCATCATGTATTCTTGTAAATTTTTGAATTTCTCCCGCAGTAATTCAGAAATGGAATTGCTGGCGCGAAAAGTAATTCATCAAAAAGAAGGCGATGTCGGAAAAGAAATCATTGCCGAATATGCCGATGCCAAGACAGAACGCGGGAAGTGTCTGATCCGAACGATTTGTGAGGAATTGGGATTTGATTCGCTCGGATATCAAAGCGTAGACGGCGTTTTGGAAGCCATCGGTCTTGATCGCGATAAAGTATGTACTTATTGTTGGACAGGTGAAGAATAACCGCAAATCGTTATCGATTCGCGCTTCATCTCACGCTATCTGAAAATTATTATGAAAGAAAACAGAAAAAGCGAATATTCGTTTTTCTGCTTTCTTTCACGGAGGTAACATTTTTATGGATACAATCGCAAAAACGGTTTCAGAATATTTTGGAATCAATGTGTTTGACGACACGACTATGCGCGCACGTTTACCTAAAGAAACGTACAAATCCTTAATCAAAACGATCAAAGATGGAAGAAGCTTGGACTTATCTGTAGCTAATATTGTTGCTAATGCGATGAAGGATTGGGCGATTGAGCGTGGCGCAACGCATTATACGCATTGGTTCCAGCCCATGACCGGTATTACAGCCGAAAAACACGATAGTTTCATTACTCCTGACGATGCAGGACGTGTGATTATGGAGTTTTCCGGAAAAGAACTTGTACAGGGCGAACCGGACGCTTCTTCATTCCCCTCCGGCGGTCTTCGAGCCACCTTTGAAGCTCGTGGTTACACCGCTTGGGATCCAACTTCGTACGCATTTGTAAAAGACGGAGTTCTTTGTATTCCTACCGCATTTTGTTCCTTTGCAGGCGATGCCTTGGATAAAAAGACACCTTTGTTGCGTTCGATGGAAGCCTTAAACCGCCAAGCAATGCGCATTGTAAAACTTTTTGGTTATACCGACGTTACCTCTGTAAAAACAACCGTAGGTCCTGAACAGGAATATTTTCTTATCGATAAAGAATATTACAATAAGCGTCCGGATCTTATTTTTACGGGAAGAACGCTTTTCGGATCTCGCGCTCCAAAAGGCCAAGAACTTGACGACCATTATTTTGGAGCAATTAAACCTCGTGTAGCCGCGTTTATGAAAGAGCTGGATGAAGAACTTTGGAAGCTTGGTGTTTATGCTAAAACGGAACACAACGAAGGTGCACCTGCTCAACATGAATTGGCGCCGATCTTTACTACAACTAATATTTCAGCAGATCATAATCAGTTGACAATGGAATTAATGCAAAAAATTGCAAAAAAGCACGGCATGGTTTGTTTGTTGCATGAGAAACCTTTTGCGGGAGTTGCGGGTAGCGGCAAGCATAACAACTGGTCGATGTCCACGAACACCGGGATTAATCTCCTCAATCCAGGCGAAACTCCCTATGAAAATGCTCAATTTTTGCTTTGTCTGTGTGCGGTATTGAAAGCTGTGGATGATTATCAAGATCTTCTTCGTGTTTCTATTGCTTCAGCGGGAAACGATCATCGTTTGGGTGCTGCGGAAGCTCCTCCCGCTATTGTTTCCGTGTCGCTTGGAGATGAATTGACAGCAATTTTGGACGCTATTGAAAAGGAGACTGTATACAATGCGCAGGAAAAATCCCTTATGCGTATCGGTGTCCACGTTCTCCCCAAATTTCCGAGAGATACAACCGACAGAAACAGGACTTCTCCGTTTGCGTTTACGGGTAACAAATTTGAATTCCGTATGCTCGGTTCCTCGGAATCTATTTCAGATTGTAATACGGTTATCAATACCGCAGTTGCGGAATCGCTTTCAGTTTTTGCGGACGAATTGGAGCATGCAGAACATTTTGAAAATGCCCTACACAACTTGATCGTTAAAACGATTCGTGAGCATAAAAGAATCATCTTCAACGGAAACGGTTATGATGAAGCTTGGGTCAAAGAAGCAGAAAAACGAGGACTGCTCAATTTACGAAGTACACCCGAAGCAATTCCGCATTTGCTTGCAGATAAAAATATTAAGCTTTTTTGCAAGCACAAAATATTTACTGAGCGAGAACTCCGTGCAAGATATGAAATATACCTTGAAACTTATGTCAAAGTTATCAATATTGAAGCACTCACCATGGCAGACATGGTTTATAAGGACATTCTCCCTGCCATCAGTAAATATGGCAATCAACTCGGCGCCTCCATTATTAAGAAAAAACAGGCTCTCGAAAATTTGCCCTGTGCTTACGAAACTGAAACTTTGAAGATTCTTTCTGAGTTAACAGATTCCATTTTTAAAGGTGTGAAAGAGCTGGCGCTTTCTATCAAGGCGGCGAAATTGCATAACGACAACCTTACTCTTGCAAAAGTATTTGAAGAGGATGTTCTTTCTCTCATGAAAATAATCCGTTCTGATGTTGACCTTGCGGAATGCATAACCGACAGTGCATTTTGGCCGTATCCGACCTATGCAGATCTTTTGTTCGGAGTCAGATAATTATAAACGTATTTTGTACTGCGAAAGATAAAATACAAACTGTTTGAAGAGGTAAATCAATGACCACACTTGAATTTGTCACGAAGAATTTGGAAAAGGCAAAATTGGTGCTCGAAACACAAAAGAAAAAGCCCAACGTTCACCCTACAGAGATCGAAAATCTCACGGAAAAAGTAAACCACTATCAGACGTTGCTTGAAATTCTGTTAAAAGCCGATGCTGAATAGCGTTTATTTATATGGTAAAATGATCGGCAAAAAATGTTCAAGTGTTAATTGATTGCTTACAATTTCTTTTGACTTCATTTCATTCAATAAAAACTGAAAGAATCATCGTTGCCGGTATCTTCCCTGCGGTCGGTGCAGTTCTCGCAACTCTTCCCGAAACCGTTCTCGGCGGTTGTACCATTATGATGTTTGGTACGATCGTGATCAGTGGTTTGAAAATGGTCAGTGCTTGTGGTTTTTCTCAGAGAAATATTACCGTTGCGGCTCTCTCAGCATTGGTCTTGGTTTTACGCAAGCGCCGGTAATGTTCGCCATTTTCCCTGATATCCTCCGCACTGTTTTCGCTGAAAACTGCGTAGCCGTCGTTTTCCTTGTTTCCATCATTCTTGATCTTGTGATCCCGAAAGAAAAGGAAGAAAACACTGCGGCAAAATAAAAAAACAGATTCAATCCCCCCTCCTGCATATACCAAAAGTCTCATGAATTTTCATGGGGCTTTTGATTTTTTAGATTCCTTTATATCAACAAATCATCTTGAGAATAAAAAACGGCATAACCCTCATGGAGTTATACCGTTTTTTATTCACTTCATAATCATTTTACAATATCTCTTGCAACATGAACACCGCTTGCGGAGGCATGAGACAGCGAGTGTGTAATACCACTTCCGTCACCGATGATATAAAGTCCGTTGTAACGGGATTCAAGTTTTTCGTTGACATCAACTTCCATATTGTAAAATTTAACCTCAACGCCATAGAGAAGAGTATCTTCATTTGCAGTACCGGGTGCTACCTTATCTAGAGCATAAATCATTTCAATGATACCGTCAAGGATACGCTTAGGAAGAACCAAACTCAAATCACCGGGTGTTGCTTGAAGCGTAGGCGTGATAAATGCTTCTTCCATACGGCTTGCAGTGGAACGGCGACCGCGAATCAAGTCACCGAAACGCTGAACGATAACGCCACCGCCAAGCATATTGCTAAGACGTGCGATGGACTCACCGTAGCCATTGGAATCCTTGAAAGGTTCGGAGAAGTGTTTGGAAACCAAAAGCGCAAAATTCGTATTTTCGGTCTGCATAGCGGGATCTTCATAACTATGACCGTTAACAGTGATAATGCCGTTTGTATTTTCATTAACGACAGCACCCTTGGGATTCATACAGAAGGTACGAACCTTATCGCCGTATTTTTCAGTACGGTAAACAATTTTACTTTCATACAGCTCATCGGTCAAATGAGCAAAAACATTTGCGGGCAATTCTACACGAACGCCGATATCCACGCGGTTGGATTTCGTAGGAATATCAAGATCCTTGCAAACCTTTTCTATCCACTTACTTCCGCTCCTACCAACGGAAACAATGCATTTTTCACATTCATAAGAGCCGTTTTTGCAAGTAACCGTATAGCCACCTTCGATGGCTTCTATCGTTTGCACGGGAGTGTCAAAGAAAAATTCAACCTTATCCTGCAGATAAGTATAAAGATTTTCAAGCACGATATAGTTGATATCGGTTCCGAGATGACGAACAGAAGCGTCCAGCAAATGCAAGTCATTCTGAATGCAAAGCGTCTTGAAACGAGTTCCTGCAGTCGAATACAGCTTCGTGCCTTCGCCACCGTATTTCAGATTGATTTCATCAACGTAACGCATGAGATCCAACGCCTGTTTTTTACCGATGTACTCATACAGCGTACCGCCGAAGTCGTTGGTAATATTATATTTTCCGTCAGAAAATGCACCTGCGCCACCGAATCCACTCATAATCGAGCAACTCTTACAGCCGATACAAGTCTTGATTTTATCGCCGTCAATGGGGCAACGGCGTTTGCTCAAAGCGTGTCCCGCTTCAAATACCGCTACCTTCAAATCAGCTTTTCGCTGCATCAATTCATATGCTGTAAAAATACCGCCGGGACCGGCACCAATGATAATTACGTCAAATTTCATATAACACCTCTCAAAATATTGCATATCGAATTTATATATATATTATAGCACAAAAAACCGATTTTTCAAGTCCCAAGAAAGAAAATTTATTGAGCTAACAATGCCGGAAACCGCGTCCACGACCAATACGGCAATATCGGTTTTGATCAGCAAATCACAAATCAGGTTGCTACTATGTTGCAAATTTGATCCGCAGGAAACAAATAAGTACCCCCCGACAGGCCTTAAATCTGTCGGGGGTTTGTTATCATATCGATTTGTCAGTGAGTTCCTTGCAAAAAAACTCGAAATTTTCTTTCTGCTTTTCAATTTGGTATGCTTTTAAAGGAACTCTTAATTTACAAGATTTTCCTTCCATAAATTTGATTTTCACTATATATTGCTTTGGAAAAAGGCTCTTTCGGATATTGACCTTTTTTATTTCTAAAGGCACTTTTATTGTGTATGATACTTCTGTACCTGAAAACGTCAAAACTGCTCCCAGCAAATTATTGTCCGACAAGCCCCAGTAACCGGAATAAAAATTTGTTCCTTGCAACAATATTGCAAAAAAAGAGCATTTCAAGCTTTCCTTTCTATCTAAGAGGGAGGTTAAGGAATCGGTCATTAATTTTTGATAGTTCATAATATCTCCTTTATCGCCGGTTTCGCCTTTGTATTACAAAGGCATCGGGCAAAGCCCATACGCCTAAAGATGCACGTATCTTTAGGCTCTCCCTTAGGGAGAGCTCCCGCGGTAGCGGGTGAGAGGGTAGTCGTTGCAACAATTTGCCCTCTCCGTCGGCTTCGCCGCCACCGTCTCGCCGCGGCTCGGTCACGCTCGGGCTCTGACAACCACACCGTGGTGTCATTCACTCCCCTCGCGCCGCTTCGCTACCCAAAGGGAGAGGCTTTTCGTTAACACCATTATAACACAAATTTGCAGAGAAAGCAAGAGTGATATTCCGACTTCGTCGGAGTGATATGATTGCTACCGCAATCGTGATATTGAAGCCTTGCGGCTTCAGTGATATTTTATTCGTCTTGAAAGCTCGCACCGCCCACACAGTGAGCGGGCGAATATCACTCGGCGTAAGCCGAATATCACTGCGTAGCAATACAACTCGCCGCAGGCGAATAAAACTGGCGTGATACTCCGTTAAGAGTATCACGCCAAATGAATTGGGTGCTTTTTTTCATCTATTCCCATCCTTTCACGCAGCAAACAGCTTAATGTCAGGAATTTTGGTGATTATAACATATTCTTGAATACTTGTAAATAGAAAATACGATATTTGGGGATCAGTTTTTCAAGCTGTGCATAGGCGCAGGGATGTGTCCGCCGCGGCGAATGAAATCTGCACTTGAAAAGGGGCTGACCTCCATGATCGGCGCCGTGCCGAGCAGACCGCCGAAGTCCACGCTGTCACCGATGGTTTTGCCGTAGGCGGGGATCAGGCGAGCCGCCGTCGTTTTGGTGTTGACGACACCGATGGCGATCTCGTCCGCGATGATACCGCAGATCGTTTCGACGGGCGTGTCGCCGGGGATGGCGATCATATCGAGACCGACCGAGCAAACGGCGGTCATGGCTTCCAGCTTATTGAGATGCAAGGCGCCGACGTTGACGGCTTCGATCATGCCTTCGTCCTCGGAGACGGGAATGAACGCGCCGGAAAGTCCGCCGACGGAGGAGCTTGCCATCACGCCGCCCTTTTTGACGGCATCGTTGAGCATAGCGAGCGCCGCCGTCGTGCCGTGCGTTCCGCACTGCTCAAGCCCCATATTTTCAAGAATTCTTGCCACGCTGTCTCCGATTGCGGGAGTCGGCGCGAGGGAAAGGTCAACGATGCCGAAGGGAACGCCAAGCTCCTTTGCCGCATCCGTCGCTACGAGCTGACCGACGCTCGTGATCTTGAATGCCGTTTTCTTGATGATGTCGGCAAGATCGCCGAAACTGCAGTTTCCTGCGCGCTTGATCGCCGCCGCAACGACACCCGGACCGGAAACGCCGACGTTGATGACGCATTCGGGCTCTCCGATTCCGTGGAATGCGCCCGCCATGAAGGGGTTGTCCTCAGGCGCATTTGCGAAAACGACGAATTTTGCGCAGCCGATGGAGTTTTTATCGCGGGTCAGATACGCCAATTCCTTGATGGCTTTGCCCGCCATGTAAATGGCATCCATATTGATGCCCGCCTTGGTAGAGGCGACGTTCAGAGAGGAGCAGAGAAAATCCGTCTCCGTCAACGCCTGCGGAATCGCGCGGATGAGCGCCTCGCTTCCCTTGGACATACCCTTTTGAACGAGAGCGGAAAAGCCTCCGATGAAGTTGATGCCGATCTCCTTGCCCGCGCGGTCAAGCGTTTTTGCGATCTTGACGTAATCGTCGCTGTTTGCTTTCCCACCGATGAGGGCGACGGGCGTGACGGAAACGCGCTTGTTGACGATCGGAATGCCGTATTTCTTTCCGATGCCGTCTCCCACCGCGACGATATTTTCTGCCTTTTGCGTGATCTTATCGTAGATGTTGTTGCAAAGCTTGTCGATATCGTCGGAAACACAGTCGTAAAGCGAAATGCCCATCGTGATGGTGCGGACGTCAAGATTCTCGTGCTGAATCATGTTGATCGTTTCAAGAATATCACTTCTGGTTACAATAGACATGGCTGTTACCTCTGTTTTTAAATTTTGTGCATGCAGTTGAAGATATCCTCGTGCATGGTGTGGATCTGCAATCCGTTCTCCTTGCCGAGCTTTGCGAGAAGATCCACGAAGTCGCCAAAGGAGAGCTGAAGCGCGCTGATCTCCGCGATCAGGATCATTGCGAAATAACCGTCCAGAACAGTCTGGGAAATGTCGATGATGTTTGCGCCGTATTCCGCGCAGGTCGTGCTGACCTTTGCAACGATGCCGACGCCATCTTTACCTGTAACGGAAATGACTGCTTTCATAATTTACCTCCGAAAATTTGATTGATAAAATGGAATTTCTGATTTTAGTATATCACTTCGTATAGTATTCGTCAAGATACAAGATGAAGAAGATGCCAAAGAAATTGTCAATGACACCTATTTGAAAGCGTGGAATTCCATACCGCCGAAAGGCCAAATCCGTTAAAAGCATTTCTCGGACGGATAACAAGACAGCTTGCTCTTAATCGTCTGGAGCAAAATAAGGCAGAAAAACGCGGAGGAGGACAATATTTTCTTGCGCTCGATGAACTTGCGGAATGTCTCCCTGATGGTGTCGGAAGTGAAGATTTTGCATCCAATATCGATTTGACCGAGGCAATCAACCGCTTCTTGCGAAGTTTGCCTATTGAACAAAGACGCGTATTTATAAAGAAAAATCAAAAAAACTTATGGCTTACATGGAAAGCAACTCCTGCGGCGCTCAAGCTAATCGCTGCAGCGTGTCTCTCGGTCATGATTATGACAGCAGCACTTGCGTGATTCGCATGCAAATACGAGAGCGCTCCGGCTAACTGTCTGCGTTCCACAGGGAACTGCACACGGGCAGTATAGTTGCCGTTTGAAATAATCGCATTCATCTGTTATCATCCTTTCTGCAAATAAAAAACGCCAAACGCTTTTTCTGTTGTTCATAACGGAGAATTTGCGAACACAAAATTTCGGCAGAGAAAACACTTGTTTTCTCTGCCGATTTGTGATATAATGGAACGGGTGATGAAAATGGCTCATGGAAAAGAGTTACCGCAAAGAACGCGTTTACGGTTAAAAAATTTCGATTACAGTACTCCCGGG